>NZ_CP138921.1:3602500-3902500 GCF_047124445.1 Shimia sp. MIT1388 | reverse complement strand
TCCAGCCGCCGAGCGAAGAACTCCGTCACTTCCCCTGGCGTAGCATCACCCCGATATTGCTCCGGATGCTCCCGCTCATGCAGCGCATTCACCTGCGCCGACAGCGGCAACAGCGTTTCAACTTCATCCGCTCTCAAAAATCTAATCACAAAAAAACCTCCAGTGATGTCACCGGAGGTTTCTTAATCTGACCCCCGGCAGGTTGCGCGGGGATACATGTCCGGGCGCGGCTTATGCGCGCTCGGAATATTCCATGGTCTCGGTGTTCACGACGATGCTCTCGTCCTGCCCCACAAACGGAGGCACCATAACTTTTACACCGTTGTCCAAAATCGCCGGTTTAAACGAGTTCGCCGCCGTCTGACCTTTCACGACCGGCTCGGTTTCCACAATCTTGCAGGTCACTTTCTGTGGCAGGCTTGCGTTCAGCGCCTCGGACTCGTGGAATTCCACAACAATGGTCATGCCATCTTGCAAAAACGGACGACGATCGCCCAGCAGATCCGCAGGGATCTGGTTCTGCTCATAGGTCTCCGTGTCCATGAAGATCAGCATGCCGTCATCCTCATAGAGGAACTGCTGGTCTTTCTGCTCCAGACGCACGCGCTCCACTTTGTCAGCAGACCGGAAACGCTCGTTCAGCTTGGAGCCATTGCGCAGATTCTTCATCTCGACCTGTGCAAACGCACCGCCTTTGCCGGGCTTCACATGGTCCACTTTCACAGCGGCCCAAAGACCACCATTGTGCTCCAGCACGTTACCGGGGCGAATTTCGTTACCGTTGATCTTGGGCATATTAAGAAAACCTAAGCAAAAAAGGTTGATCGGAGGGTTTAGCCTCCTATATCTGCCCAGTCGACAGGTGGCAAGACAACCTGTCACGGGAAAAATCCGCAGAATGCTATGCAAATTCCGCATAGAAGCTATGCATCTGAGGACTATCCGAATCGGCTTGGATGCGTCATAAGGAGCGCCACGCCGGAAATACAAGAGCAATAACACAAGGACGACGAGATGACCCATTTCGTTGATGCAGCGGCATACAACAATGAACAAGGCAACCGTGCTCGCAAGCTGTTCGCAGCTGTGGTTCTCGCGGCCTTGGACGATGCCATTGCGGATGACAAGAAATACGGCAACGGCCCGGAACAGATTGCCCGTTGGGCCCGGTCCCGCGACGGTCGCGAAGTGCTGTCCTGCGCAGGTATTGACCCCAACGAACGTGTGGTCGAAGGCCTGATGGAATTTGTTGGCAAAGGTGTCCGCACCTCTGTTGCGCTGTCGCGCGAAGAAAGCGAGCGCCGCAACGCCGCTGCACAGGCCGAAGCCGCCTAAACACTCTCTGCAAGCTGCCTAACAAAAAGCGCGCCCAAACGGGCGCGTTTTTTGTTGTCTGAATGTCTGTATAAGCGCGGTCGCGTTAACCTATCCGAGGTCGTGCGCCGCCAAGGCGCGGTGAATTTCGCGCCGCACCAGCTTGCGCACATTGCGGGTGATGCGTTCGCCCAGTGCGCCCTGCAGCTCCTGACGCACAATGTCGGCCACCATTTCACGCAGCATCGCTTCGTCAATCTCGGCGGTTTCTTCCATCGCCTCAGACAGCGCTTCGGCATCCACAATCTCTGCCGCTTCGGCAATCTCTTCCGGCATATGCGCCCGCAGTTCGTCCATCACCGCGTCCGCCATATCCGGCGCCGCATCCGCCTCCGGATCATAGCTCACATCGTCGGTTGAGGTGGCATCGCGGAACTGGTGAATCCGGGCTTCCAGCACCTGTTTGAAATCAAACGGCTGCTCTTCATCCATCGCCTCTTCTGGAGCGGCATCGCTCGCCGCTTCAAAAGCCAAAGGCGCCTCGTCCTCAGACACAACAGCCTCATCTGCAGAGCCCACCTCGACCATCACATCATCCTGCGCGGCCTCGGCACCCTCTGGCGTAACCTCTTCAGATTCAATGGAAACCTGACTTTGCTCCGCTTCGACGGTTTCTGCAGCGTCAGGCTCAGCCTGCGCTTCTACCTCGTCGACGTCTTCAGGAGGATCAATCTCGCCAGCGTCCGGATCATCCGCTTCGTCGACAGCGGCCTGCGGTTCATCAGCATCGCCATCAACATCGGCGTCAGGCGTGTCCTCAACCCGCAGCGCAGGTGTCAGCACCAGAGCCAATGGCGCTTCCGCCACAGGGGGCTCATCTTCCGAAATCTCGTCCTGCGCCGATGACGTATCAAAGACCACCGGACGTGCCGGTGCCTCGTCTTTACCCGCGTCCGGCAAAGGCCGATTCTCCGACACAAGCCGGCGGATAGACGTCAAAACATCTTCGATTTCCGTGTTGGTCACTGGATCGGACATAGAAATTCACCACTCTTACCTCACGAAGAGTGTAGCCTCTGCCGCTAAGCCATACAACAGATAGGAAAAATGTTATTCTTTCCCAATTGCTTTAAGCACACGGTCTAATTTTTTACCTTGTTCAGACCGCAGCGCCGGCGCGTTTTTCACCATGTTGAAGTAGGCTTCCGGGTCATAACGCTCCACCCGCAGGTTCAGGTGATCCACCGTCAAAAGCCCCATGGATGACAGAACCGCATAGGCCGCCACAATCTGTACCGCCTGCGCATCAATGCGATCGGCTTCCGCGTCCAGCAAATCCTGCTCAGCGGTCAACACATCCAACGTGGTCCGCGCGCCCAGTTTGGCTTCTTCACGCACACCTTCAAAGGCGATCCGCGCCGCTTCCACCTGACGGGCACTTGCCTGGATCTGCGCGCCGGCTGCAATCAACCGCGCCCAGGCGGTCCCGGCGTTCTGGCGAATGTTGTGACGCACCACGTGCAGGTTCGCCCGCTCCGCATCACGCCGTGCCATGGACTGACGCAGCAGGGCCGACAGACGGCCGCCTTGATAAATCGGGCCACCCAACTCAACACCCACACGGGCGGAGTCAGAGAAGGCTGACGAATCAAAATCACGACGTGCACCGATGTTGGTTTTCAAGGTGATGGTTGGCCCCATCGCCGCCCGCGCCCGCTGCACGTTAATCTCGGAGGCCGAAATCTGGTACTGCGCCTGCAACATCTGTGGGTGCGACCGCACCGCCACGGTTTTGGCCTGATCCAGAGACCCGGCCGCCTTTGGCAAGCTGCGTGGGGTCACAAGGTTGCCGGGACGCTCCCCAACGGCTGCCGCGTAGAATTCTTTGCTGGCTTCCAGATCACCCTGAGCCGCTGCCAATTGCGCACGCGCGCCAGCCAAACGGGCTTCAGCAAGTGCCACGTCGGTTCGTGTCACTTCGCCAACTTCAAACCGGTCTTGCGCAGCCTGCAGTTCCCGCTCCAGCAGACGCAGGTTGTTCTGACGCAGCTTTACAAGCTCATCATCGGCGACAACGTCCATAAAGGCCTGCACCGCATTGAACAGAACTGTCTGCTCCACCGACACCAGCGCCTGACGGGTGGCCAGCACGCTTTCTTTGGCCGCTTCCACGGCCAGCTTGGAGTTGCCGTTGTCAAACAGAAGCAGGTCCGCAGACACGCCGATGTTGGCATAAGGTGTCCAACCCACCGCATTTGTCACCGAACCAGAACCGTTCCGGCCGTAATCATAGCTGACGTTGCCAAACCAATTGATGATCGGCCGCAGCAGTGCTTGCGTGACCGCCACATCTTCGTCCGCCGCCCGCAACAGCGCCCGGTTCTGCTCCAACAAGCCACTGTGCTCATAAGCCGTGGCCAGCGCATCCGAGAGCGTCTGCGCCTGCGCCGCTCCAAATGAAACCGCTGAAACCGTCAGTGCCAACGCACCGTGTCGAACCGCTTTGTGTACCTTCTGGAACATGGCTGCTGCCTCCTGCGTGTCGTTGGTCCGCTTATCAGGACCTTATAATTGGAAAGCCCGGTGTTTCTCGAACCCGGGCATCACGGGGGCCATTGCGTTAAACGCAAAGGTCCAGTTGATGTCACCATCAAGTTTATAGCCGACGCGCACAACCCCCAAAGCACCTTCCACAAACAACGCGGCAATTCGGCCACCCTCTTTGAGTTGCGCCAGAAGCCCCTCAGGCAGGGTTTCAACACCGCCCTGAAGCAGGATCACATCATAAGGTCCATGCTCAGCGGCGCCTTGTGTCAGTTCGCCCTGATGCACCACCGCATTGTCCGCACCTTGCTCGCTCAGCGTGCTCTGCGCCTCAGACGCCCGGCCTTCGTCGTCTTCCACGGCAATCACCGCTTCCGCCATCCGCGCAATCACGGCCGAGGAATAGCCAAGCCCTGCGCCCACATCGAGCACCAGCTCGTCGTTTTGAATATCCAGCGCGTCCAGCATCTTTGCCAGGGTGCGCGCATCCAGCACCACCCGCCCTTTGTCCAGCGTCACGCAAGTGTCCACATAAGCGGCGTCGCGCTGGCTGTTGGGTACAAAGGCTTCACGCGGCACGTTTAACATGGCCTCGATGACAGTGAACTTGGTCACATCCGACGGACGGATCTGCGTATCAACCATAGTGGTGCGGAGGGTGGCATAGTCGGTCATCGATTTCTCATGTGCTCAGACTCGTGTTGCGTTCTCTTGCCACAACCGCGCGTGCTCAGCAACGGTCAGCGCCTGTCTTTTCCCTGAATGTGACAACTCTGCGCGCCTTATCAAGCCCCTGCCCCGCCTAAGGCTCCCGCTTGCCGAAACGTCATTGAGGCGTGCATCTGCAAAATGCCCTCAAAAAGGGGCTTGCACCTTCCCAAGATTCATACCATTTATGCGCCCACTCTGGAGCAACACTTCAGAGCACCACGGATGGCGAGTTGGCGGAGTGGTGACGCAGCGGATTGCAAATCCGTGTACACCGGTTCGATTCCGGTACTCGCCTCCAATAAAATCAATGACTTGCGTCATTCTTCCTCTCCTTCACTGCCATTTTTGAAACAACCGTTGAAACTTTCATGTTTCGGTCTTGCTTCGTTCCATTTGATTTCTTGCCTCTTGAGCGCGCTTCGCCAGCTCCCTTTGCCGGATCGGGCCACCGTATTTTTTGAGCATCTCAACGCCTGAGTGGCCGGTAACAGCCTTGACCATCTCGTCATCACATCCAGCCAGATACAGCTCGATCGTCGCATTTTTCCTGAGCCCGTGAGTTTTGTAGTAGCTCGCCTTCTCGTGCTTCATCTTCTTTTTGATGGCACGCATTTCCTCGGCAACGATACGGTAGCTCACTGGTCGACCTTTCGCGTCGGTCACAACAGTGCCGTCCGTTCGTGCGAGCCCGTCGAGGTGGGCTTTCAAGCGGTCGGTGAGCGGGATCCACAACGGTTTGTCGGTTTTTCCCTGCGTAAAATCGAAACCTTCATCGGAGAAGTGCTCCCATTTCATCTTAACGACATCGCCAATACGCTGACCTGTGCCGACGCAAAGCTCATAGACCAGCCGCGCCCTTTTCGAAGCCAGCGCTTCGAACTCAGCCCGAACATCATCTGGCCAAGGCTCCCACCCGTCGCTCTGCTGCTTGAAAAGCGGAATACCCTTCGCCGGATTGCCGTGCTCTTTCTTGATGAAGCCGATCAACCGGGCGTGATTCATCAGGACGACCATGACCTGGACAAGATAGTTGGCTTGCCGCCAATGATCCGCATTGGCCCGGTGCAGTTCGTAGATGTGATGGGTTTCGATCCTCGCGGGGTCTTTGTCGGCCCAGATCTCGCGAATGTGGCTGATATACCGCCGATAATCGGACCTCGTCCGGGGCTTCAGTTTCTTGTAGGCGTCGCTCTCGTAGTAGCTAAGAATCAGCGCCTCAAAATTGCGTTTTACCGGCGCTGGCGCGGGTTTTCCCTTCAGCAGGCGATTGTAATGATCCCAAAATTCCGGGGTGCCCGCTTCCTCGTGCATCATGACCGAGATACCGCGTGAACGCCGGATGAACCGGAGATACCCCCGGTCATTATAGACGTATTTGGGCAAGCTCTTGCGAGTCATTCGCCCATTCTCAGGTCACTGTTGAGAAAGTCGTCTGCCGCCTCTGGCGCGACCATGTTGGCATCGACGATGACGCTGCCATCAGGCTTGATCTCGAACTTCGCGCGCTGCCAACCTGCCTCCCGCGCCTCACGGATGAAGGC
Source organism: Shimia sp. MIT1388 (assembly GCF_047124445.1). GTDB lineage: Bacteria > Pseudomonadota > Alphaproteobacteria > Rhodobacterales > Rhodobacteraceae > Shimia. The sequence goes on along the minus strand of NZ_CP138921.1, from coordinate 3,896,390 downwards.
CGAGGCCGCTTGCTTCGCCTTTGTCTGTACACTTGCTTTGGTCATCTAATCGACACCTTTCATACTCGTTAACAATGCGCACTATCACCCTGATCCATATTAGTATTTCCGGATGACCTGAGCATGGAGCGCCTGTCTTTTGCTGCCCGAATAGCGCGAATCACTTCTGAATTTTGGGAATTTCCATTGCGATCAGACTCCGCCTTGATCCACTCTTTGAGCTCTTGCGGAAGCCGAAGCTGCATTGGTTTACGACTGTTCATGAAACGCCTCCAGGTTGTAACTTCACCCATTAGTGGCATTTAGCCACTATTGCGTCAAATACTTTTTATGGCACAGTGCCACCATGTCAGAACAAAGCGCCCAAAATCAGGATAAATTCATCGTGCGGCTGCCAGACGGCCTGCGCGATAGAATTCGCCTCGCAGCCGAGGCCAACCATCGCAGCATGAATGCTGAGGTCGTTGCCCTCCTCGAAGAAAACTACCCGGCTCCTGTGCCGGAAAAATTGGATGACCCCGCAGCGAGGTTACTCTTCTGGCTTGCCAAACGCATCCGCCGAAGGAACCCGAAGCCAGGGACGCCAAGGGACAAACAAGCCGCCCTATATGAGCGAATTGCGGGCGATATCGCGGAGCGTATGAAGGACATCGGCGACTAGCCCTAGTAGGCCACCCACTCATATCCATGGTTGCCTTCGTGATCTTCCCATTCGACACCGACCCCGCGCCGCCAATTTGATGACGAACAGCGCCGTGACGGCAGAACCCATTTCGGGGCAGCTGCTGGTGTCGTGCGCTGCCAACCGAATTCGCCCTGCGTGCCGTAGGTCCCGAGACGCATGTTGTAGCTCTCAGAGCAATCATCGTCGCGACCGCGCTCGCGATGGCTATAGTACCGCACATCCCAGACGCGGATCGAGCGGACAAAATCAAATTCCAGACCGCTAATGTCGATATCGGCACCGCTTTCAGCCACCTGAGCCTGAATAACCTGGGCGAGTGTCTGACCATTGTGGTTGCTGACCTCCCAGATCTTCGGGGCCGTGCTTTGCAAAGGCGCACGCTCAGAAACACCCATCGGACAACGCCAGATTTGCAACGGCGGCTCAATCGGCCAGGGCGTGATCCGGCGGATAAACACGGCACGGGCATGGGCACATTCTGCTGATGCAGGCCACCCACCAGCCAGGCAAAGCAGAATGGCGCAGTCGACCTGATAAGCCTTCGCCGCCTGCGGGGCCACGGTTGAAAGCAGAGCCACGACAGCTCCGGCGCTCCAATTTCTGATAAGTCTGGACCACATATCAATAAATGCCTCACGATAACAATATTGCACTATTGATACGCTACCTCCAACCCGGACCCTTACACCATATGCGGGCATAGTGTTTATGATGTTCGCGCGCGTTTTGTGGAATATATTCCGTAGAGCGGTTCCTGCGATCTGGCCGAATACAGGCCATGAAATTGAGGGAACAAGTAGGGCTAAACATCCGGAATCTAAGAAATTCCAAAGGTATGAGCCAAGAACAACTAGCTTTGGCTGCGGACGTGGACCGCAGCTACATCAGCGAGATCGAACTCGCCAAGAATTCAGCATCAATCGATATTCTGGAGCAAATTGCGCTTGCCCTCGATGTTGCCCCAAAGGAATTGTTTAACGAGAGGGGCTAGTTTTGCCCAAACTTGAGAGTGTTCGCACAACGGCCGAAGCCATCGGCCGTATTTCCTGCATCGAGACAGGCGAAGAAATCGGCCTTCTGTATCAGTGGGACAACGGCGAGACGCAGGCAGCGTTGTACAATGACAGCCGCCCTAAGACACCACTCTGCTCGGATCATTCCCCTGAACCGGACCTTGGTGCAAAACGCAGCTAACGGCCGGAAAGAGCCCACACCGGAAGTCCTTATTCTGTGCTGCGTGCGCTAGCAGCACGGATTGTGCTGCATTGGCGAAGGTTTTGATGCTGCAACGCGGTGTAAGAAGCAGCCATTCGCACAACCCGGAGCATAGATGCGGCAGTCAAGGATCAAGTCCCGGAGCTTTCCCGCCGCACAAGACCCAGGCAAAAAACTAAGCGCCAACGATGGGCAACAGTGTGTCGACCCGATGCTATGCTTCAGACGTCAGCGCGGTGCTGACGTCTGGGTTTGGAGGGAGGATTGGAGGGCATGTTATGCCACGAGTCCAACTTCCCGCAGTCACCCCAAAACGCAGAGCTTGGAACAAAGGGCGGATCATCGGCCAGAAACGACCGCTGTTTCCCAAACAGGTTTGGGCAATCCGCGCTCGGCTCGAGATTGCAGGCTACCTTCGCGACCTCGCACTGTTCAACGTTGCGATTGATAGCAAGTTGCGAGGGTGCGACTTAGTCAAACTCGCCGTGACCGATTTGGTCAAAGATGATCGCGTTCGCGAACGAGTTTCGGTGATCCAGAGCAAAACCAAAAAACCGGTTCGGTTTGAACTGACTGGAAATACGAGAGAAACGATTACTGCTTGGGTTAGGTCGCCTGAAATGATCGGCTGCCTTTTTATGTTTCCCAGCCGCTTTCACGACCGTCCGCACATCTCCACACGGCAATATGGTCGACTTGTTCGTGATTGGGTGACTGCAATTGGACTGGAACCGAGCGGTTACGGCACTCATTCGCTCCGTCGGACCAAAGCTGCCGAGATATACCGCAAGACGGGTAACCTTCGCGTGGTGCAGCTTCTACTTGGTCACACAAAAGTTGATAGTACGGTGCGATATTTGGGCGTTGAGTTGGAAGATGCTCTGAGTATTGCGGAGCGCATAGATATCTAGGCAATGTTGGCGAACGGTGCTTGCCGTTCGCCAGATCATAAGAGATCTGAAATCACGTGGCGGCGAAAACGAAATGCAAGCCCATATTCACGGATGCTGCGGTCGCAGCCCGCTTTGCGGCTTTTCCCAGCGGCTTCAAAATCTGAGTTTGGTCGAATTCGCAGGATTGTTGGACGTTCCCGTCGTTGCCAGGGTGAACGCGCAAGAGGACGGGTCCAAAGTCAGCTAACAGCTTGCGTTTTTCCAAGAGTTCGGCGGTGACCATTCTTGATCAGGCGATGCTTTTCGTCTATTGACGCACCATGGGATTGACGATGGCGTCGTCACTAACGGAAACCCTGTTAGAGCATCCCACCCCAACCATCCTGAACGCCGGGATCTTGCTTTGCCGCTGTGTGGTGAGGGAAGGTGCAACCGGTATGAAAAGCACTCCTCTCAGCACACGCGGCCTGAACAGGAGTATACCGATGGCCGGAATATCCGAGTTTGGCGTTGCAGGACAGCGCCCAGATTTTTACCGTTTTCACCAAGGCGAAAAGGTGCTGCCTTTTGCCGACGCCGAATATGAAGCACGCTTGAGCAAACTGCGTGGAGTCATGGCTGATGAAGGTATAGATGCCTGCGTGATGACCTCCATGCACAACGTCGCCTACTATTCGGGTTTTTTGTATTGTGCGTTTGGTCGGCCTTACGCGCAGGTCGTCACAGCCACGGAAACCGTCACGTTCAGCGCGGGTATTGATGCAGCCCAACCTTGGCGCCGTGGATATGGCGACAACATCACCTACACAGATTGGCAGCGGAACAATTACTGGCGCGCGATCCAGTCTGTAACGGGTTCGAGTAAGGTCATTGGTTTCGAAGGGGACCATATCTCCTACACGCAACTAGGCCTGATGGATGAATTCCTTTCGCCTTCTGCCAAGAAAGACATCGCTCCGGCCACGATGCGTTTACGCATGCACAAGTCGGCCGCTGAGATCGAGTTGATCCGCGCGGGGGCCAACACGGCAGATGTGGGTGGCTATGCGATACGCGATGCCATCAAAGCCGGTGCACGCGAAGTCGATGTGGCCATGGCAGGCCGCGATGCGATGGAATTGGAGATTTCCAAACGGTTCGCAGATTCTGAAATCCGCGACACATGGGTCTGGTTCCAGTCCGGCATCAACACCGATGGCGCGCACAACCCTGTGACCTGCCGCAAACTAGAGCGCGGCGATATTCTGAGCCTCAATACCTTCCCCATGATCTCGGGCTACTACACGGCGCTTGAACGCACGCTCTTCGTCGAGGAAGTGGATGCGGCGAGCCTCAAGGTGTGGGAAGCGAACGTCGCTGCACATGAATACGGAATGAGCTTGCTCAAGCCCGGCGCGTCCTGCGCTGAGGTCACGCACAAGATCAACGACTTCTTTGCGGAACGTGACATGCTGCAATACCGGACCTTTGGCTATGGCCACTCTTTCGGTGTCCTGTCGCATTATTACGGTCGTGAGGCAGGGCTTGAGCTGCGTGAAGATATCGACACTGTGCTTGAGCCGGGGATGGTGATCTCGATGGAGCCAATGCTGACGATTCCTGATGGCCAACCCGGCGCAGGTGGGTATCGCGAGCACGATATTCTGGTCATCACAGAAGACGGCAACGAAAACATCACCGGCTTTCCCTACGGCCCCGAACACAACGTCGTGGGCTAGGGTGCATGGGCAAAAGGTAAGAGCGGTTTCGGCTGCTCATACCCGATCGCCGCGCGTTGGTTTCGGCGGACAGAGATCAGGCGCAACGACGCCTGCCGGTTGCGGTCCCGCGCGCCTATTCCGCCATCTGGCGGTCGACCTGTTGTTCTTCGTTGATCATAGCTTGCAACTGGCGGCGGAATCGCAGCTGTCCGCCGTCAATGGGCAGGTCAATGTGGGGCGAGGTCTTGTTGCTCATTCCGATTTGCACTTCGTTCAGCACATCGCGGTCTTCTTCAAAGGCGTGCTGCACGTCTTCCGACATCATCTTTGACAGGTCTTCATCGTCGGGGCGGATGTTGCGCAACTGGAACCAATAATACCGGGTCTGGCTTTCGGTTGTCGGCGTCATGAAGTTGTAGCTGTCCATGATGAACGTCTTGTCATGCAAAGGCCCGTCCGGGCCGCCGGTGCCTGCGGGTGTGAACACCGCCTTGATCAGGGCGTGAGAGGGGTAGCGCACTTCGTAATGCTGGAGGCGGTCGCAGTTGCCTTCGAACTCGACGACCTTCTTGTAAAACGGAGCGGGTTCGTGATCCATCATCCAGCGATGCACGATCACGCCCTCGTCGGTTTTGGTGATCCTAAGAGGCGTATCCTTTGTCGCATCAGCGGCAAAACTGGACTGGTGAACCCATGCCACATGGGTCGGGTCCAACAGGTTGTCGCACATCAGCAGATAGTTGCAATCCAGCTCCATCGCCACGCCGCGGTTGATGCCCCAGTTCGGGTTGTCGTAGTTTTCGACCTCGAAGATGTCAGAGGGATCGGCCAGCGCAGGGTTGCCCATCCAGATCCAGACCAGCCCGTATTTTTCATGGCAAGGATAGGCGTGGACCTTGGCGTTTGACGGAATATTTCCCGTGCCCGGCGCCCAGACACACTGGCCCGCACAGTTGAACGTCAGCCCATGATACCCGCATTCCAGCGTGTCGCCTTTGATGCGCCCCTTGGACAGCGGCAGCTTGCGATGCGGGCAGGCGTCTTCCAGACCGACCAGTTCCCCTGCTTCGGTGCGGAACACGCAGATCTTTTCCCCCAGAACCATTATCTGCTGCAATTCTCGCGTGATCTCATGACCCCAGGCGGCGACGTACCAGGCATTCTTCAAAAACATCCCGCGTTCTCCTCATCCATCGATCCGGGCGTGGCGGTGACCAATTGGCCAAGCGCCAGTGCCAATGTTTGGCTCAAAGTCGCTCGGTTCACAAACAGGCGCCATCGTTAGAAGCGGCGCCGATATGCAGCACGTGCCACGCCATTGGGCGGGCGCATAGCCAAGCTACGGGGCATCGGCACGATCACTGTGCAATGTCTTCGGCCCAAAGTTCGGGTTTTTCCTCGATAAACCGCTGCATCAGAGCGATGCAATTCGGGTCATCTGCGACGATCACTTCAACGCCCTTCGAGCGTAGGAATTCTTCGTTACCACCGAAGTTTTTGTTTTCGCCGATCACCACACGCGGGATGCCGAACTGAATGATCGTCCCTGTGCACATCATGCAGGGGCTGAGCGAGGTATAAAGCGTCGTGTCGCGATACGTCTTCTGGCGACCGGCCTTGCGCAACGCGTCCATCTCGCCGTGGGCAATCGGGTCGCCTTTTTGTACCCGCTGATTGCGCCCCTGCGCCAAGACTGCGCCGCCGCGCGCGAGGACGGACCCAATGGGGCAGCCACCTTCGTCAAATCCGGCTTTGGCCTCGTCGTAGGCAATGCGCAGCAGGCGTGTGTCGTCAGCGTTCATGTCTTATCCCCCAGGATTGGCCCATCGTAGTACGGCAGCCGCTCAACGCTCGGGGTCCAGGTGCCGTCCTTCTGCAACCAGTCCATGTGATCGGCAATCTCGTCAAGGGTGGCAAACCAGACGTCTTTGGTTTCCTGCAATTTGGCAATCCATGCTTCAACCTGCTTCCACCTTGCTAGACGTCCCGTCAGGAACGGGTGAATGATCAGCATGAAGAAACCACCGGCGTCATATTGCGCTTCGAATTCCTCCCAGAACCCGCTGAGCCCGTGGGACGGGCTTGCGACAGGCATCATGTAACCAATCTCGTCGTAGTGCGCGAAGGGAGGCCAATCGTCGGTGCCCCAATGGACGGGCATTTCGTAGAGCGATCCTTTGGCGGTATCCAAACGATAGGGAATGTCGTCGGCCATCATCGAACTGTCATAGCGCATGCCGTGTTCGATCATCAGATCGACCACCTCTTGCGTAGTGTTGTAGACCGGGGCGCGGTAGCCGCGCGGTTTCTGACCGCAAATGCGTTTATGTGCATCCAGCGTCCGCTCGAACCACTCGCGCTGCTGACCGCGTGTTTTGATCGGATCCTCGTGCAAGTAGCCATGATGGCCGATTTCATGGCCGTCATTTAAAATTGCTTCAGCCACATCTGGGTATGTCTCCAGACACCACCCGGGGATGAAAAACGACTGCTTCAGCCCCAGACGACGGTAGGTATCCAGAATGCGAGGCAGCGCGACCATAGGACCATAGCGGCCCATTGAGATGGGATAGAGCCGGTCATAGCTGTCCTCAGGCTTGGCGATGTGGATCAGGCTGTCCGCATCCATGTCGAAAGTGATCGCCACGGCGCATTTGGCACCATTCGGCCAGGGGATGGGGTTGCGGATCACCTCTGTCAGCTTTCGTTCAGGACGTGCGCGCTTTGCGTGTCCCACGACAGCCAGATTTCATCACCGGAGTGCAGATCGAACTTGGACAATTCGCGTTCCTGCATCTGGACCTTGAACTCATGGCCCTGCGCGTCTTCGAGGAAAAGGGTGACCATGGAACCGACGAATTCCTCCGAGATAAGCTTGCAGTAGGCCTTGTTTCCGCCCGAAGGCTCTTCGGTCGCGATATGCACGAGGTCTGCGGAGATCACGAAGCTGGCGTTGTGCCCTTCGACCAATTGTACTTCATTGGTGGGTACTGTGAATTCACCTGAGGTGGTTGTGATGCGCGCGGTACCGCCGTCAACGGAATTGACTTTGCCCGCCAGAATATTGTTGCGGCCGACGAATTCGGCAACGAACTGATTAGCAGGTGCACGGTAGATTTCCTTAGGGGTGCCGATTTGACCAATCTCGCCTTTGCCCATGATGATCACGCGGTCGGCCATCGCAAAGGCCTCGGACTGGGAGTGGGTCACATAGACAAAGGTAATCCCCAACTCGCGCTGAAGGTCAGTGAGAACCGCCTGCATGCGGATGACCAAATGCGCATCCAAAGCTGAGAGTGGTTCGTCCAGCAGCAGGATTTGCGGTTCCATCACCAGTGAACGGGCCAGTGCGACGCGTTGCTTTTGGCCACCTGACAAGGTCGAAATATGGCGATCCTCAAATTCGAGGATGCCCATCTTGTCGAGCCACTTGATGGCCCGTTCTTTACGTTCCGCCTTGTCTACGCCGCGCATCTTGAGACCAAACTCGACGTTTTCACGGGCCGTCAGGAACGGAAAAAGCGCGAGTGATTGCCACACCAAAGGTGTGTCGCGCTCATGCGGGGCAACGTCATTCATCACCCTGTCATTGAGGCGAATCTCGCCGTGTGTCGGCGCTTCGAGACCGGCCAGCATGCGCAAAGTCGTGGTCTTGCCGCAGCCGGACGGCCCCATAATCGCGAGAAACTCACCTTCGCGGATTTCGAAATCCAGTTCTTTCACGGCAACAAAATTGCCGAAGTGCTTTTGTACTTTGTCAAAGACGACCAGCGGTTTGCTCATGCGTGCATGCCCTTGATTTGGCGGCTGGCGAAGAAGAGCTGTGCCAGCACAACCAGCGACATTGAGGTGAGGAATACGAAGGTCCCGATGGCGTTGACCTGCGGGTCAATATTGCCCTGCACGATTTCCAGAACGACCACGGGCAACGTAGAATTCAGGCCAGAGACGAACCAGGAAACGGCGAATTCGTCGAAGGAGACAGCCGCCGTCAGGAACAGGCTTGAGAAGATCGCAGGTTTGCAGAACGGCACGATCACATGCCGCATGGTCTGCCATTCCGATCCGCCAAGGTTCCATGCGGCGGATTCAAGGTCAGGGTCCATCTGGTTCAGGCGCAACCGGATCACGGCCATCGCGAAAGGTGCCGTCAGCACGCTGTGTGCGATGATAATCGAATAAAGCTGCCCTGACATGCCGATCTTGGACAGCCAGGCGAGCATCGCCAGTGCCATGATGATCAACGGAATCGTGGGCGGCAGCAGGATCAACGCAAGGTAGGGGCCTTTGAAGCGGAAGTTATAGCGGAAGTCTGAATAGGCGGTGCAAAAGCCAAGGAACGTCGCGATCAATGCCGTTGAGCAGGACACGATCAGGCTGTTGCGCGCAGCTTTCCAGATGTCCGGATCGGCCAGCACTTTGGCGTACCACTCGGTTGAAAACTCGCCCAGCGGGATCGTCGGGAAGCGCTGCGAGTTGAACGAGAAGATCATGCTGAAGATGATCGGCGCGAACACGAAGGCGAAGATCAGGACGACATAGATGCCGAGGATAAAGTTGAGGGATCTGCTCTGTTTCATTTCGCGCCCTTCCCCTTGCGATAGGCCAGCGCGATGCCAGTAAAGGCAATGGCAAAGAGCGTGACCATCATCATGATCGCAACCACGGCGGCGCGGGGCCATTGCTGGCCAGACTTGGTGGTATCCAAGATAAGGATGGGCAGGGTCGGCTCCTGCGATCCGCCCAGATAGAAGGGGGCGACAAAGTCACCGAACGACAAGATGAAACAGAAGATCGCAGCGATGATCAGCCCGGTCTTGGACAGCGGAATGATCACCTGCCAGATCGTGCGTAGCGGTGAACAGCCAAGGTTGCGGGCGGCCTCGATGAGGTTCTTGTCGATGTTGGCCATCGTGACGGTTTGCAGAATGACCACCAGCGGCAGTGTCAGGGTCATATAGCCCACCAGCGTGCCGAAGTTGGTGTTCAGCATGGTGTAGGGGCCTAGGCCGATGTAGCCCAGCATGGCATTGACCACGCCGCTCTCGGACAGGATCACAAACCATGAGAACGTCCGCACCAGATAGCTGGTGAAAAACGGAATGATCAGCAGAAAGATCGTCCAACGTCGCGTGCTTTCAGAGGCGCGGAAGGCCAGCGCGAAGGCCGCCGGAAAGGCGATGCACATCGCGCAGACTGTGGACAGTGTGGCGATGCCTATCGTGTACCAATAGCTATCCCAGAAAAATCCGCGCGTGAGCATCCGTGACCAGTTCACGAATTCGAACGCTTCGGTCATGCGATAATTCTTCACAAGGAAGAACGACATGGCGACCATGAACAGCACCGGGCCGACAAAGAAAATCAGCTGCCAAAATATGATCGGCAAGCGCCAGGTCAGCGCATAGAGGTTCAGACGTTTGTCAGGAGCTGATGACATGGGGCTTTCGAATCTATGTTGAAAAGGGGCGCCCCGTCGGCCGCCCGTTTCTATGTTCTTTGCGGCGCGGATCAGGCGCTCTTGTATTCGGACCAGAAGTCGTTCCAGTCCTCCAGCGACTGCTGCCGGGGGATGTCGCGGTAGTGGATCCGACCTTCCTTGATAAGAGTGATCGGGTCCTGGGGATCACCGTCGATCTGGTGCGAGCGCTTGGCCTCTGCCATGTCCGCCTCGATCAACGCAGCACGACCCGCTTTGGTCACGCAGAAGCCAGGGTACGCCGCCATCTGTGCAGATTTCACCTGACCAGCAGGAGACATCATGTACTGGATAAACTTTTTGGCTTCTTCAGCTTTTTCGCTGCCTTTGCCGATGGAATAGCTTTCAGTGAACTGAATGCCACCTTCTTTCGGGATCACGGATGCGACCGGTGCACCGTCTTTTTCGAGAACGCCCGTGATCCAGTCGCCGATTCCGCACATGGCCTGCATCTCACCGTTCTTCAGACCGTTGAACGTGCCGCCATAGTCGAAGAATCCACCGACCTGCTTGCGCAGGCTCATTGTCGTTTCCTGAACTTTCGCCCATTGGTCGTCGCTCAAGTCCCAAAGGCCTTCTCCGTTTCCATCGTAAAGGCTCATCATGCCAAGGTTCGGCAGATGCCAGTCGAAATGGCCAACCTTGCCTTCAAGTTCAGGTTTCCAGAAGCAGGAATAGCTTTGCGCTTCTTCTTCGGTGACGGAATTTTTGTTGTAAGACACGCCCAGATGGCCGCCGCGCAACATCATCGAGTACATTTTGCCGTCTGCCCAGTGGCCGGGGAACTTCGTGAAGTCTTCATGCAGCATATCATCCAGCGGATAATCGGCAGGGTTCATTTCTTCGATGTAGCCGGCCGCGTTCAGCTGCTGCACGAACTCGGCGTCCGACAGGATCAGATCGTATGTGCCCGGCGGCGATTGCGCGATCAAAGCCAGCATGTTGTCGCCACCAGCGTAGTACTTTGGCACGAACTTCACGTTGTTTGCTGCTTCGTACTCTGCAACGACGTCAGGCTCGCCATGACCATACCAGGCCAGCATATTGATTTCAGTCGTTGCGGCCCAAGCGCGGCTGACAAAAGGTGTGGTCAAAACGGCTGCGCCACCTGCTTTAATAAGCTGACGGCGGCTCATGCCAAAGAGCGATGAGGTTACAGTTGGTCTGTACATTTTTGTCTCCCAATTGGACGCTCTTTCGCAGCAAAAGAGCATTTGATTTCCGGCTAAATTCAAGTTCTCGGTCGGAGTTCAGGATAATGCTATGGCAAAAGGCGCATTTTGGGAAATTTATCGTTGATATGCCCTCATAATAATCGCTTATGCGTCAATTGTGCTCAACGAATGTACTTCCAACGTTTTGATCATGGCATCCATAGCCGCGTACCCGCCCGGACCCAACTGAGCCTGTCGCGCGAAAAGCCCAATGTGCAAGGGTGCCAGTATCGGTAGACCGTCCTGTTCCGAGAATTTCCGCATACCGCTTTGGACAGTCGGCGCAGTCAGACAGGATAAACCAAGCCCATCTTGGACCGCACGTTGAACTCCGCCGATTCCGGGGCTTGAATAAGCAATACGCCAACTTCTACCCGCTAGCTTCAAAGCAGCGGTCATGCGGTCGCGGTACACGCAGCCAAACGGATGGGCAACAAGGGGGATGTCGGTATTTTCCGGGATTTCGAACCCAGTGGCGCCAACCCACGTCGGCTGCTCTTTCCAGTTGCGGAACAAGAACTGTTGATCATCACCATCAAACAGCGCCACTGCGATGTCAATTTCATTGCTGCGCATCGCTGCGAGCAGGTTCTTAGACAGGTCACATCGGATTTCGATCTGCGTATCAGGAAACTGCCGGACAACATCTGTCAGGCAAGCTTGCAGAGTGTTTACGGCGTAGTCTACAGGCAGTCCGACTCGCAGTTTTGAGGCAGGATCACTTTGCTCGAACTGTGCCATCGCGAGATCGTTCAAGCGCAGGATTTGTCTCGCATAGATGGCCAGAGCTTCCCCTCGCTCTGTCAGAGAGATCTCCTTGCCTTTCCTCGCGATCAAAGAATAGCCAACGGCTTCTTCCAAGCGCTTCACCTGCAAGCTGACGGCGGGTTGCGTTCGCCCGAGGATTTCAGCCGCACGCGTAAAGCTTGCCACTTCTATAACAGTGATAAATGCCCTTAGGAGCTCTGTTGAAAGGTTGACCGCGCCCATACCCTGAGCATTAACACTGGAAATGCCGCCCGGACAACTATCAAGTTTTGATATGATATGATATGGCTGTGGCTCTGGCTCACTCAAAGAGAATGCTGACGGATTCCCCGTTGGCGATGCGCGTGATGGCCTTCGCAAACATTGGGGCAACTGAAATCTCGCGGATTTTGGGCGACGCAGTGACGGCTTCGGTTGCGCAAATCGTATCTGTGATCACCAAAGAGGAAAGATCGGATGCGTTGATCCGGTCAACCGCCTTGCCGGACAGGACACCATGCGTGATGTACGCAGAAACCTCAGCCGCCCCGTTTTCCAAGAGGGCAGTCGCGGCATTGCAGAGAGTACCGCCGGAGTCGATGATGTCATCGACCAGCATGCAAGACTTTCCCGAAACGTCCCCTATGATGTTCATCACCTCAGAAGACCCGGGTTTGTCGCGTCGCTTGTCGACGATCGCCAATCCGGTCGCGAGGCGTTTGGCCAGTGCGCGGGCGCGCACCACTCCGCCCACATCCGGTGAAACAACCATTATATCGTCGCGTTCCTTCTGCTTTTCGATGTCGCGGACGATTTCCGGTACAGCGTAGAGATTGTCCGTTGGAATGTCGAAAAACCCTTGGATTTGGCCCGCGTGCAAGTCCATGGTGAGAACCCGATGGGCCCCCGCCTGAGTAATCATGTTCGCGACCAACTTCGCCGTGATTGGTGTGCGCGGTGCCGACTTACGATCCTGACGCGCATAGCCGAAATAGGGGACTACAGCCGTGATACGCCCGGCAGAGGAGCGGCGGAGCGCATCGATGAGCACGAGCAGTTCCATCAGGTTGTCGTTTGCTGGATATGACGTGGATTGGATGACATAGACATCGTCCCCCCGCACATTTTCCTGTATCTCAACGAAGACCTCTTCGTCGGCAAACCGACGCACGTTGCATTCGGCCAGAGGGACGCGCATATGCGCGGCAATCGCTTCGGCAAGCGGACGGTTACTGTTTCCACAGATCAATTTCATCTGTCGAGCCCCTCTTGGTAGAGTGTTTTGAATGTGCGCCGGAGACGTTCCCTAAACTGGGAACGCCATCTCGGGTTTGTAAGTCTTGAAGCTTTCGAGATATTGCGCGTTTGCCTGGCGCTGCCATTCGGTGCCGGGCTGGATTGCCGTGACGACCTTGTACTTTTGCCGGTAGGAATTCGTGTTGTCATTCTCTTCCATGACAATCGCCACCATGCCCGCAACCGTGCCCTTTTGCTGTTCAACCAGCTGGACCGCACCATGCATCGTGCCGCCCGTTTCGACCCACTGATCGACCAGCAACACCCGCGTTCCCGGTGCAAAGGCGGGCGTGCGCATTTCCATCGACTGGGTCTGGCCAGAGTAATTGGTCATTGACGCGCTATCAGTGTCCACGCAAAGCTTTCCGGGTTTGCGAATGGGCAGAAAGCCCTTCCCGATGCGGGCCGCAATGCCCGCTGCCAGAACAAAGCCCATCGCGTCGAGGCCTGCGATCACGTCAATCTCATCCGCATCAAGGTCGGCCACAAGGTCGTCCAGCAGGTCGTGGTACGCCGTGCCATTGATGTAGATTGAGGTCGGGTCGAGCCATGCAAACTTGTCGCCTTTGGTGTTCGGCGCCATCAGCGAGAAGTACCAACGATCGTCTCTGGGTCCTTTGTCTTGAGCCATCTTTACTCTCCCTTATGTCTGTGTGAGATCCATGAGCCGCTTCAGGCGCTCAGGATCGATATTGTAGAAATCGCCGTCATGGTTGATGCCCGTGGCGACCATGAAAAGATCAACTGCATCTGCGTATTGCGCTGCGTTTTCAGGCGTAATGCCAGATGCAAGGCCAAGTGCCGTGTCGCCGCAATGCTCGCGGAATGTGTCGATCTTGCCAACATCGGCCGCATGGCCAGTCGCCACGCCAGAGGTCACAACGACGTCCATGTAATGCGTCGCGATGCGAGCACTTTTTCCATACTGCGCGGGATTGACGTCGCGCTGCTTCTTGAATGCGGTGCCGCCGATATAAAGCCCGGTCCAACCGCTTGCTTTGCGGATGGTCGCGATCTCATCTGCTTCGGGCTGATCATCTTCCGCACGGCGCTCATCCATGCGTGCGTCATCGGCCCAGTAGCCATCGATCTTGCACCCCTCAGCCTGCAACTCTCCCAGAATTGGAAAGGCAAACTTGCCGGTGACCGCCAGAAAATTCACCCCGAGCCAAATGTTCGGGAAAGCCTGCCGCATCTCCTTGATGATAGGGACCAGCTTCTCCTTCTCGAAGTCATGGTTGATCAGAAAAACGCCCGGGCAACCGCCAGATATGGCTGCTTTGATGTTCCGCTCAGCCTGTTCGCTGTCAAGCACATGAATCACAGGAAGAATGACTGGACCAGTTGCGCCAAAGGCCTTCTTGAAGTCGTTTCGATCCATCTCAACTCTCAATCTCGGTTGTCGCGACGACGCTAGCATTGGCAATGGAATTTAGAAAATTTATTATGCTTATTCGTTCATTTAGTTTGGAAATGAATGCATCCCGATGAGAACGCCTGCGGTTCTTTGCAAAACCAGCCGATGTCGAAGCGGAGCCGATCTTCGGCACGTCTCCGACGAGAAGCACGTAAGCTTCATTCCAATATGCCGAGAACTGTCTATGATCTTTTGCGAATGGCCCCTCGCCAAACAATGCAACTACCCAGACATAATCCACGAAAGCCCGTGCCCATGGCCTCGTTCGACCCCTCCCGGCCCGATGGTACCAACCGCAGTCTTGAGATTGCCGTTTCCGCTGACGGCACACCCAGAATGAACCACACCTACGCGATCGACGCGCGATGCGGCGTGGCGGTGCGCGTCGGCGCAGGTCAACAGCTAACCGTGATAAACCCCAGCGGCCATCAAGTCTGCGATTTCTGGATTTTTGCAGCAGATGATGTGGGTGAGTATTCGTCGATGGAGCATTTGCACACAGCCTTAGGCTCGATTTTCCCCAAAGTAGGTGACGGTGTGACCTCCAACTTGCGTCGCACATTGATGACAATCATGGAAGACACATCCGATGGTGTGCATGACACGATAATCGCCTGCTGCGATCATGCCCGGTACCAGCAATTGGGCTGCACGGAATACCACGACAATTGCGCTGATAATCTGCGGATGGCGCTGATGGCCATTGGCCTCAAAGCGCCAGCTGTTCCCGCCCCTTTCAATCTTTGGATGAACGTCCCTGTGCAAGCCGACGGCAGCACAAGTTTCGTCGCACCCGTGTCAAAACCGGATGACCAAATGACCTTCCGCGCCGATATGGACGTCATCGCCGTCATGTCCGCCTGCCCTCAAGACGTCACGCCAGTCAACGGCGTGGATGTCGCGCCAGACATTCTGAAGTTCTACGTCGCGGACACCTGACGTATCCGACCAATTCAAAAGCAGTTGATTGATACCCTCGCCGAAGTTGCGCTGTCATTGTGTCAGAAGTTTTCTGCGAAAGATCTCAGCATGGATGGCTATCGTATAGCCTGAGGAGGCGACGCTTAGCGGTAGTTCGAGCAAGGCACAGCGCTCGGAACTACGGGCTCACCTCCATCATGCGGCAGTGGAACAGATTCTTTGGGCTTGACCAATTTTGAATGTCTACTCTGGCGGCTTGAGCCGAAACGCAGCGATGGCCGTGCTGCAAGAGCGAATGTATGCTGCGCCAGCAACATGGCTGAACATCAATGTCGGGATTGTCCGCGTTGGAGACCTTCGTCGCATCGTTGTTGAACGGCTGCTTTCTCCTCTTGATGACAGGCGTCATCTGCTCTCACCTTCCAGAAGCTCCAAAACGCGCGCGTAGTCTTCGCTGGCCACGCGCGCTTGGTCGAAGACCTCTCGCCGCTGCTGGTCAAGGCAGCGGAAGTACCGCTCAACATCGGCAAAATACGTCTCTGCATCGCGCCTCAACAGGTCCGCATAGTCCCGCACGTCGTCGGCATTGGTCGGCATCCAAGGCGGCGCAGGCGGCAGGCAACTGCCCGCGATCGCGGCAGAACCCCAGCTCAGAACGACCATAACCGCCCATGTTTGTTTCAAAAGCGCCATATTATCTTGGCTCAGCCACTCCGTTGCAGTAAATTTGTTTCAACGCATGACGGGCGCAATAACGCAAATTGCACCTATTGATTGCAAAGTTATAATATTGTATCGGTTCGGCAGTCCATGAGGGACTGCCGGGCCAATGCACAATTCTGCAAGGCTCGATCCTATGAATTTGATGCAAGACGCCCCTAATGTTGTCAGTGAAGACGGGCTGCGCACACTACTTGCCGAGGGTCATTCGGCGGATGTTGTGTGCCGGGTTACGCCCAAACGTACAGGTGCTCAGTGGTCCGGAGTTTGGACCGTGCATTGCGTCTCGCCAGATGGCGAGACGCGTCGCCTGCTCGTCACCGCGCGTAACAACATGGCGGCCCGAGAGTTCAAGACAATCAACGGCTTATCCAGCTTCCTCGCCGGGCTTGGTGTTTCGATCGTCTCGATCCCCATGCTCGAAGGCAAGATCGCCTCTCACAAGCTGGACGACGCGGGCTAAGCCACTTGCTGTCCTTGCGGCATTCCTTGCAGCACCCGCCTATTCTGAAGGCTTCGTTCTTTCCATGCGGGCCGATGGGCAGCTGGAAACCAAAGCTCCCCAATCAGGTTTTGCACAAAGCTACGTCGACGGAATTGGTGCCAACCCGCCAGAGCTGATCGTTTTTACAGCGCTTGAACCTGAAGCTCCGCCTCCTGCACCTGCCCGCGCAGTTCCCCGTCCCGACATCCTCGCAGCCATTGAAAGCACCGCGCATCGTTATGGCGGGCACCCTGCACTGCGGCGCGCAGGTCTGTCGGTGACGGAGTGGCGGGCCCTCTTCCAAGCCAATATTGAGATTGAAAGCGCCTATCGCCCGAATGCGCGCAGTTCCGCAGGCGCGATCGGCCTCGGTCAGTTGATGCCCGCAACAGCTGCGCAGCTCGGCGTGGATCCGCATGACTGGCAGGCCAACCTCGACGGCTCTGCTCGCTACCTTCTGATGATGCTAGCGCAGTTCGGCACGCCCGAACTCGCGCTCGCTGCCTATAACGCGGGACCAGACGCTGTGGCGCGCTATGGCGGCATCCCTCCCTACCAAGAAACCCAAAATCATGTGCGCCGCGTCATGGGCGTGCGTGACCGACTGACTGGAGCCTCCTGATGCACATACAATTCCGCACGATCCTGTCGCTGGCTCTGGCCAGCTTGATGATTGCCAATCCCGCCTTGGCGCAGAGCATCGACCTCTCGCCGGTGCAGAACCTTCTGCAAGGCATCGTCGACACGATCACCGGCCCCCTGGGCATTGTCATCGGCACCTTGGCCTTGATCGGTGTGTTCCTCTCCTGGCTCTTCGGCATTCTGGATTTCCGCCAGGCCCTCTGGGTGCTGGTGGCCATTGCGGGCATTGCGGCTGCGCCGACCATCGTGACCGCCATCTGGGGCGCGTAAATCCGGCATGGCAACGCAAACCCGCCTCTTCCTGGGCCTAATCCGGCCGCCTAAGCTCATCGGCTTGCCGATCATGTATGCTATGGTGTGGCTCTTCGGGTTTGTGTTGCTGTTTCTTTGGGTTCAGAGCTGGCCGGTGATCATCATCGCAGCTCTGGCCTATCCCGCGCTGTGGAAAGCGGCAGATTGGGATCCGGCCTTTCTTGAGGTGATGGTCACCGCCCTGCAGGAAACGCCGCCGACGCCAAATCGCAAGATCCATTCGGGGGACAGCTATGCTCCATGACCCCTCAGATGATCTTGCAACGCTGCCAGACTGGGCGCGCAAAGAGCGCCCGATGGCCAGCATGCTGCCCTATGTCAGCCTCGTGAATGATGTAACGATCCGCACACGCGGCAATGCGCTGTTCCAGTGCATCCGCCTTGATGGCGTCAACAGCATGACAAGCGATGACGCGCATTTGGAGAAGGTCCGCGCGCTCTTCGCGGCGATCATCGCGCAGATAGGGCCGGAGTACAGCTTCTACGTTCACAAGGTTTCAAAAGCGATCGAAACCGGCTTGCCACCAGTGCCCAATGAGGGGTTTGCCCAAGCCCTGGACAGCCGTTGGCAATCGGCCATGGCGCGGGCAGGTCTGCGGGACAAGACGCTCACGCTGACAGTTCTGAAACGTCCTCCCCTCGGTGCGCGGCTGCGTCTGAAACGCACAGACTCAATCTCACAGCTGAAAGACCAGACCGCTAAGCAGCTGCGCAAGCTCGAGGAGGTCGTCGGGTTTTTACTGTCGTCATTTGCTGAGATGAACCCGCGCCTGCTGGGCGCTGAAAGCGGCGAGCTACTCGGGTTCCTCGGGGCGCTCAATATTGGCCAAGAGCGTTCGCTCTTCGCAAAATCGCGATTTGGCGTCATTGCCGAAGATGTAGCCAACACCCGCGTCACGTTTCAGGGGCGAGGCTTTACGCTCGACGATGGGACGGCAGGTAAGCGGTTTGGCACCAGTTTTGCGATCAAGACCTACCCGGCCAAAACCAGCTGCACCATGTTCGATGAGCTGAACCTGCCCGTCGACATGGTGGTCACGCATTCCTTCACACCTATCAACAGCAACATCATGGCCAGCCGGATCAAGCGCCAACAGCGTCTGATGAAGGCCAGCGATGACGGCGCGCTTTCCCTTGCTGAAGAACTGGTCGACGCGTTGGACGATCTTGAATCCAAGCGGCTCAGCTTTGGTGATCATCACATGACGGTCACGGTCTTCGCCGAGACCGAGGAAAAGCTGGAAGCAATCGCCGCCGAGGTGCGCAATATAGCTGCCAGTGAAGGCGTCAATATGGTGAACGAGAGCTTTGCCGCCCGAACCCATTATTTCGCGCAGCATCCGGGCAACGGACAGATGCGCAGCCGCAAGGCCGCCATCACCAACACCAACTTTGCCGACCTCGCAGCGCTTCATCGCGGTCAACTGGGCAAACCTGGTCACCAAGTGCCTTGGGGTAAGCCGATTACACTCTTCCCGACACCTGAACGCTCAGGCTTCCTATTCAACTACCATGAGACGGGTCAGCCGGACAAAGAACCGACCGGTGGTCATACTTTGATCCTTGGCCGCCCTGGCTCGGGCAAATCGGTTTTGTCGGCCTTCCTCATGACCCAAGCTCGTCGCTGCGACGCGCGCGTATTCGTGTTTGACTATCGCGCGGGCATGGAAATGGCGGTGCGGGCCAATGGCGGGCGTTACAGCGCCATCAAGGCGGGTCAAGCCACAGGTCTCAACCCGCTGCGCACCGAGATCGACGGGCGCGGGCAAGCCTGGCTTTCTGATTGGCTGGCCACGCTACTGCATCGTGCCGACAAGCCCCTGAGCCCTGTTCAGATTAATCGCATTCAAGAGGTGGTGCGCCAGAACGCCGGGGCGAGCGATGCCGCCCTGCGCAACTGGCAGGATCTGGCCTCGCTATTTGTGGCGGGGGCAGATGAAGGGGATCTGTTCGAACGGATCCAGGAATGGACCGCAGATGGCCGCTACGGTTGGATTTTTGGGCAAAGCTCCGAGGATACCTTCTCGCTCGACGGTGATGTCGTGGGGTTCGACCTGACCGGCATTCTCGACAGCGAAAGTGAGAAGGAACGCATGGCGGTTCTGTCCTACCTGTTTCGGCGGGTCGAACGCGTGATCGAGGATCGCAAACCGACGCTGATCATCATCGATGAGGCTTGGAAGGCGCTCGACAACCCGTATTTCGCAGACCGGCTCAGCAACTGGCTTGTAACCGCGCGCAAACAAAACGCGGTTGTCGTGATGATGACCCAATACGCAAGCCAGCTTGAGAAAACACGAACCGGAAAAACGATTATCGAGGCCGTTCCGACGCAGCTTCTGCTTCCCAACATCCGCGCTTCGGCCAGCGACTACACCATGCTGGGCCTCACTGAAAAAGAGCTCAGCGTTCTGCTCGGCACCGGCAGCAACTCCCGTTTGGCGCTGGTGCGCGACGATCAAGGCTCGGTGGTGATCGATGCCGATCTCAGCGCCCTTGGCCCCTACCTCACGATCCTTGGCGGCATGGAAAAAGGCGAAGCGCTGGTCGGCGCGGATTACCGCCAAAACCCCGATTTTTGGAGACAGATTGATGCGTAGACTGTGCGTTCTAACCCTCACCCTTTTGACCCTGACAGCCTGCGCGGAATACCGGCCGTCAGAAGCTGAATGCTTCAACTCCTTTGCCGAGGTCAGCCGCAGTAACTGCAATTTCGAGTTGCTCGGGCCGATTGGTTCGCTGCATGAATAGCCTCCGCCCGCATATCCTTGCGGGTTTGGTGTGGCTCAACGCGCCAATGGCCTTTGCCCAAGGTGTGCCCACCTTTGATGCGGGTATGTTCTTTCAGCGCGAGCGCGTGTTGCAGCAGGGCGAACAAGATCTGGCACTGCAGCGGGATCGTTTGACCAAAGAGGAAGAGCTTGAAGAGCTCGAGCAGGAACAACTCCAAGCGCTGGAAGACATCCTTGATGCCACGACGTTGGCCAGCGGGAACTCAGGCGCACTGGTCGCAAGCCTAGAAGCTGGTTCAATACCTGAAAGCGCCGCAGGCACGCTCTATGGTTCGGTCGATCCGAACCCCGGCGCAGCCCAGATGTTCGGCGATGCCTCCGGTTCGATTGAACAGCTGATCATTCGTGCCGCCCAAGAAACGCACCATATGTCCGGCGTGCGCGCTGCCGGTCTGTCGCCCAAGCAATGGCGCTGTCTGTTGCAAGCGCTAATCTGGCAAGAAAGCCGCTTCACCATCGGCGCGCGCTCCCCTGTCGGTGCATTTGGCCTGACCCAGATCATGCCAGGCACGGCGCAGGATCTCGGGATTTATCCCGCCTATTATGAAAATCCCTATATCCAGGTCACGGGCGGCGCGCGCTATCTGGCGCAGATGCTGGCCATGTTTGATGGCAACATCATTCACGGGCTGGCCGCCTACAATGCAGGTCCCGGCAATGTGCAGCACCACGGCGGCGTGCCACCTTTTGCCGAAACCCAGCACTACGTTCAGGTGATCCCCGAGCGCTACAATTTCTACCTTGCCCGCGTCGGCGGCGTCGATGCGCTCGAAACCATTGATCCTGTCTTGCTTGCCAACTCCACGATGAGCCTCACCTCTTTCGGCGCAGGGGTCTATGGCGATTACTCCTTAGTCTCCGTGCAAGCGGCCGCGCTTCGGGTGCAGGACATCATCACCCGCATTGGCGAAACCGACGACATTCACGCGGCCATGTCGCTCAACACCTACGCTCGGGCCGAGCTCGCTCGCCTGATCGCGATCCGCGCGCGCCTCAAGGCCACCCATACCCGTCCGCTCAGCGCCGAAGCGCTGGCCATGGCAGCCGCGCAGGCGCGCGAACAAGACTTCATGCAATTCGATCTGGAGGCCCTCCAATGATCCGCTTTCTTTCTGCCGTAGCCACCTGCGCATTGTTGGTTGCGTCTCCTGCAACTGCTCAAGGCGTGCCAACGGTCGACACACGCAACATCGCGCAGGAAATTCGCCAGCTGCAGCAGATGCTGGAGGATTTCGGGATCCAGACCGACCAGCTCGACACGCTTCTCGAACAGCTCGACCTGGTGCAGCAGCAACTCGACACGCTCAACGAGACCTATGCGGCCCTGACCGGCGCGACGGATATCATTGAAATGGCCATGGGTGGTGATCTCGACGGGCTTCTCGATCAGGAATTCGACGACCTTCTGGGCACCATCAGGCAAATCCAGAGCGGCGATTTCAGTGGCCTCATCGGCAATGCCGCCCCTCAAATGGAAGGGCGCATGACTCAAGCGCTGGAGGATGCAGGCTTTGACCAAGACAGCCTGTCCGACATGGCCAGCAGTGGCAATCCGGGGGCGGAGCGTATTGCCAGCCAGGCGAGCACTGGGGCGGTCATGTCAGCGGCGGCTGAGAACAGCTACGAAGAGGCTGCACAGTCCCTCGAACGGGTCGAGCAGCTGGTCTCACTGATCCCCGATATGGAAACGCTCAAAGAAGCCGTGGACCACAACACACGCGTTACGGCCGAGTTGGCAATTGCCATGACGCGCATGTGGGAGCTTGAAGCTATTCAGACTGTCGGTGCGGGCCAGTTCGGCGTGGTGGATGCCGCGACGCTGGCCGAAGAGCGCCGATATATGGACTTCACCTTGCCCGACCTGCGCGCGGATTGACCCGATGAGCAGTGAGGCAGAAATCATCGAAGAAGAGCTCGTCTACGGCGCACGACGACGCGAGCTGATGTGGCAGAAACTGGGGCTAACAGGCATGGCGTTTGGCATGGCAGGTTGCCTTGCCGCTGCCCTGGTGGCCCTGTTCGACGTGGACCCGCCGCCCATGATCGTGCCCTTTGATAGCGAAACCGGCATGGCCCTCCCCAATGCCGTGGTTGAAGCGGTCTCACTCACGGAACGCCCCGCTATCATCGAAGCACAGGTCTACCGCTATGTCATTGATCGAGAGACGTACAATCAGCTCGACAATGATGTGCGGGTGCGGCGGGTCCTGGAGCAGTCGGACGGCGCGGCCGCCGCGGGACTGCGTGCGCTTTGGACCAGCGGCCACGAAGCCTATCCGCCGGACAGCTACGGCACAGATGCGCGGCTTGATGTCGAGGTTTTGTCGATCACGCACATCAGCGCCAACCGTGCCCAGGTGCGCCTGCGCAAGCGGCTAAATTCCCCGCGCGGCTCTCAAAACGGGCTCTTCACCGCTACGCTGATGTTTGAGTTTCTGCCCGAGAATAGCCGGTCGATCGATGATGTCTGGCAGAACCCTTTCGGCTTCACCGTCACCGAATACGCGATCCGCTCGGATCGTCTGGAGTAAACCATGCGTCGCCTGTTCCTGATCCTCGCCCTCATTGTTCCGATTGCAGGCACCGCCTATGCCGAAACGCAACCGCGCCAAGGCCCCTATGATGCCCGCGTCCGGCTTGCCTCCTACCAGGATGGGCAGGTCTACCGCATCCGCACCAGCCTGACCCATGTGACCAGCATCGAGTTTGGCCAAGGCGAGTCTATCCGCTCGATCATTGCGGGCGATACCGAAGGCTTCCTTCTGGACGGCGTTCCCGGTGGCCAGGCCTTCGCGATCAAGCCCGTCACACGCGGCGCTCATACAAACATCACGGTCTACACCAACCGGCGCAGCTATTATTTCAACGTGAGCGAGGCGAGCTCGCCGACCTTCTACGTGATTCGATTCACCTATCCCGAGGCGGCCCCTCGGCAATCGCGTGTGGCAACAAACCAACCAGCAAACCACGCCTACGGCGTCAGCGCGCGATCCGAGATCATCCCGCGCGAGATTTGGGACGACGGCACCTTCACCTATTTCCGCTTTGCCGCAAACGCGCCGCTGCCCGCGATCTTTCGCTGGTCCGGCGGCAATGAGCGCAGCGTGAATGCGCTCGCGCGACCAGATGGCGTGATCCGCGTGTCAGGTGTCAGCGATCGATGGGTTCTCAGGCTCGGCGAGGACGAAATTTGCGTCCAAGAGATGAGCGAGGCAAACCACGGTGAGTGAAACAGTTGAGCTTAAGAAACGCCTCGAAGCGCTTGAAGGGAAATCACAAAACTCAAAGGTGCGGCCATCTTTTTTCGCCCTTGCCTTGGGCATTGGGGCAATCGCGGCTCTTGGCGGCCTCTTGCTATTGCTTTCTGGCGGCTCTGAACCCGATAGCCTGGAAACCGCATCCCCAGATGAGTTCCAAGCAGCGGGACCAGGGTTTGGTACGCTCGAGCCCACGCCTGCACCGATTGACACAACTCCGCCGCCGGAGCCGGAACCAGACAGCGAAACAGAAGAACTGCGCGCGCAAATGGATGCCATGCGGTCCGAGCTTGAAGCCCTGCGCAACGCACCTGCGCCCGAAGCCCCTGCTGTCGACACAGAAGCGCTAGATGGTCTTAGCGCGGAGATCGAGGCCCTGCGCAGCGAGGCCGCTGCGACGCAAACCGCCTTGCGCGAAGAGTTGGAAGAACGCGCCCGACAAATCCAGCGACTGCAGAACGATCTAGAGCTTGCACGCCTGGAAACGCCGCGCACGCCCGCACCAACCGGCCCCACGGCAGAAGAGCTGCGCCTTCAAGAGCTTGAGCGTCGGCGGCAAGCCGAACTTGAGGAATTGCAAGCGCGTATTTCCAGCCCAATCATCGCCTTTGGCGGCTCGGGCAACGGCAACAATGAAACCGCCGCGCAGCAGCGGCGGCTTGATGGCGACACAGACTTTGTCCGCAACGGCGCTGAACCTGCTGAGGTAACGCAAGCCCAGTTGATCGTGAATCCGTCGAATACGGTTGTTCAGGGCACGATGATCCAGGCGGTGCTGGAGACCGCAATCGACAGCTCGCTTGCAGGTCAGGTCCGCGCGATGGTGTCTGAAGATGTCCACGCCTATGACGGCTCGCGGATTCTGATCCCGCGCGGGGCTCGCCTGATCGGGCGCTATCAATCTGGTCTCGACATCGCACAACAACGCGTGACCATCGCCTGGGACCGGATCATACTGCCCAGCAACCAGACCGTTGAAATCAGCGCTTTCGGTGGCGATGAACTGGGCCGCTCCGGCACAACCGGTTTCGTCGACAGCCGTTTCGGCACCCGGTTTGGGTCAGCCGCCCTGATATCTCTGATCGGAGCCTTGCCCGCCGTGGCAGCCCAAAACACCGAAGACGAGATCGCCTCAGATGTCCTCGAGGGCATTGGCGAAGACCTTCAGGACAGCGCGCAAAGCGTGATTGGCGAATATCTCTCCGTCTCGCCCGTGATCTATGTCGATCAAGGTGCCCGCGTCACCGTGATGGTCGACCGCGATCTGGAGATTTTTTGACCATGGCGGCCAGCTATCTGCAAAGCTCGATGGACAAGATCCCCGAGGCGCGTGACCCCAAGCTGATCGAGCTTTGCATCAACCCTGACGGCACGCTTTGGGCCGAGTTTCAGGGTGATCACTTCATGCGGCGCGTCGATCGACAGCTCTCGCCCAATGAAATCAAAGACCTTGGCAATCAGATTGCGTCCGCCGCAAACACCACGCTCAGCCGGACCAAGCCTATTGTCTCGGTCAGCATCACCTACCGTGACCGCCCCATCCGCGCGCAAGTCGTACAGCCTCCGGCCATTGATGGCGGACACGCAATCTCCCTACGGTTCTTCGCCAACCTTCCATTGGACCAGATCAAACTGTCCTTTCTCTTCGGCAAAGAACGCAGCAACGAGGGGGCAAGGCGCAAGCGCAACGCCGAGCTGCGCGATGTCGTGGCCACCGGCGACATCGACGCCGCGATCAAGTTCTGTGTGACGCACAAGCTCAACATGATCGTCTCCGGCGGAACCTCCACCGGCAAGACCATCACGGCACGAAAAATCCTCTCCTTCGTGCCCGCCGACGAGCGCATCATCACGATCGAAGAAGCCGCCGAGTTGCGTCCGGCGCAGCCTAATGTCGTCACGCTGATGTCTGATCGCGATGAAGCCATGCGCAGCGCTGATGTCCTGCTGACCTCCACCCTACGCATGCGGCCGGACCGCATCGTCTTGGGCGAAGTACGCGGCAAGGAGGCCATGACCTTCCTTGAGGCCATAAACACCGGCCATGGTGGCTCTCTCACCACGCTGCACGCTGAAACGCCTCAGCTGGCGGTTCAGCGTCTCGCCATCGCCGCCCTGAAAACCGATGTGCCCATGACCTACCAGGACATGAACGACTACATCACCCGGTCGATTGATGTGATCATCCAGGCCGGTCGCCATGAAGGCGCGCGCGGCATCACCGAATTCTACCTGCCGGTGGATCCGGCCCATTCAAAGGAAACAGCCCATGTTTGAATACAAGATTGAGCAGATCAACACCGCCAAAACCAAGCCACCTAAGATCGAAGCGCAGCTGACCACCCTTGGTCAGGATGGTTGGGAGTTGGTCTCGGTCGTGCCGGATTTTGACGGCGAACATATTCTGAAGGCCTTCATGAAACGACGCACCGGCGCGAGCGCCTAAAGCAGACCGAGGAGGAACTGATGGGCGTCGTCACCTGGATGGTCGAGACAACCGACAACTTTCTGGACGACGCGGCCCAAACCACTTTTGGCAACGTCGCCGGGCAGCTCGGGGGCGTCATCGCCGTGGCCTCGACGCTCGCCGTGATCGGCGTCTTCCTCAACATGGTGTTTCAGTACAAATCTATGGATGGGCGGACCGCGTTCTGGTTCGCCCTCAAGCTCATGCTCATCTCCATCTTTGCGATGAACTGGGTCCAATTCAACGCCGTGGCCAGCGCCCTAATCGATGGGCTCGACCAGCTCGCAGGCGGCATGGTGGCAGGGCTTGGCGGGGGCGGTGCAGGTGCATCCTACTTTGCCGTGGCCTTTGACGACCTCATCGAAGAATTTGGCGATTACCTGAACGCGGCCGGAGACAACATGCATTGGATGGCCGGAGCCCTGATCGGCGCGATCGGCGCTTTCCTCCTCGGCGTGATCGGCGCGCTTTGCGGCCTTGTCCTGATCTTCGCCAAGATCATGCTGGCGTTCATGATCGGCATCGCCCCCATCATGATCGCGCTTTCGCTGTTCGACGTCAGCAAGGACTATTTCCACCGCTGGCTGTCCAGCACGGTATCCTACGCGCTCTACCCCCTCGTAATCGCAGGCGTGTTTTCCACCGTTGTCGGAATGTCGCGCTCGCTAATGACGGAACTCGGAGATCCCTCCGGTGCGAGCAACATCGGCGCACTGGTGCCTTTCTTCATGATGATGTTCCTCGCAGGTGGCATGATCATCGCGACCCCGCTGATCGTGCGCTCAATCTCAGGCAACTTCATGATGGCCGGACCGCCGAGCATTCCCGGTCCCGGCGGGTTTGCAAAGGGCTTGATTGGCACCAAGGGGTCACGGGCGCGGGCACGGTTTGGAACAAGGTCAAATGCGGAGATCGCCGGGGCTGGGATTCGGCAGGCAGGCGGTGCTACTGTTTCGACGGTTCAGCGTGTGGCGGAACGGGCTAAGCGTTTAGAATAGAGTTTCAGCACTTGCCCTGCAATCACAAGATCGAGCTTGTAGCCATGCAGACTTCAAAGCGGCTGTGGGATAAAACATAGTATCATGAGACGTTAGCGAAATTATTAGTGCGTCGCGGAACTATCCTTCTCACGATAACAGGCAGTGCGCTGTCCATCTATTTCAAGATACCGAAGCTCCAAGATGGATGCATTATGCACAACCTGCCGCCAACTTTGGCATCCATACTTTGCAGGCAGTTGTTCAGGGTGAAGCTTGGCAACCCATTTGCCAGCCTCAGCCACAGGTGCCCATCCATCGACAGCTAATGCACGAAATGCTTCTCGCAAGGCGTTCGCAATGCCCGAGGCGTCCCAATTTACTTTTCCATCGGGAGCAATTCCGTTAACAAAAACGTCTTTAAATTCCTCCGACTGCAAGATCTCTGACAACGCCTGCCGCATTTTCTCCATGCCTTCAGCCCATTCCCGAAGTTGCCCGAAGTGTTGGTCGATGCGGGTGTATGCGATGACTAGCGCATCTTTCGCGCGACGACATCCATCCGAGCTCCAGAGGTCGTGCTGGTCGATAAAGTGATGAACCAAATTGTTCCTTAGAAGTACCATTTCTCTCAGTTCGCTCTCGACCCGGGTGAACTCCGCGTCCGGCAAACTAAGTGACATCTGCATGGCGAACCAATTGACGTTCTCAGGAGAGCTAGCTGTCGTCTTTTCGGGAAGGTCGAACTCATCGGCAACGACATACGATCCAAGAAGATCACCAACCAAAGTGCCGAGCGTCATACGGGCCGTTTCGTCAATCTGCGCGGCCCTTGCCCGCTCCAAGTCATGAAACGGTCCAGAAACCTTATGATGCGCCACCATGGCTTTGATCAACCGCTCATACTGTTGTAGCCGTAACATGCATCGACCCAGCAACCGCTGAACTTCATGCTGAAGTGTTTGCAGGTCTTCATCATCTAGCATCGTCATAGTTCAATCCGGTCTCTGCCCCGCTAACATCAACCATATTTCAACCTTATACGCGATGCCTTAGCATTATATTGCCCACCCGAAATCATTCCCAATCCCAGCTCTACTGGCCCTTACGAACATTGAAGCCGAGCTTGATGCTGCGTTGCCGAGCAGCCAAACTGGCCTCTCAACCTTGATGCCGTGATCTCAGCACACCATTTCGATTTCAGGGTCGAAGATGGCCCACTTGACATGCTGAAAGACTTTGAAGGAGCCCGATCGTGGAAGGATTGGCGATTTTCAACACAGAAGTTGAATGTATTTATCGTGGGGAAAGCTATTGCGTTCGCGATAATGGTTCGGTCCTTCGCCATGCACGGCAAGATCAGAGGAAGCGACCGCTTGATGAGACTTGGACTTTTGGAAATCCAAGCAAAAGCGATGGCTATATGACGATCTCGGATCACAAACTTCATCGGATTGTTGCGACAGCATTTCATGGAGAACAACCGAGCAAGAGCCATGTGGTAGATCACATCGATACGAACCGCCGAAACAACCGCCCTGAAAACCTACGTTGGGTCACGCGACTAGAGAATATTCTCCTAAACCCGATCACTGCTAAGCGGATCCAAAATTTGTATGGTAGCATTGAGGAGTTTCTCGCTGACCCGCGAAACCCGAAGAATGGAACGCTCACTGCAGATTTCGAGTGGATGAGGAGCGTCTCACCATCAGAGGCTGACAACAGTCTGCAGCGAATGCTTTCCTGGGCGGGGTCCGAAAGCACCTCAACAGGAGGTCGACTTGGCGACTGGATTTTCGGCCGGGGCCAGAAAACGGTTGTAGAACCAGTTGAAGAACTGGTTGCATCCAAAACGGTTGGTGCACTTCAGCGCAACTGGCGCGTGCCAGCTGAGTTTCCTCTTTGTCCCGAAACTAAGACCGAACATCCACTCAAAGAATACCTTTCCCGTTTGGTAAAGGGAGCGGTCGCAGTGATTTCCCCTTGGGGAGAAACAAAAGTCGGAGACGTGGCGATGATCGGTGGAGACAATGCCATCTACTTGCTCGGCGAACACGGAGAGGATGCCATCAAACCATGGTCAATCTCAAAAATCACCTTTGAAAACGGATTTTTTGTTCATGAGAGTCAGGGCACGTTTTTTATGCGTGACGGAGCGGAAAAGGCTCTGACTGAAGCTCAAGGATTGCCCTGGGAAGGTGGCGAAACATTCGATGACTACTGCTAGTCGGCCTCATGCAGTCGGCCCAATCTGGACTTTCGACTGAACTTTAGAATGCTGCGACGCAGCGCGCCGAACCTACCATTCGCTGCATTCGCGAATTCCACAGCAAGAAGGCATCACACTTCGCCGACTGGATATACGCCATATAGAGTAGTCACGTGACGGAAGCGCTCGTAGAAAGTTCCCGAACGGCATTTCAATGAGGAGCGGTATGAGCAGGATATTTTCAAATGGTCCCAATAAAGACTTTGTCATCAATCCCTTCACGCACCTGATTGCGGAGTCATCGCGGCTGCATCTGGCAGCACCCTATTTTACGCAGCCCGACCAGCTTCTGAAGGCAGCACGAGAGGGCAAGACGGTACAGTTGCTCATCGGTCTGAACGAAGCGACCAGCCCGCAAGCACTGCGCAAGCTATTCGAAGTGCCGGGTATCGCGATCCGCTACCTAACCAGCCGGTTCCACGCAAAAATCTACATCTTCGACCAAGCTGCCCTGCTGGGCTCGTCAAACCTGACCGATGGCGGCCTCCGCGCCAACCGCGAAGCGGTCATTCGCCTCGAGCGTGACGATAATGCCGACGCCGTCGACGACATCCGCGCACTATTTATCGAGCTTTGGGATGCCGGGCAGGTCCTGACGCGGGAAAAGCTCGACACCTTCGAGAAAACCTACAATGAACTGAAACGGCGCACGCCCGATCCTGAAAAGGAGATCGAGGCCGCGCTGGGACAAGCGCAGCCACACAACATCAACGTCAAAAGTCACGAGAAATCCAGCGAACGCGTATTTTTGGAAACCCTAAGGCAGGAAGTCTACGAACAGTACCGCCCTGCCTTCAGCGAGGTGACGACGATCCTCGACGAACATGGATATCGCCGACCTGATCTCGCAAATGTCAGTATCGAAAACGAGACCAACCGCTTCCTGAACTACGTCAGACTGACCCATGTGATCGGCGATGAGGCATGGCAGGCTGCCCCGCTGCGCAGCACCGAAGACCGCCGCAAGGAGATCATGCACTACGCGCAGGAATGGGTTGATGCTGCCAATAACAAGGTGCCGGAGGACTACGCCGCCTGGCTTGAGACGGTGAAACGAACATTCGGCACACGCGAGGCAATCGAAGCGGCCAGCAAGGAAGAAATCACTGACGGCCTGATGTCACTGCATGCCTTCACAGAACAGCTGCGCTTCGTCAAAGGAGGCCTGAAAAACCTTCCCGCTGAATTCTGGAGGGCAAACAACGAAGATGTCGACCGCGTAAAATCTACATTGACCTACCTACTGCACGGCCCCGGCGATTTCATCCAACGCTTCCACGATGTACTCTATGACCGCTCGATCAAGCTGAAGCGCTTTGCTTATTTCTGCGCCCTCGAACTCTACGGTACTGTCAAACCCGACGAATGCCCGCCGATGAACGGACGCATGGCCAAAGCATTGCGGTTCCTCGGCTTCGATGTGAAAGGAGCCTGAATGGCAAAACACAGCACAATTATCGGCGACATCACACGGCGCACCACCATCTACAGGGTGTTCCCGCGCAATCGCTTCTTTGAACTCTTTGGCGAGAAGAAGAACGCCTTGGTCTGGCCGACCATGTGGGAAGACCCGTTCGAGAATTTCATCTTGAGGTCGCCTGTCCGCACCGCCGCTGGCGAGACCGGAGAGTTCGCCTTCCACGAGGATGTCTACGGCCAGTGCTGGACGCTCAAGAAGAGATCGGATGCAATGTGGCGGATCTACTCGCCGAAAACGAATGCCGTGCGAGTCAGAACAACAGTTGGCAGACTGATCGACAGCCTTTGCGCTGCCAACAAGGGTGTGACCAACGATAGCTGCTTCATCGGCAAGGTCGACTATCCGCCCGATTTTAAGCTCAAGAAATTCGCGCGCACGGTGTTCAAGGACGGTCTGAACGCCGAAGCCGTTGCAAGGTCCCTTCTCAAGAAACGGGATGCTTTCGAGCACGAGGACGAAGTTCGGCTGATCTATTTCGAAGGTCAAAACAGCAAGCACGACGGCGGCGTTTATAAATACGAACTCAATCCCCATGCAGTGTTCGACCAGTTCATGATCGATCCTCGTATGTCCTACAAAGATTTCTGCACTTTTAAGGACGAGATTGTCGCTAGAACCGGTATCGACGAAGCGCGCATCAAACGATCTTTACTTTACAAGCCGCCCGAAGGCTTCGTCGTCGAAATACCGTGACGGACAGGACAAACTTGCGTAGCGGTTCGCGGCAGGCCAATAGCCCCTCGTACGGCTGGTCCGGCACCATCGTAGTGTCCAGACTGCGAGCCTATCAACGTGGGGTTTGACTGTTCGCTTCCGTTTGGATCCTAACTTCCAGCTCGTGGGCCTCTGATACGCCCAAGCTGACGAGACGCCCAAGGATGGCATCGATGCGGCTGCGTGACAGGTGAGACTGACCATACAGAGAGGGATCATCGACCGCCGCCGCCTTCAACCATTCAGCGACTTTTCGACCGATACCGAGCTCATGCCACATCGAGCGGTCGCCGTTCGTTACATCGAGCCAAGTTTCGACCGCGTTCAAGAGGAAATCGAGATGTCGTGCTGTCGGAGCAACGTTCAGGGTGTTCATCGTGCAGAGTGCGATGAAGGCCGTAGGACCGCCTGAAATCATCGGGCGTAGCGTTTCAAGAAGCGGATCAACCCGGTCGAAGACAGCCGGAACGAGATAAGATTTTGATCCAGAAAATGGGTTGTGGAGGTTCATCAGCAACGTACCGATCATTGGACCGGTTTGTAAGTCGATCCCGAGTTCTAACCGGCGACGATCCCAAGACCATCGATTCAGCTCAATCGCCCGCGCAACCATCTTCTGCCGCAAAGCGGACGCCCGAGCTGACGGCCGATGCGGCTCATTGAAATAGTGAACATCAGCGGCATGTATGACCGTTTCAGCAACATCGCAAAATGACCTATCAGGTAGCTCAGTTATCGGCTTAAGAAACGACCAGAACTGATCCTCCGCGGCGTCCATCAAGGCAGATGATACCAGGGCGTAGAACTGATTGTTCCAATCGCTTGGCGTCTGACTGAGTTCAGCATCAGCGGAATAGCCGTGACCATTCATTCGTGCTGACCAAGGCGCATAAGATTCAATGATCTCAAGGTACCAGCCCGGCCGAGCGCATCCTTCAACATTGAGCAGACTCAACCACCGTGAAAGCTCTTGGTCGTTGGCGTGAACGACCGCCTCCCTGGAGCTACGCCTCAGGGAGACATCGTCACGCAGGAGGTCAATATGTTCACTGTTCGGTGAGACAATCGCACGCGGCTGACGCGAGAATGACGGTGTATCTTCCGGAAGCTCCGGCCAAGTCGGCTCAGGTCCGCCATCGAGCCAAGCGATCTCGGATGCAACCGCGTCAGCGTCCTTCCCCGCTTTGTCCTCCTCGTAAGCCTCTCGATTAGAGGCGTCCTCGTCATAGGGATTCCAACGCCAACGGCAGCAGGTGAAAGCGATACGGATTGCAGCTTTGATCAGTCGCGGATCGGCATCTCTGATGCTCGCATGTGCTGCCGCTATGGAAACGACGGCGGCCTGGTCTTGTCGAGCGATGGTTCTCAGTAGCTGGTCGCGGTCCTCGACCCGCCGTCTCCGATGCCAAAGATGGATTAGAGCGCATATGCCCTGCGCCGGGCGATTGTAGTCCAGCCGCTCTTTCGAGCCGTAGCGGTCGACCTCTTCCGCCAAGGCGGTGGCAATCACGGTCCGAACCCAGTCCTCATGCTCGTCAAGGAGAGTATCCTCACCGTCCCGCGCAACAAGCATGGCCGTCGAAATCAACCGCGTCGATCGTGACTTAAGATAATCTGTATCGCTATAGTCAGGCAGATCGCCGGCAGCGTATTCGACGGCCTCGCGCGCCAAGTCCGGCGAACCTTTCGATGGATCGCTGATAGCCAACTGAATTCTCACCTCAATCGTGCTGGAACGCTCATGCGCCTGTCGGCGGGCCTCGAGGCGTTCGAGATGCTCGGCCTCAGCCGGTGGCGACTTGTAAGCGAGGCCTCCTTCGACCTCCACCCAGTTCGTCCGGTCGAGCATATTGAGTGCATAGGATCCCATGAACGCGGGATCGCCGAAATTCGCGTTGTCACTATACGAGCCGGCTTTTTCGACTGCCTGTGCCAACAAGGAGCGCACCTTCTGCCCGGGGTCATCCTCGCTGATGAAATAGGGGATTAGTCGCTCAAGCGAGATGGAGCGCGATTGGCGCTTCGCGAGGTCGGCAAGCATGACTCGGCCTTTGGGCTCCTCCTGCAGCATCATCGCGTCCCCAAGCCTCTCCAACGTCAAGCGGGTGCGATCATTGGCAATCAGGTCGGGGTTAGCCACAAAAGGCACGAGCGCATCGCGCGTCGCTGGCCAATGCGATAGCAGCACGTCGAGCGCGATCAGCAGATAGGCGGCGCAGCTACCTTCCGGTCCGAGGATGTCCCTGAGAACCGCGTCAACATCTTCGCCCCTGTCGAGGCGCTCTTGTGACCAGGCTTCGAGCGCCATTAGGCCAGACGATGCAGCGTATCCCTGCGCTTGGCTGGAACGTGACCAGTAATAGGTCTGCACCCATGGAAAGAAGCGCGGCTTCCCGTCGAAGACGATCGTAAAGCCGTCCGTTCCCGCCTTCATGCCATCCGCACGGTGCGCGACCGCCGCGTCAACGAGTGTTCGGATTAGGCCGAGGCCGATCTCGGGGTCTGCATCGAGCAAGTCGAGAAAAGGAGGCTGCGCTGGCGACACCGGCATGTAGTCGGTATCCGCAAAGCCGAACGCGCCGTTCAGGGAATCCCGTCGTGATCGGCCTCGACGTGGCTGTTCAATAAGACTGGACGTGATTAGCGCCGCAAGCTCGTTCGGCGCGACGCTGGCCAACGTCTTGCTGAACGGCCGAATTGCCTTGACCTTGTAGTGATCTTCTTCTTTCGCGATCGCTGTCAAATAGGCTTTCGTGTCATCCGACGCGTGTGACGCCATAAGAAGCGCCATGGTTCGAAGATCCTCGATCATCGTTGTGCGCGACTGGCGTTCTAACCGTGGCGCATCCGCGGCACCCGGGATCGTGATGCTGGTGTCACGCAAGTCGAGCTGCATCAGCCAACCGAAGAGCATCTTCGCCGTTGCCTGTCCGAGTTCGCGGACGCTCATAATCGTGAGGAACTGGACTTCAGCGAGCTTCACGATGGCAGCGATCGCTTGCACTGGAATTTCGCTGGCATTCACAGCGCACCACGCGAGAACCGTGGGCGCCGATAGCGTCGTGGCGATGCGCAAAGAGCCCGGTGCCTCGACAGGAAGCTCAACGCCCTTCGCGGCGATCTTCTTGAAGGCGGATGCAGCCGAGATCGTTTCGGTCGCGACGATGGCGGTACAGATCTCGACGAGTAGCGTGCCCCCGTCGGCAAGCAATGCGGCGCGGCAGCTGTTCAGAAGGTGCGACGACAGCTCGGATCGCACGATCGCCATGAGCGCTTGGCGACGCCATGCATCATGGGCACCTGGTCGCGAGAGGGCCCCAAGGAGGGCCGTCCAGTTCGAGCCGTCCGGTTGCTGTTCGAGTGCGAAGCGCCCAGCAAACTCGATGCCCCGCGCCACCCGTGGCGATGGTGGCACCGAAAGATCGACGCTGTCGAGCAAAGTGATGTCTTCATTGAGACGCGCGCCGATCGCCCAGTCACGGAGCACGTCATGGTAGAAGCTGAGACGGTCACGCCTCGGTTCGGACAGGGTCAGGCTACGCTGTAAGTGGGTTCGTGCCGGCGTGTCCGCCGCCGCCTCGATCAAGTCCTGCCCTGCCAGCGCCGCTTCTGCGAGCTCGGCCAAAAGCCGTTGCGCCGGGCGAACATCATTTGACTTTGCGCCATCAGCACTCTTCCACCAACGATCGGCAAGCGCTGCTTCAGTTCGAATTTTGGCCGATTTCGGGACCTTGAGCAACTGAGCCAATCGATAGAGATTGCGCGCAATGCTCGCGGCCGGATGATCCCTTTCCAGCAGTGCGCGTAGCTCCGGAGCGGCAGTGCTCAGGGCTGCAACTTCGTCATCGTTCAGTTCGCCCACGACCACTTGGCAGGGCGTACCCAACTTCGCGAGTGCGTCTTCGGCGACCCAGCCAGTGTCTTCGACGCCGACATCGGGCCGTTTGGACACGACTACGGAGAAGCCTGGGACCTCTGCAATCTCGCGCAGCAAGTCATTCACTGTGCGGCGGCGCTCGACGGACGTGAACATCTCAAGGCCGTCGATGAACAAGACCCCGCCGCCACCGGCCGCCAGGTCCCACAAGAAATTCTTGGCGGTCCCGGGCATTTCGAGACGTTGCGCGAGCGCCGACCATCCCCCGTCGGGCGTGCCTACGGGATCAAGGACGATGACATGGCCCTCATGGCCTATCCGCTCAGCAAGATGTCTCAAGACCCACGATTTTCCCACCCCCGGTTTGCCAGTGATCTCGATGAAGCGATGCCCGTCGCGTGCTTTCTCGAGATCGGCAAGCGCGCCGAGGCGGGGGAGATTGACGCCGCCGACAGTGGTACCGATCTCCATGAGTGCGTGGCGCGACATCTCCGCCAGCTTGGCGCGGGCGAGCGAGAAATTCTGATCGCCTACTAGGTGGAAGCCACGCGTCGTCAGTCTCTCGGTGAGCGATTGGCGCGTGACCGAGCCACCGGCCTTGCCCGTCTCGATGACGATTTCGATGAGATTGCTCCAAAGTGCCTCGGCACGTGTCGCATCGTCCGGCGCGAGAACCTGACGGGCCAGTGTCAGAGCATGGGCCTTCGCCTCCGGTGCAGCCGACTCGAAATCGAACTCAAGGATCATGAACCTGCGGAATATGGCCCAGACGGCTTCGTCCTCGTCCGCCACTCCATGAGCCACAAGATTGCTGCGGAATGCTTTGGCGAAACTACGCATCTCCTCGCTGGCGACACCTGGGAGGGCTAACCGCGCGAAAAATTGGACGCCACTTTCCGCTC
This sequence comes from Shimia sp. MIT1388, assembly GCF_047124445.1. GTDB lineage: Bacteria > Pseudomonadota > Alphaproteobacteria > Rhodobacterales > Rhodobacteraceae > Shimia. The sequence continues at coordinate 3,859,930 of NZ_CP138921.1, read as the reverse complement.
TGCGCGCCCATTCGAGCACGTCCTGATACGGGCCAGAGATAGCAAAGCTAGTTCGCTGGGTCGCAACCGCCAGTAAATGGCGGTCCGTCGGCTTCTGAGCGGGATTGCTGCGCACGATCTGTCCGCAGACGTCTTGAAAGATAGTGTCTTTGGGCGAAAAACGGATTGTGCGTTTCGACTGGATCTCGAGAAGCGAGGTGCCTTTGTCCGAAACACTGTGCACGATCAGGTCATCGAGGGCATAGCCTTCATTTTCGCCCTGAAGCTGCACCCGCTCGATCCTGGCATTGGGGAGGCCGCGCGCGTCGCTGCCAGCGAGCATCTGCAGGAGATAATAGGCGCCAAGCTGGCCCTCAATATAGGTGCCGGCGCCCCCGCGCCCGACCGGGCTGGAGCCTTTCTGTTTGGAACTTGTGCTTTCCTCGGGGGAAGGGCTCATCGTGTAGGTCGTCTTCAAATCAATCCTGCAGTTGATCTACGCGATAGCGTAAACATCGAACTATTTCGATTGTTTTGTTAGTTATGCCTTCTTGGTTTCTCTGAAGAAATTACCACGGTCTTTTGACTTGCGTCCGGTCCGCGACGCAAGTCATCCATGCGACGGAGCTCAGGAATCCGCTTGTCATGCTAATCCTGCTGGCCTGGGCTTAGGGCGGAATGTCCGAATTCCCAGTAGATTGGATGGCCCTTCGCGCCCGCGGCGCACCTCCGGAATCCGCCCTCATCCCCGTGCAGCTTCTTCCATAAACCTTTCCACCCTTTCTGTTCCGGCCTGATAATCACCCAAACTGGCCTGTTCATCTGACTGAGCATTTTGACTACCGGACGCCAATTCCTCAATCTCATCGCGCCGTTTTCCACCACCTTCCAAGGCATTGTCGGCAGTCCCTCTTGGCACTTCCAACGCCCCGATCTTCGCCTCCAGCGCCTTGATCTGTCCTTGCAGCCCGCGCATCTGGTGCCCCGCAGATGGATATGGCAGCTCTCCGGTCTGCTTGTCGAAGATCTGCTGAAAGAACCGGTCTTCATAGTATTTGATCCGCTTGGCGCGCACGGGCATTTGCGCATCGACCACCAGAACGATGTCATCAAGATCCATACGCCGCGCCTCGTCCTCTGGCAGCAAAGCCGTTTCTTCGGTCCGTTCAGACATACTGCGACCGGCGAAGGGGTTTCGGCCGACAGAACGCGAGCGGGTCACCACGCGCTTGGTTGTTTTGCCGACGGCTTTGCTGAGCTCTTCGATGGTCTTTTCATCTGAGGGGGTTAGATACAGCTTGATACCCGCGTTCCCTTGCAAGGCGCGGCGGGCATTTTCGCCATAGATTTCGTCCAGCGCCGGGATCGTCTGCGTGACGATCGCAAGATTGGCGCGGTAGGACCGCAGGGTTTCGATGCTGTCGAGAACGATCGGCATTTTTCCGAGGCGGTTAAACTCATCGAGCATGATCATCACCGGCCAAGGTTCGTCCTTGCCGGGTTCATGGTCCTGCAGCGATGCCAGCAAGTCCGAGAAGAACAAGCGGATCAACGGCGCGAGCGGTTTCACCATCAGCGGCTCGACAACGAGGTATACCGAAAACGGCGTCTTTCGGATGTCGCGGAAATCGAAGTCTGACGTTGCGGTTGCTCGGTCTATGGCGGGGTTCGACCACTGCTTGAGGCCCGAGGTCATCAGTAGCGACAGGTAGGACGTCAGCGTGTCGTTGTTGGTCGAGGCCATGCGCATGAAAATCAGCTTGGCGGCTGGATTGACCACTTCATCGGCGCGGCGGCGATATTCCTTTTGCTTGTCGCCGCCTGACGCTGTGATGCGATAAATCTCGCCCAGGGTCGGCCGCTTTCGTTCAAACGCCAAAAGCCCTGCTGCCACAAAGAGGTCTATGCCGCCATCGAGGAGCCCTTGGACCCGGTCGTTATCAGCCTGAAGGAACAGTGAGGCCAGGAGTTGCAGCTCCATCTGCTGTCGGTCGACGTTTTCGAGCGCCGATATGCGCAGCAAAGGATTGTAACGGTGCGAGCGGCCGTCCTTCCAATCTGTGGGCGCGAACCGGAACACCTTGTCGCCCTGCGCTGCCCTGAGGCGCGCCGTTGCCTCGAAGTTCTCGCCCTTCACGTCAAGCACCACCGCACTGCCCTGATAGGTCAGAAGGTTCGGGATGACGAACCCCGTCGTCTTGCCGCGTCCGGTCGGGGCCACGATCAGGGCATGTGGGAAGACCTTGGACATCACGAATGGTTTACGGCTCTTGGGCTTACCCATTTTTCCAAGGACAAAGCCGTGGCCAGGCTTGCCGAAAAAGCCGTTCCGTTTCATCTCGGACATGTGCTGCCAGTGGGTTTCTCCGAACTTGGTCAGCGCGTCGTTCATCAACACAGCGCTGAGCAAGACACCGGCACCGGTGCTGATCCCGACAATCAAGTGCACGATCTGCATATCGCTCGGATGGGTCGTGCGAAGCCCTCCATAGCCGCGCGCCAGCATCAGAAAATCGATGTCCGTTCCAACCCCGAACCATCGGAATGTCAGAAAGGCCGACGCCAGGACATACCCAAGAACCGCGCCCAGAAGAGCAAAGCTCATGACGCCGAGTGCGATCCGCGCCTTACCCATGCGTCACACCCTTTTCGCCATCGCCATCGACATGCCGCTCGCGTTGAACGTCGATTTCTTCATTGGCGATCTCGTCAAGGACATGCTCCATCGCCACACTGTTCGCCAGAGCGGCATCGCTCTGCAGGTAGGCCTTGGCCGCATAGAGCCGGTCCAGGCGGTCTTCGATATGTTCCTCTAGCGCGGTCTCATCGCCAATCGCCAAGTCCGGGGTAGTTTCTTTACCGACCAGTTCCTCCAGCTCGGAGCGCAAGGTCTCACGTTCCAGATCGCTGTGGAAAGGATCTGCGGTTGGGTTGTCCCTCAATCGGCTCAGGATATCAGCAGTGGTCGGCGGCAACCTGTCGACCATGCTTTCCTGCCGGTCGGTCTCCACCGTCCCACTGTCTTTAAGAACCTCAGCATCTGCCAACACACGGCCCAGATCACTGTGCACCTGGTCAAGGCGGTCGATCGCTTTTTCGAGCTCATCGGTGCGAGACAGGTCAAAGCCCTCCTTGTCGGCAATTGCCTTCAGATCCTGTCCAAGCCATTGCCGTTCCAGCGCGGCATTGCCCGCGCCGACTTCGACACGACGCGTCACCTCTTGTGCGTCAATGCCGGTGCCTTTCAAAGCCTGCTGAAGACGTTCTGAAAGAGCTGTATCCCGCAATGCACTTTGGGCTTCGGTCTCAATGTTCGCGGCCGAATAGATCCCACTTTTAGACGCGTCTTCGAGCAAGGTATGGGACTGCGTCCCCATAGGGCTCAGATGTGACAAAGAGCGATAAATGTCGTTCAGCTCATGCTCCAGCGCGGCACGCCGCTCCACTGGGGCGTCCGCTACGATGCGTTCAGCTTGGTTGATCTTGTCGTGAAAAGCATCCACGACCTCATCAAACGAATGCTGTTCTTCGGCCATGCCATATACCTTTCCATCTGCTTCAATCGGTTTGCCTTCCGCCAAAAGCGTCGCGGCCTTGTCCAAGGCAGCTGCAATGTCATGCTGGTTCTCGCGCGAGGCTTCGGCCGCCAGGCCGCGATAGAGCCGCTCGTTCTGGGCGACTTCAGCCAAGGCACGGTCAAGCTCTGACCCGACGCGCTCACGCTCAGTCAGCTTCTGGCCCGTGGCTTCCACGCGACGCTGTTCTACATCGCTTGGCCTCTTCGTCGTGATCCCACGTTCGAGCTTTCGGGTCGCCTCAAGGCGCAACCCATAGCGGTCCGACACCTCAACCATCGCCTCGCGAAAACTGTCGTAGTTGAAGTGGTGCCCTTCCTTTAGGAAGAAGAACTCACCGTCCTTGCTGCGCCGGTTCAGGACGATATGGGCATGCGGGTGATCCCGATCCTCGTGCACGGCGGCAATGTAGTCGAAGTGGCTGCCTTCGCCCTGAAAGAAACGCTCACAAATTTCGCGCGTGATCTCGGCGACATCCTCGCCGCGCGTGCCAATCGGGAAGGCCATCAGGAGATGCGAGGTATGTCCCAGCTTGGGATGGAACCCCTCGTACCATTGCGCCGAAAACCGGCGCATGACCTGCTCGATCTCTTTCGCGGACAAGACGCTTTGGCCGTCATAGGTGCCACGGCTGTCGATGATGAAGCTCGACTTGGTGGTCAGGTATTCCAGCTGGTTGCGCAGCTGCGTTTTGCTGTGAGTGCCGCCGTCGCGAATGGCTTTGAAAATCGCAGGGGAATGCCCCATGGCCGCGCGGGCCATTTGCTTGGCACGGGCGCGCGGGACGCTGCCGCGAATGCGGCTCCAGTCACGATCGAAGAAGGCCTCCTGCGCGGCGGCAACGGCACTATTCCGGGCCATCGGCAAATCCCCCCAGAACGCGGGCAACCTCGCCGGACAGCGCACTTCGGCGGCGCTGCGCCATGTCCTGAACCTGGTCGGCAATGTTGAAGATCAGCCCGGCCAGAGCGCGCACCTGGCCATGGGCAGAATTGCCATAAGGCGGCGTCTTGCCCTGGCGCTTTGCCTCATTCAGGCGCTGTGCAATCTGGTTGATGTTGTTGCCGGTGCGATTGAGAGAGGCCGAGAGCCCCTGCATCTGATTGGCCAGTTCATCGTCAGGAACAAAGAGATCGTTTGACGATTGGATCAGCCGCCGCAGCCCCTCGGCGCGGCTGGCGATATCATGCCGCGTCAACACCGCATCAAAGCGCGCAAGCTCCTTCGGTGTGAGCCGGACATTCACCAGTTCGGAGCGCACGCGCGCATCCAACTTGCGGCTTTGATCGGCCTTCAACGTGTAGAAGATGCTGCGGGTTGTGACGCCGAATTCGCGGGCCAGATCCTCGATTGGCACCCCTTCGGCACGCTTGCGCACGATCGCAAAACGCTGGTTCTGCGTCAGTCGCTTGTGCCGTGGTGCGCGCGGTCGGCCCATGTGAAGTAATCACCCCTATTTCTTGCCAGCATCATACAGGCAGCACTGTTATGGCATTTCGCCATAATTGATTCAATATTATAATATTGCATCAACTGCCTGTATTCCGTTTGGAGCGGCCATCGGCTGCGACCGCCGGGCAAAGCCCGGCCCCATGCGCAAGGCATGGCACCACTAATCGTGGTTCCACGCCTCAGCATTGCCAAGCAATTCCAAAGCTATTGCGCGGGCCGCGCCTTCGGCGCTGGAATAGGTTTGATGATCGGCCAGCTCGTGCAGATCAAAAGGCTGTTGCGGGTCGTCCGGGGTCTCGACCCGGACATAGATCGCCCAGCCATCGATCAGCGCCAGATCGTCACAATACTCCTGCCCGCCATCGGGCAGATTGCAGAACCCATGAAGATGCACGCTGGCGCGGCCCTCTCGGGCCGCCTGCCTGACGTCAGAATACTTCATGGCAATCCTCGGCGTTTTCCTCGATGAAAAATTCGTCAGGCTCGCCGTTCAGGCGGGTGCCATCGCGACTGGTCAAACCAATAGCTGACCCGTTCCGCGTGAAGGTGATGAGGTAGTGCCCGAGGCAATCACGCGTCACCGCATACCCCCTGTTGACCCAGTGAACGCGGTTGCCCGCGTCCACTGCTGCCTTGATGCCTTCCAACGTCATCGCAACGCCTCCTCAAGGATTGCGAGAGCCCCAAGGCAATCGTCGATATAGGGCTGTTCTTCGCCGTCCAGATCGTTCAGCTCGAGCCGGTTCAACACGGCGTAAAGCGTGGCGCGGGCCTCGCGGGCAGCGCTTCGCAGGCTGACGGTATCTTCCAGACGCGCAGTCCCAAAATCATCGCTGTGAAGATCAGGGATCATCGGATTTCTCCCGCCTTGTGCTTCCAACGCGGAGCGATGTCTTCGAACGGCACTGTGAAGGGCGGCAGCGCGTCAAAGCCGTTCGAGCTTTTGACCACCTTCACCTTGGCGCAATCATCCTCGACGCTGAGGATCTCGACGCAGAACACACCGCCCAAACCTGACGGAACAACGATCTCCTTCAGCTCGTGCCGATGCTTCCCGCAATAGACGCAGGTGCTATAGAGCCCGTTGATGATGTGACCGCCGGTCGTGCGATCACAGTCGCAGGTCCAGAATTTCGGGCGCTGATATTTGTGAGCCATTTGTGGCCTCCTCTTGGGTGCTGCGGTTGGGGCTTGGCTCGTGGCTCGGGGAAACGCTCCCCCGGAGCCTTTCCGGTTTCCTCCCCACTCCGCCGATGGGCTGCACACCGGCCAATCTGATCTGACCGAATACGCATGTATTCGGCGGAACAGAGTGGGTGGGGGCACAGCCCGACCCACGACCCAGGAGCGGCCAGTCAATAGGTCAAAGCCAGCAACTGGTGCGGCCCGCAGCGCGCCCCGCGCGAGGACACGGGTTGCAGGCTTTGACGACGCGCCTGCGCGGCGCTTGCCTATTGACGGGACGCGGCTGGGATGTTGGGCGGACCAATAAAAGTGAAAGAAGACTGAAGGAGGTGAGCGGGCTGAAGGCCAGCCGATCCTCCGCACAGTCCGTTTCTCAGAGCGGCCCGTGCGCAGCAGCACGGGCCACAATTTCTCATTTCATCCCCCGAGGCCTGCGCCCCGCCATATGAGGCGGGGCGCAGGTGCTCAAAGCTCAACACCGGCTTTCAAGTTGCCGTCCGGATCCAGCCATTTGCGCGCCTCTGCACAATCCAAGCAAATACAGGTGCCACTGCCTTTCACGATGACCGGCGCAAGAAAGATCACTGGGTTTGACGCGCCGCATTTGCGGCACGTCATCGGAGGTAGGATTGCGGGGCCACTCATGCTGCGGCTGCTTTCGATTGACCTGCGGCTGCTAAAACAAAATCGGCGGCCTTCTGTGCCTCGGACGCCGCGCGAAAAATCGCCCGCTTGTCCTCTTTGAGAGCGTTCAACCACCCTCCAACATATGCGGCGCTTTGGTCGAACTCCGGCGCAACGCCAATCTGAGCACCAAGGAAGCAAGCACCGATTTCCGCGACCAGCTCTTCAAAGGCATAGGCTTCGCGGTTCGCAAATTTCTTGATCCGCTCAAGCCGCTTTTCGCTGCCGGTCCAGTGGATCACCTCATGGGCCAACGTCCCATAGTAGCCTGCCGCATCGTAAAACGTAGCAATCGGCGGCATGTGGATGTGGTCTTTGGCGAGGCTGTAATAGGCGCGCGGGTCATCACTGGTGAGGATCTCCGCCCCTGCCCGGCCAAAAAACGCCTCAAGCTCAGGATCTTCGGCCGTGCCAAGATCGCGCGGGGCCTCTGGCCGGATGTAGTAGTCCTCGGGCAAGCCCTCGATCTGATCCGCGTTGAACACGCGATAGGCGCGCGCATAGGGCAGTTCTTCCTCGACGCCCAGTTCGTTCTCTCGGGTGAACGTCCCGTATTTGACCACGGTCGACGACGTTTCACCTTTGCGGACTTGACCGCCCAGCTCCTGCGCCTGCTTGTAGGTCATCCAGCGGCTAGAAACATAGCCATGCTTGGCCGCCATGACCCAGAGCATCAGGACATTGATCCCGCGATACTCCTCGCCGTTGTGTCGGGTCGGCAGGGCAATGCCGGACGCGCTTCCGGTCCACGGCTTGCGCCATGGCGGCGTGCCCGCTTCGATCTCTGCAATAATAGTGTCGGTGACATGGGCATAAACATCAAACTTCGGTGCCATTTGTGGCCTCCTCGATCAAAGTGACGCGGGTGAGGCTTCGTGCCCCCTTCCGCCGATGGGCTGCGCCTCGGCCACCTGATCTGACCGAATACGCATGTATTCGGCGGAACAGAGTGGGAGAGGGCAAAGCCCGACCCATGGCCCTGAACGGGGCTGTCAATCGGCCACATTTGCGAAGAAAATGTCTGCGCCAAAATCAGACGCCAATTTGCCGCGCGAGGAATGGTTCGCCTGCGAGACAGGGGAAATTGGTGACTGATTTTGGGGATGGACTAAGGTTGACCGCCACGGACAGGGATGTTGGGCGGACCAAACGAAAAGAATGATGTCTGGATCGGGGGGAGCGGGCCATCGGCCCGTTGAGCCCTGATGCAGTCCGTTTGCAAAAGCCGTCCTCGCGGGACGACAATCATGTAATTTCGTGGTTAATGTGTGCTGTACAAGAAATTATTAGAATCATGTTTTCAGGGGAAAAATCGTGCAAGCAGAGGGCTCATTCGGTCGAACAATCCAGCTTTTTCTCGTCGACGGGAAGCCAACTGGGCTGCGAAAAGCGACAATCCATGGTTGGACAGGTTTGCTTTTTGTAAGCGGCGCTTCAGCTTTCGGCGATCTGACCGCTCGTGAAGAAGTTGATCGGACCGGTATCTATATCCTATCGGGTCCTGATCCCGAAAAAGCCGGTGCAACCCGCTCCTATATTGGCTCCGGAAACTCTGTGGCCGAGAGGGTCAAGCAAAGCGCGATCAAAAGAGATTTCTGGGAAACTGCCATCACCATCACCACAAGTGACGATGACCTTTCCAAAGGACACGCGGAGTATCTGGAGGCGCGGCTCATAGAGCAAGCCGCCCAGGCAGGCCGCGTCACGCTGGATAACGGCACGCAGCCGGACACCAGCAGGCGACGATTGCCCGAGGCCGACGTAGCCAACATGGAGCAGTTTCTATCAAACCTTCGCATCATCCTGCCCGTGATCGGTCTGGATATGCTCAAGCCACAACCGCGCGCGGTAACACAGACAGCGAAGCCTGTTGACGAGCGGACCGAGGGCGAAGTGCAATTCGAGATCCGCCACAAGAGCGGCGTCAAAGCGACCGCTGTAGAGGAAGATGGTGAATTTGTTGTACTGGAAGGGTCTGAGGCGCTGACCGAAACTGGCTATGTCCAACAAAGCTACGGCAGCTTGAAGGAAAAGCTCATATCCGACGGCACTCTGGTCGCCGACGGCAATCAAAAACTCCGTTTCACGAAGCCTTGGTCGTTCAATAGTCCTTCAGCCGCCGCTGCTGTCGTCCTGGACCGAAACAGCAACGGACGCCTGGAGTGGAAGGTCAAGGGATCAAAACAGACGTACCACGACTGGCAACAAGCTGAAGCTAGCGCCTCGAGCTGACAGGGCCTCGTGACAAAAATATAAAATAAGGGGTTGATTTTTAAATCAGGTGATCGTATCTCTTGATCATCAAGAGGAACAAGTCGATGCAAGTTACAAACCACATGGATTGCAGAATGAACCAGCGCGGCATCAACAAGCAGATGGTAGACCTTGCGTTGGAGCATGGCGTATTTGAAGGCGACAAAATCGTGTTGCGCCGCAAGGACTGCGACCAAGTCGCGGCCGAACTTCGCCAAACGCTGAAGCTCCTTGAGCGCGCCAAGTGCAAGGGCGGGATCACAGTCGTGGTTGCGGGCGACTGTCAGATCACGACATACAACACGGGCAGTTTCGCACGCCCGGCGTCAAAAAAATAAGGGGCTGAAAGTGACCAAACCCAATCAAAGACAAGCCCTTTCGGCCGTGCGCCAGATTCCTGGCATTCAGCATGCAGCCCGTATTGTGGCCTTCTACGGCGCATCTCGCTTGGATCCCGAGAAATCGATGCCCTCCCCAAACGATTTGGAAGCCGCGAGTGAGCATGCAGGCGGGAGAGTTCTTGATGAAGCCACTCAGGCACTTCTTGACCTTTCGCCGAAGGAACGTCTGACCGCGATTGACGAATTGATGGCATCTAGTCATGGGCGCCACGAGCCATGGCTGCCCAAGGCCCCAGCAAAGCGCTTTGCAGAATTTGTCGATAACGCGAGTTCCGTACGCTGCTCGTTCGAGGCCTCCCTCCACACAGCACTTTTACTGGCAATGCAAGGCAAGGCAGTGCTCTTCGTAGCGCAAAATAAGGACATTTGTGACTTTGCACAAAGCCTTGCCGTTCTCTTGGAGTGCAAATTGCAAGTTCAACTCGCCGATCCACTCGCACGTACAGATACCACCATTTTTGAGGCAGAAGTGGGCTTTCCCCCTTTCGGATCCAAGCCCATGAATACCAACCAGATTCCGCGACGCACACTTGCGATATTGGACGCGGAAGAGGGAAAAAAGCGCCTAACCGAAGATGTGCTCGCTTTAGCCGACGCGCTAGCACAGTCGACCGGCCAAACCATCCTTTGTGTGCCAGATGGGCTAATGTATCGAGGCGTTGGCGTTGAGCCCCTAGCGCGCGAAGCGCTCGTTGCATCTGGTCGCTTGAAAGGCGTCCTTGCGGTTCCTGGCGGCATGATTTTCCCAAACACTATGATCGACACCGATGTTTTGGTTCTCACCCCTTCCAACATGGATGGCTCCAAGGTCAGAATGCTCGATCTTTCTCATCCAATCTTCTCTGGAAGAACAGTTAGGGGACGCCCTGAGATACTTCCCGGCACGAAATGGGCCCGCTACTTGGATGAAACCACCGCAACCGATGAAACCTTCGCCAAGGACGTCTCGCTCGAGGAGATCAAAGCGAAAGACTTCATCCTGAGCATCAACCGGTATCTGCTTCCTCCAGCCGCAGTCGCGCTGGAAAGCTTCCTAGAGCGCTCGCGCACGATTGAGTTGCAAGATGCGGTCGAACTGATCCGCCCTCTAAGTTTGGGCAAAGCAGAAGATGGAGAATTCACCATCTTCGAGGCATCGCCCGCTGATGTGAGCCAGCATGGCCTCCTGACACAACCGCACAAAATATCGACGCTAGAACGTGCGCAAATGCGCAAGGCTCGAAACCAACGGTTGCTTCCTGGCGATGTCCTTTTGTCCGTGAAAGGTACGATCGGCACGGCAGGCCTCGTCCCCGCCGATGCGCCGACAAGTGACGAAGATGGGTTTTGGACGGCAGGCCAATCCTTCATGATCCTGCGCCCTAAACGCGGGGGCGTTTCCGGTGTGGTTCTGTATGAGTACCTGGCAAATCCAACGGTTGTTGAGGCGCTGCGCACACTTGCTGGCGGTTCAGCGATACAATCCATCGCTATCAAAGACCTGAAGGCCTTCCGAGTTCCAATCCCCTCCGAAGAAGAAGCCGAACGCGCAGAACTCACATTCAAGCAGAGGCAAGAGCGGCATGCTCAGATCGAGACAATCTTAGCCGAGATTGAAGCCGAGCGAACAAGCTCCTGGCCTAGCAGAGAGCTGAACCGAGACATGCCCTGACCTCCCGCCTCCAACCCAAACCAATTCAATTCATTTTCACGCCAAGCGTGCAGCACCCAATCAGAACGAGACTGAACCTTGAACACACAGACATCAACCACAGCAAAAGCCAACAACACCCACACGTCGCTCGCGGACTTCATTTGGAAGAACGCGGATGACCTTTGGGGCAACTTCAAACACGTCGATTTCGGCAAGATCATCCTGCCGTTCACGCTTCTCCGCCGCCTTGAATGCGTCCTCGAGCCTACTCGGGAAGAAGCCGCTAAAATGCACAAAATGGCCGTCGAAAACGGGCTCGACGTCGATGTCATCCTGCGTCAGGCAACCGGCTACCCCTTTTACAACACATCGAGCTACAGCCTGGAAACGCTAGGGTCTGGCCGCACCCGGCAGAACCTTGAAGACTACATCGCGAAGTTCTCCGCAAATGCCCGCGTGATCTTCGAGCAGTTCGATTTCATCAACACAATCAGCCAGATGGACAAGAAGGGCGTTCTCTACAAGATCTGCCAGAACTTCGCCGCCATCGACCTGCACCCCGACGCGGTTCCCGAACGGACCATGTCCAACGTCTATGAACACTTGATCCGCCGGTTCGGGGCCGAGGTGAACGAAGCGGCCGAGGATTTCATGACGCCCCGTGACGTGGTCCACCTGGGCATTGAGCTCCTGCTCGAACCGGATGACCAGATGTTCATCGACAACCCCGGCATCATCCGCACGCTCTATGACCCGACGATCGGCACCGGCGGCTTTGTCTCGGACGGGATGGAGCACGTTCAGTCGTTGCAAGATCGCTATGGTACCGCCCCGACCCTTGTTCCCTACGGCCAGGAACTGGAATCCGAAACCCACGCCGTTTGTCTGGCGAGCATGCTTCTGAAGACGCTGAAGTCCGATCCCGGCCGCGACCTGTCCCAGAACATCAAGCTCGGCAGCACCCTGTCTGCCGACAAATTCCGCCACGACAAATTCCACTACTGCGTTTCCAACCCGCCATTCGGCAAGAAGTGGGAGTTGGACCAGGCCGAAGTCGTGCGCGAACACCGCGACCAGAAATTCGAGGGGCGCTTTGGTCCCAAGCTGCCGCGTGTCAGCGATGGCTCGATGCTGTTCCTGCTGCACCTGCTCAGCAAGCTTGAAGACCCTGAAAAGGGCGGCGGGCGCGCGGCGATCGTGCTGTCGGGCTCTCCCCTTTTCAACGGCAACGCTGGTCAGGGTGAATCTGAAATCCGCCGCCACCTGCTAGAGCAAGACGTGGTCGAGGCCATCATCGCGCTGCCGACCGAGATCTTCTTTCGCACGGGCATTGGCACCTACATCTGGGTTCTATCGAACCGCAAGCCTGCCGACCGGCGCGGCAAGGTTCAGCTGATCGACGCGACCGAGATGTATGAACCGCTCCGCAAGAGCGAGGGCAACAAGCGGCGCAAGATTGGCGAGGACCAAATTCGCGATATCGTTCAGCTTTACGCCGACTTCGAGCCGACCAAGAAAAGCCTCATCCTCGACGCACAAGACTTTGGCTATCGCCGCATCAAGGTGCTGCGCCCACTGCGCCACAAGATCGTTGTGTCAGATGCGGGGTTTGAAGCGCTGGCCGAACACAAGGCGTGGGAAAAGCGCACGGATGATCAGCGGCAAGGCTGGCGCGAACTGTTGGCAGAGCACGCAGGCACCGACCATGACTGGCACTGGATCGACAGTTTTGCCAAGGCGGCGGCGAAAAAGGACGCGAGCCTCGGCAAAGCCGACGCGGCGCTGATCAAGTCGTTTCAAAAGGCCTTTGGCGTGCGGGACGAAGATCTTGACCCGGTCAAGGACAAGAAGGGCAACCTGATCCCCGACGATGATCTGACGGATTATGAAAACGTGCCCATGGGCACCGATATCCATGACTACCTCGAAACCGAGGTGACACCCCACGCCCATGACGCCTATATCGACGAGACCTATGTGGACGAGACCGATGGTGACATCGGGATCGTCGGCTATGAGATCAACTTCAACCGCTATTTCTATGAATACGTCCCGCCGCGCGATCTGGACGAGATCGATGCAGAGCTGAAGGCCATCGAGGCTTCGATCACCGAGGTTCTTGCAGAGGTGACAGAATGAGATCCTTCGGAGCCATTAAGTCAATTCCCGAAACTGCCGTTCCCGAAGGCTGGTCACTCAAGCCGCTGAAGCAAATCGTTCGCAAGGTTTCTAAGAAAAGTAAGAACAAGACGAACGTCGTTGCGCTAGAAAATATCGAGAGTTGGACAGGGAAGCTTGTACCGACCGAGGCGGATTTTGATGGCGACGGCATCAGCTTCATAGAGGGTGACATCCTCTTCGGAAAATTGCGCCCTTACCTCGCAAAGGCATACCTCGCGCGTTCAGACGGTGAAGCTATTGGCGATCTTTGGGTTCTTCGACCGAACGATTCCTGTGAACCTCGGTTTGTAGCATACCAACTTCTGTCGCAGGTGTTCATCGAGACTCTGAATGCTTCTACGAACGGGGCCAAAATGCCTCGTGCAGAGTGGGCATTCGCCGGAGCTCTCACCTCCCCGACACCTGCGAAAAACCTTCAAACGACCATTGCCGATTATCTCGACCGCGAGACCGGGCGGATTGATGGGTTGATCGAGAACAAGACGCGCTTCATCGCGCTGCTCAAGGAAAAGCGCGCGGCCGTCATCGACCACGCCGTTACCAAGGGCATCGACCGGAACGTCGAAATGAAACCCTCAGGGGTGGAATGGATTGGCGACATTCCGGCGCATTGGGATGCGCCACGCATCGCGACGCTGTTTCGCGAAGCTTTCCGAAAGCCAGACCCGGATCTGCCAGTGCTTTCGGTATCGATCCACAACGGCGTGTCAGATGGTGAGCTGTCTGATGAAGAACGCGATCGTAAAGTCGCGTTGAGCGAAGATCGCACTAAATATCAAGGTGTTGAACCAGGCGACCTTGTCTATAACATGATGCGCGCGTGGCAAGGCGCATTTGGTGCCGTGGCTGTGTCTGGATTGGTCAGTCCTGCCTATGTTGTCGCGCGGCCTATTGCCGAGTTTAGAACCAAGTTTTTGGAGCACCTATTGCATACAAAAAGCGCTGCCGAAGAAATCCGCAGATACTCCAGAGGGATCGCCGATTTTCGCATGCGGCTTTATTGGGAGTACTTCCGCGATATCCGCGTTTGCCTGCCCCCACTATCGGAACAGGATGAAATCCTCGGCCATATCGACCGCGAAACAGCGCGCATCGAAGGCCTGATTGAAAAGACCGAGCGCTCCATCGCGCTTTTGAAAGAAAAACGCGCGGCGCTCATTACAGCGGCGGTGACCGGTAAGATTGATGTGAGGGCCGCAGCATGAGCGATTTACACCACGAAAAACACCTTGAGGCCTATATCGTCAAAAAGCTGACGGAACAGGGCTGGCTGCTTGGCGACACCAAAGGCTTTGACCAAGACACCGCCGTCTATACCGAGGATCTGGAAGCCTGGATCCAAGAGACCCAAAGGCCAAAATGGGACAAGCTCGTCGCCCTGAACGGTGATCGCGCCCGCGAAACGCTGCTCTCCCGTCTCGATGCCGCCTTGGCGAAACAAGGGACCATCCAGGTTCTGCGCCGTGGCTTTTCCATCGCGGGCTGCGGGCAGATCGACATGTCCGAGGCCGCGCCCGAAGATCAGCGCAATGAGACGATCATCGCGCGCCATGCCGCCAACCGGCTGCGCGTTGTGCCCCAGCTGAAGTACCACCCCGGCCGCGAGCTGGCGATCGATCTGGGTCTCTTCATCAACGGGCTGCCCGTCGCCACGGTCGAGCTCAAAACCGACTTTACCCAATCCGCCGAAAGCGCGCGCGAACAATACAAACGCAACCGCCTGCCCGAGGACCCCGCCACCGGTCGCAAACACCCGCTGCTGACCTTCAAACGCGGTGCCATCGTGCATTTCGCGATGTCCGACAGCGAGATTTGGATGGCGACGAAACTGGCGGGTGAGAACACCTACTTCCTGCCCTTCAACCGTGGCCATGACGGCAAAGGCGGCAACCCGCCCCGTGATGACGGCGAATACCCCGTCGCCTATTTCTGGGAAGAAATTTGCCAGCCTGACGCCTTCCTGCGCATCTTCCACAGCTTCGTCTACGTCGAGAAGAAGGATGTGGTGGACCTGAAGGGCAACTGGACGGTCAAGGAAACGCTGATATTCCCGCGCTTCCACCAGCATGACGCGGTCAACAAGATGATCGCAGACGCGAAAGAGAAAGGCCCCGGGCACGCTTACCTCTGCGAGCATAGCGCCGGTTCGGGCAAGACGTCGACGATTGCCTGGACGGCCCACGACCTGACTAAGCTGCGCCATGACGACGGCAAGGCAGTCTTTGATACCGTTATCATCGTGACGGACCGGACTGTGCTGGATGGGCAGTTGCAAGACGCCGTTCAGCAGATCGACCATCGCAAGGGCATGATCGCCGCGATTGACCGCGAGACAAGCTCCAAGACGAAGACCGCGCAGTTGACGGAAGCCATGCTGAAGGGCGTGCCGATTATCGTGGTGACGCTGCAAACCTTCCCGCATGCGATGGAAGCAATCCTGACGGAAACGTCGCTGAAGGACCGTAGGTTTGCCGTGATCATCGATGAGGCGCATACGTCCCAAACCGGTAGCACGGCTTCGAAGCTGCAAGCGACCCTCGCGCTTTCGTCTGCCAAAGACACCGCGAACATGACGGTCGAAGAGCTCTTGACCGAGATCCAGAAAAGCCGCGCCCGGCCGAAGAACCTGTCCCACTTCGCGTTCACTGCAACACCGAAACACTCGACCTTGATGTTATTTGGACGGCCGCAGGACACGTCCCGCCCGGCAGGCCCGGACAACCTTCCGCGCGCGTTCCACAAATACGAGATGCGTCAGGCCATCGACGAGGGTTTCATTCTCGACGTGCTCAAGGGCTATGTTTCTTACAAGACCGCCTTCAATCTTGGAAAAGAACTGGAAGACAAAAAGCGCGTGGACGGCAAGGCAGCCAAGCGAGCGCTTGCCAAATGGATGAGCCTGCACCCCACGAACGTTACCCAGAAGGTGCAGTTCATCATGGAGCACTTCCGGCACAACGTTTCGCCTCTCCTTGACGGAAAGGCGAAGGCAATGGTTGTGACGAGCTCGCGTGCGGCGGCTGTTCGCTACAAGAAGGCCTTCGATGCTTTTGTCATTGCGAACCCGCAGTACAAAGACGTTCGCGCGTTGGTCGCATTCTCGGGGAAGCTCAGCGGCAAGGACGTCATGCATTCCGATGACGCGCGGATTTCAGGCGATCTCTTCGTTTGTGACGACGATGCGGAATTCACTGAAAGCAACATGAACACGGGCGTTGAGGTCAAGGACCTGCGGATCGCATTTGATAGGCCGGAATTTAGAGTGATGTTGGTCGCCAATAAGTTCCAGACGGGCTTCGACCAGCCGAAGCTCGTTGCTATGTATGTGGACAAGAAGATCGCGAATGAAGTCGAAATCGTTCAAACGCTATCGCGCCTCAATCGCACTTTCCCAGGCAAGGAAGAGACCTTCGTCGTCGACTTCGTCAATGACCCGGAAGCGATCCGAGCGGCCTTCAAGAAATATGATTCCGGCGCGCAAATCACCGAGGTTCAAGACCCAAACGTCGTCTACGACATGAAGGATACCCTTGACGAACAGGGCATCTACTCGGACGAAGACATTGAAGCGTTCAAGGTCGCGCGCTTCGAAACCGCCAAGACCTTCGACACCGGCGAAGAAGATCACCACAAGGCGATGTTTGCGGCCACCCAACGACCGACCGACCTGTTCAACGCTCGCCTCAAAGCGCTCCGCGAAGAGGCCGCTCGGTGCGAAGTTGAATTCCTGAAGGCAACCGAGGCAGGAGACGATGCCTCGGCGAAAAAGGCCGAGCATGAAAGGATGCAAATAGAAGAGAGCATCGGTCGGATGCTGGAGTTCAAGTCGGGCTTGGCTAGGTTTTCCAGGACCTACACATACATCGCGCAATTGCTGGATCTGGGGGATCCCAGCATGGAGAATTTTGCCGCTTTCACAAAACTTCTGGCAAACCGCCTCAATGGCGTTCCTCCCGAGCACGTAGATCTCAGAGGCATTTCCCTGACGGGATACGACATTAAAAAGAACGATGACCAGGGCAACAACGGTGACGACCCAGATCCAAACTTGAAGCCCACTGGACCGGGCGGTTCAAATGTGCCGGGTAAGCTTCCTGTCTACCTCCAGGAGTTGATCGAACGATTGAACGGTATCTTTGGTGAAGCCGCTCCGATCAAGGACCAAGCAAGCTTTGTAAACCAAATCGTTTCGATTACCCGTGAAAACAGCATCGTAAGAGCGCAAGTTGAGGAAAACTCTAAAGACCAAGCGTTGAAAGGAAGCCTGCCCGGCGCGGTTCAAGGCGCGGTTGTGCGTGCAATGAGTTCGAACAACGCTTTGGCCACGCATCTTCTCAAAGAAGATAAACAAGGCCTCGGTATCCTTACGAACCTTATTTACGATCTGATCAAAGCGGGGAAAGATATCGACCTTGGAGAGCTCGACGATGTCTAAATCGCGCGCTTTCAGCGCCGAATGGTCCCCAAAAGCATGCGCCAAGGAGAGCGGGCACTGTGCGACCAGCTCGTTATGGCGATGCACCGTCCTGCGTGCCACCTCCACCTGCAATCAGTTAGAGGCGGCACTATGAGGTTTTGGCCTGGCAAACCCAATATACATGCCTTGGGAATGCAAAAATATCTGCGCGATTTGTCGGGTGTTGTTTGGCGAGAACAGAACAACGCCTACAGAGAAGGGTTAAATCTTCAGGAAGAAACGATAACTGAATGTCTGCTGCTGCAAATGGCACGTGACCTCCCGAAGGCTGGGTTCCGAGTTAGACTATTTACCCGAGAACGCGAGAAAGATACCGGTGCAGACTGGGTTTGGTTCTTTAAACAAGGGTCGTGCCGCATTGGTTTCCGGGTTCAGGCCAAGAAGCTGTATAGGCGGCATGATCGAAGGCTCGGAAGAACCAACCAATTGATGCCGGGGCGGTACGATGGACATGTGCTGACGAAGGGTCAGACAAAAACTCTGATCAAGCGCGCGGGACCAAATAATCCCATCTACGTTTTCTACAACCACGACCATGTCAAAAACCGACAGTTGTTCCGCCAAGTTTCGTCGGGGTTCAAGCCGCCAAGTTTTTGGGGCTGTTCCGTAGCGTCTGCCAGTTTTGTCGAGCGAAAGAAGTCACGCGCACTGAGCGTTCTGCATCCTGGGATGCGGCCGCTGCATGAGCTCTTCCAGTATGGGCCCGGTTGCGGGTTAGCCAATGGGTTGAAGTTGCTCGATCCAGACATGGAAACAAAGATGCACGATGGGGACCCAGAATGGGTGCGCCTTCAAGAAAACACAACTGAGATGCAATCCTACTTGATGGCAGAGAACTTGAACGGGATCGCATATTTTGATGCAAGTGAAGTAGGAGAAGATTTCTTTGTTCCGCGTTGATTTGAACCAAAACCGCTTGTCCCGCCTGTCCCAGAAGCGCTTTTCTGAGTTGAACCTACGTGAGCGCGACCATTTGCAAGAGTGGCTGGCCAATCAACCTGACGCCCTCGGTGAGGAATTGCTGATCATTCAGAAAGAGTTCGACGGGTTTGATGAAACCCGTGAACGCCTGGATCTCTTGGCGCTCGACAAGGACGGCAACCTCGTTGTGATCGAGAACAAGCTTGATGACAGCGGGAGAGATGTGACGTGGCAGGCGCTGAAGTACACCGCCTACGTCTCGGGCCTGACCAAGACGCAGATCGTCGATATCTACCAACAATACCTCGACCGCTATGCGGGCGGCGGCAATGCGGCCGTGCGGATCTGCGAGTTCATGGAGGTAGAGGAATTGGAAGAGACCGTTCTCAACCCCGGTAATGACCAGAGGATGATCTTTATCGCCGCGAATTTCCGACGTGAGGTCACGGCAACGGTCCTATGGCTTCTCAGCCGTGGAATTCGTGCACAGTGTTTCAAGGTGACCCCATACGCGTTTGGCGAAGAGCTGATGGTCGACATTCAGCAGATTATTCCCACGCCTGAGGCCGCTGACTTTATGATCGGAATGGCGGCAAAAGATATTCAGGAAAACTCAGAGAAGACTGCCCAAAGGCGTAGCCATCAGGTCCGCCGCGAATTCTGGACCAACCTCAAGGAGGCATTCGCGCAAACACCTTGCCCAGTGTTCCCAACGATAACGGTAACCAAGGACAACTGGAACATATCTCCAGTTGTTGCTGGCACACACTACGATATCGTGCTGACCCAGAAAGCTGCCTTTGTGAAACTAAGTATCGAAAGGCCTGCTGCTGCCGAGAACAAGGCGATTTTCGATCACATTCACTCGCATCGAGAAGAAATTGAAGCGGACTTTGGAGCTGCGCTTGATTGGCGCAGGCTTCCACAGAACAAGGTAAGCCGGATTGAAGCATCACTGCCCTGTGATGGTTTTAACCCTGACAGCTGGCCAGAGGTCCATGATTGGATCCGCGAGACATCAACGAAAATGGCCGCCGCTATAGAAAAACACCTCAATGAAGCCATCGGCATAGCGCGGTCTCATGACGAATAGCGGTCCTGAACCGCGGATCATGACAAGATTGCCAGAGCGGGAAACCCGCCCTGGCGCTAAGGTCACTCGGTGACCGGTTCTTCATCGCGGCGCGGGAAGGCGACCATTTCGACGTCGGGGAACATGCTGTGCTTGACGTTGATCGAGGTGATGTTGCCGCTGTCGTCGGTGTTCACGAAGAGGACGCCGCAGCGGTCCCAGAAGTTCTTGCCGTCTTTTTCACCGGATTTGACGTTCAGTTTCAGAGTTTGAGTAGCCATTTTTTGATCCTCACTTTGAGTGTTTCGATGAACATGACCAAAGCTGGCACCAAGAGACTGTCAGCAAGAAACTTGCCTCGCGAGGAATGCGCTGGCGCAGGGGAATTTTCTTGTTGAAGCAGGGCTTGCACCGCGTCCGGCACGGCTGTCCGCTTATGTTCAGCAATCAGAAACACGGCGTTGAGGATCTGAGTTTGGCGCGCCAACCTGACCTGATTTCGTTTGAACCAGAATAGACGCGTTTTCGCACCAGGCGGGCGCAACCCGCTTTAGTTCAGCAGGTGCAACCTAGCCTTCAGAGCGCCGTCGATCGAAGAAACCAGCGCCTCAGGGAAACCCTCCGGAAGCTGATTGAACGTAGCCTCAACGATCGCTTGTGAAGTCTCCTGCAGCTCTTCGATCAGGCCCTGCACGACCGCGCGGGACAAGCCGGATTGAACTCCTGTCTCCACGATGTGGCGGCCCACTATATTTGCAACTTTGTAATGGTTTGAGTTTCCGAAATTCATAGCGAGCTTGAAGTATTTCCGCTCGATCTGCCGTGCGTCGACGGTCGGCTGCACCGTCAGCACGTCGTATAGCGGTGTCATGCGGAAACGGCCGCCGGGTAAGAGGCTGACGCTAAAGTTCTTTCCATGACCATCTGTTGCACCCAGCAACCAGAACAGGACGTTGGCTTTGAAAAAATCGTACCGGTCTTTGTTGGGGTCATCACTACCCAACAAGAGTTCCATGATGTCCGAGACCCCGGGGCCGCCCTCGTTCTGGTACTTTTGCGTGGGCACAACGGATAATGCTTGGCAGCAATCCTCCTGCGGCAGACGGATCAAGCGGCCATCGGACGTCCAGCGCCGATCAAAACGCTCAACCACCAAGGCTTTCTTGTCGCCAAACTGAGCCATTTCGACATTCGCAGCCCTAAGCCCAAACGCTTCCATCAACTTCAGGCACAGGTATTCGTTTTCAACGCTGTCGGACAGGTCCATACCGTTGGGCAGCCTGCCGATTTGCGGCTTGATGATGTGCGTGGTTGGCGTCGTACCGGTTGGCTCTATCCACTGGCCGTCTTTACGAAGCAGCGCGGTTTTTTCCTGTACACCAGCGACAGAAATGCGGAAATCATTCTCTCGGCGGATACCCAGTGGTGCTAGATCGAGGTCGCTCAAAATGGCCCCGATCTGCGCCTCGTCGACAGGTTCTCCAGTCAGCTCGGACATTGGCTGTGGCTCTTGCCCGTCGGGCAGAAACTGAAGCGCACCGATGCAGTCCCGCCCAATTTGTGAAAGCAAGCTGAAGGCATCGACGCCTTCGGCCCCGACACGTTCCGCGACCCTTCGGCGGATGACATCGCTATCGGGCAACAGGTTGTCAAAAACGGCGAGCACAGGTGGGCCGCTGTAGCGGTTCTCCTGCAATGGCAATGATAGCGACACCGGCATCCGGTGCTCCCATTCGAGCCAGTCTCGCGCATAGGCGAAACTGACGCCGCCCGAGGGCTCACGTACCAATTGGCCCACGAGCCGCGAGTTCAGGAAAACGTTCAGCGGTGTGTAGCTGCGCTTGCGGCCCATGTCAGAAAATGTCCTCAAGCCCGTCTGATGTGCCCTTGCTGCGCTCGGTTACCGTAATTTCGAGCTCCAGGGCCGCGATCAAATCGAATACCGTTTCCAGTTTGGCTCCGCCGCTGCCGTTCTCGATCTTGGAAATTGTCTCTTGCCAGACACCGCTCATCGAGGCGAGTTCCTTCTGAGTAAGATTCTTTGCCTTCCGAGCCTCGCGAATTGCGTGGCCCAAGTTTTTTGATGTACGAACGAGGTGCTTCATGGCGGTTCTCCTGCCATTGGATATGACCTCTAAATCATAAATTGTCAATATGATCTCCAAGTCATAAAGCCGCAGTATGACCTAAGCATCATAATGCTCGACAGCATTGGTAGCTGTTTTCCAGACTTCGCCAATGCTCTCACGCGTTCAGCCCTGCAGCACGAACCTGCTCGGGCGTCACAAGCTTTGACGCGATCAAATCCTCGATCTGCCGGTTCGTGATATGGCGGCACAGGGGATGGCGCTCGTGAATCCACTCGGCGAGGCTCGCACGGCCTTTGGCTTCGGCCTCTCGCGCCTTCTCGCGGTCGGCCTGCACCTGGGCCAGCCCCTTTTCCCACCGGCGCATCTTGAACCAGTTGTCGGAGAAGCAGACCTTGCTGCGCGTGTAGCCTTCGCTTTCCTTGGCATAGGCTTTGATCGCTTGCTTCAGGTCATCGGGCTCCACACCGGCTTTCACAGCCGCTGCAATCAGGCGCAGACTGGTCCGCCGGTCTCGGATCCTGTCCTCGGGATAGGCCGCCAAGATCTTCTCAGCTTCAAGATCTTCAACCTCCTCCGCCGCCTCGCGCTTGCGCGTAGGTGGTTTATGGATGGTTTTAGGATGGTTTGGGGTCCACCGTGAACCCCGTACCCCGTTCACCGTGGACCCCGTACCGGGTTCAGGCTGGACGGGGTTCACAGTGACCCCCGTCTCAATATCGGGCTCAGCCGTGGGTTCGAGCGCGGCCACGCGCTCCAGAACAATGCGGTAAATGACGGTGTAGCCGTTCTTGCAGTGCCGCCGCCCAGTCTCGATCAGAATGCCTTCGCGCAGGAAGTCGATGATGGTGCGCTTGACCGTGCTCTCGCTGAGCTCTGTGTGGCGCTGAATTGTCCCCTTGGAACACCAGATGCCCGAGCCGTCATCGCTCGCTTTGTCGGCCAGGAACATAATGATCTGCTTGCGCGCGGCGCTGCCAAAGCGGCGCTCGGCGCATTCGTTTGCGATGCGCCAGCTCATTGAACCACCTCACCGGTCAGAGGCCACGAAAAAGCGGACTGAGCGTTTGCGGTGCGGCGCTGGCCTGTGCTAATGTGCTTCGAAAGCTGACAGGCTTTTTCTATTTGGCCCCGGTTCACAGTTGCCGCTGTGACGGGGCCTTTTTCGTTTTGAACCGGCGAATTTGGCTTTGAAACTTTCGCTTTTTGTTCACTTTTTGTCAGGGGGTGTTTTGCACCCTTAAGCCGTTGTTTTCGCTTGCGCTCTTTCTGGATTGCAAATCCGTGTACACCGGTTCGATTCCGGTACTCGCCTCCATCATTCCGGATTTTCAAAGCCCCCCTGGTACCTCTCAAGCCTCCCGCCCAAAAGCAATCGGCGCACAGGTGGCTGTTGAGAATAGACGACGTTGACCAAACCCACCAGACAATGCGCCTGTGACATGCGCACGGGGAGCACAGCGCCGGTTTCCCTTTCACTTCAACGTCCCCAGCGCCGGTATCTATACCGGGTCTACCAACAGCGCGCACGGCATAGAACGCCGCAATTCAGCTGAGCACCTTCGACACACGTTTGCCCAATCGGTTCAAAGCCGCTGCGGAACGTTTGCGAATGCCGCCTTTGCGCACAAGCCGCCGTTCTGGCAGTTCCAGCATTGTCTCACCGGCCATCACCGACTTCACCAGCTCGGCCAAATCACCGTCCTCTGGCAGCCGAATTCTGTCTGCCTCGTCCCGATCCATCCAAGGTTGATACCCCTTCTGCATCAGACGGTTTTTCCAGATCGCTTCACAGAGATCGAGCTTCTGCTCAAAAAGGTTGGTCACTTCTGATTGTGTTTCGGCACCAAAATACGCGTTTTCACGCTTTTCCATCCGCTTGTCCCACAAAGGGTCCGCAGAAATACTCTCCAGGAACTCGGCCAACGGCACGCCGCGGAAGTCCCAAAGGTAACAATAGTCGGGAATGCTGGTCTTATTGATGTATTCGAGAATTTTGGGATTTTCCAAGTCCACAGGCACCACAACCGGTTTGCGAGAGTAGATATATTCAGAGATCACGCCGGAAACATCGGCAATCAACACATCCGACCAGTTGAAATCCGCCACTTTGCCTTTGGTTTTCGCAACCTGCTTCAGATCCTTTGCGATCCCCTTGTACCGTTTGTCATGCGCCCCGGTGCCCGGATGCGGGCGAAAGCGCAAGACACTCCCGGCGGCAGCATGGTCCTTCATCAACGGCGCCACGGTTTCCAACGAGCTGAAATTGCCAAGGTTTTGATAGCCTTCCCATGTTGGCGCATAGAGGATGTTTTTGATCGACCCTCGGGATTTTACGGTCTCAACGCCCTCAATAGGCGCCCCACCAACAACCAGAACCCGATCTGATTGGATTTGTAGCTTAGAGCTCAACACGCGATTGGTGGCATTGGCATCCGCCGCCAGCACGTAATCATACATCGAACTCAATCGCGTGACAGAAGAAGGCTTATCCGAATCTCCGTGCAAACCAAGAATATGGACCATCCGGGGATTTTCACGCAGGTATTTGACGTTATCAACCTTGTTTGTCGCGTAAATCGCGGTGTGCAAATGATCACAGGCCGCCATAAACTGATGTGGTGCGAAACCATCTTCGAAATGGAAAACCGGCACCCCCTTGGGGGCAAACTTACTGATCTTTCGCCCCTTTAACCCCTTGCAAACGATCATGCTCTTTCGCCGAGAATGCGCAATATACGGCCGGTAAATATCCAACTGAGAAAAGGCAAGCACCCCACCCCAAACATAGGCAACTTCTGGTCCAAAGAGGTACATGTTCAACAGGCTGACCGCCGCGCTTTTTTTGGTCGGGATATCCTGCACTGCCAGGGCGGAGAGGTCGCTTCTCAAAGCGTCCCTCAGGTCCCCCTCATAAAAAGAAAGCAGCCTTTCAATAAGCTTGGGATCACTACAAATTTTCATCGAAACACCGGTCACCGAAGATCAAAATTACTCGCTAAAATAGAAAGCGCAATTGCCGCATGGATGTATAGAAAAAACCAAAACGTCAACCCTATATATCCATTCCCAAATCTCGACGGCTCATCAACCACATCGAAGGTCCTTTTGCGCGCCACGACCATCAAGCTCCCCCACCATCGTCAGTGTCCTTTTGACTGAAGTGTTTTTAGCCTCAAACCAGCCCCGACGCACCCGCCCCTCTTTTCAAACCCTGGTGCGCGGTATTTCGCCACATTTTTCGTGCTTTGCCGCCTCGTTAACCTTCTATTAACCTTGCAATCAGCCGCCGCAGTGATCATCTTGCGGGTGATTGATGCGGCGTGAACTCTCCGCCGCCAAACAGCGCCAGAATGGCGCGCGGAAAACACTTTTAAAGAACGTAACTGACCCAGGCTCCCCATGACTCTTGAAAATATCACGTTCAGCCCCCTGAACGCGCCCGCCCCTGACATTGGCAATACCCCTGCAACTGCACGTTCAATCTCTGTCGGCGAAACCATCACCAGCACGTTTGAAGTGCGTGATGTCGACATGTTTGCCGTCACTTTGGAGGCTGGCAAGATCTATGAGTTCAGCTTTGACTATACGGATGCCTCCGGTCACACGATCCTGAACTACTACACCTTTAAGACCGACCTGTACCGCTACAGCTACAATGCGGACACCGACACCTACACCCAGGTAGAGTGGTATGAAACGGAAGGGGCAAACATTCCCCTGCTAGCAGATGTCACAGACACCTATTACATCAGTGCGCGGCACTTTTCTTGGTCAATCAACGAGCCGGTTGATTACACCTTCACTGTGAATGAGATCTTTGACGACTTTGGTGGGACAATTGCCGAGGCAACCGCCACTGAAGTGGGCACCGAGTTCTCCGGCAGCATCGACTATCGTTATGACGTCGACATGTTCGCCGTGACCCTGACCTCCGGCGAGACTTACTCTATCGATGTGACACCTGGCGACGGCGACGGCCTAGACTACATCCCCCTGTCGATTCTGGACGCCGACGGCAATGTCATTGCCCGCACCAGCGCGTCCTCATTGAACAGGATTGAACTCACCATCTCAGAGACCGCAACCTACTACGTGTCTGTGGAACATCGGTGGGGGTATGGTGAAGACGAGTTGAATCTGACCCACCTCGGCGCCTACACCGCGAAAGTGACCGCGGCGGGGGAAATCTTCGGCGACGACACCGACGAAACCATCAACGGCACCAGCCGCGACGACACGATCCGCGCCGCAGATGGCAACGACAGGGTCTACGCCCGCAAAGGCAACGACGTGGTCCACCTCGGCGATGGCAATGACTACGTCCGCGTTGGCGGCGGCCGCGAAGAATTCCACGGCGGCGCGGGTAAAGACTACATCAGCTATTATGACAGCAAAAACGGGGTGACGATCAACCTCGCCACCAATGAGGTGTCCGGCTCCTGGGCCGCCAACGACACCATCAGCGGATTTGAAAGCGTGTCCGGCTCCCGTACCGGTCATGACCGCATCTACGGCACCTCCGGTGCTAACACGATCAAGACCTATGGCGGCAATGACAAAGTCTACGCCGGCAAAGGTGCAGACAAAGTCTACCTCGGTAACGGCAACGATTATGTCAAAGCGGGGGGCGGCAAAGAAGAGTTCCACGGCGGCAACGGCATCGACTATCTCAGCTACTACGACAGCGCCAACGGTGTGACCGTGAACCTGTCGACCAATGAGGTGTCAGGCTCCTGGGCCAACAACGATGTGATCAGTGGCTTTGAAAATGTCTCCGGTTCCAAAACCGGGCATGACACCATCCTCGGCAACTCCGGCGCCAACAAGATCAAAACCTACGGCGGCAATGACGTTATTAATTCCGGCGGCGGCAGTGACAAAGTCTATGCCGGCAAAGGCAACGACACCGTCAATTTGGGCTCCGGCAATGACTATGTGAAAGTCGGCGGTGGCAGGGAAAGCTTCGATGGTGGCTCCGGGACGGACTACATCAGCTACATCGACAGCAAAAATGGCATTACCATCGATCTGCGGGCCAACACCGTCTCCGGCTCCTGGGGCGAAAACGACACAATCCGCAACTTCGAAGGCGCCTCTGGGTCACGCACCGGAGCGGACACAATGTACGGCACCGACGGGTCCAACACTCTGAAAAGCTATGGTGGTAACGACCGGCTTTATGGCCGCGGCGGAAACGATAAACTCGACGGCGGTTCCGGTAACGACCGGCTCGACGGCGGCAGCGGCGTGGACACGTTGTACGGCGCTTCAGGCAACGACAGCCTATTTGGCGGGTCTTCCAACGACACCCTCTACGGTAGCGATGGCGAGGACAGCCTCGACGGTGGGTCTTATAATGACCGGCTTGATGGAGGCCGCGGTCACGATACCCTACTCGGCGGTACAGGTAACGACACATTGGTGGGCGACTACGGTAACGATGTCCTAACCGGGGGATCAGGTTCTGATGTTTTTCTTTTCCGGCCTGGGCTAGGCAATGACACGATCACGGATTTCCAAGACAACATTGACGAAATTCAACTACTTGGCTTCTACGACACATCCGGCGACGGAAAAATTGGTCTCTATTATGAACGCTATGGCAACCTGTACATTGAGTTTGACAACGGTCACTTGCTTACGATCCTGGATACCAGCTTCTATCAAATTCTGAACGACACACTTATTCTGTAAGAATACTCGTAAGGGAGCAAAGAAAACGGGCGGCCTGGTCCCAAGGCCGCCCGTTTTGCATTTGCGTCATCTCACGCCACGTCCTGGCCGGGCTTGCGCAGCACCTCGCGTGCTGTGTCGCCATAAAGCTGCGCCACCTTGTCCCGCACCGACATGCCCAACACCCCGGGGAACAGCGTGTCGATTTCCGCCCGCGCCTCCGCGTTCATCGCCTGCAAGGCCATTGGTCCCGGATACAGGCTCTCGCTCGGGCTGCCGTTGGAAAACACAATCTGGTGGCGCTCAAACATCATATGGAAGTAGGTCACTTCCTGTTTGCCCAGCGCCACCCGTGTGCCACTGACAAAGCGATGCAAATGGGTCGCCCGCACAAGAATGTCACTACCCGGCAAAAGCACACCGTGCTGCGGCGACACCAGCAGCGGGCGGTCCACCCCTAGCACGCCGGCGTTGATATGGATTGGTCGCAACTTCGGCTGCGCGCGCAGTTGGTGGCCCGACAGGGACGTGCTGCCGATCCACACAATCGGCTGCGGCCCGTTGTCCATCGTCGTGACCAAATCGCCCGGCTTCAGGCTCTCGATCGGGCGCTCGCCCTGCGGCGTCAGGATCATCGTGCCGGTGGTGAAACATACCACGCCGGTGTTGTCCGCCGTCAGCTGCACATCACCGGTAAAGCTCAGGCTACCATCGCCAAACTGCGTGTTGTCGGAATAGTCCACCGCATTGCCCTTGGCATCCAGCGTGTTGGACTGGTTGAGCACACCATCATCCGCCATATCCGCATGCAGTTCATGCATGGAGTCATAGTGACCGCTCAGATCGACAAAATCGTTGTTGCTGCTGTCCCCATCGTTGAGCGCACCGGTGTTGCCGGTGTTGAAATCGCCAATCGTGTCATTGCCACCGCTGACCACAAACACATCGTCGCCACTGCCCCCCAGCAGCTTGTCGTCGCCAACCCCGCCATCCAGCGTGTCGCTGCCCCCGCCGCCAAAAATCGTGTCATTGCCCGCTTCGCCATAGACCACGTCATCGCCGTTGTCGGCATAAATGGTGTCGTCCCCCCCCGCTTCCGGATCAATTTCGTCCCAGCGTTCAGCCACCAGATAGTTGTCGTCCGAATAGACACTATCCAACGAGATCGCCTGGATCGGCTTACTCGACAACAACTCCATATCGGCATTGTTGGTGTATTCCGGCGCGAGGAAGAATTTGCCATCAACAGTCTGAAACACAACCGCTGTAAACGATCCGGTTGATCCATCCTCAAACGTCACGGTCGCGTTGTAGCTGGCGTTGGAATCCATCACCTGCTGAACGCCGTCAATCGACATCTCCGAAGTGGCACCGACGGCCATCTCGTCGTTTTCATCAACCCCGCCATCCCCATCGAGGTCGTTGATATCCACACGCACAATGTGACCTGACAAGGGATCACTGGCGCCACCGTAGCTGCCAAGAATGCTCGCCGCATTATTGGTGTAGCCGGCGCTTTCATCCCCATCCATGTCGCCCGCTGTGCCGAGGTAGTAGGCGTTCCAGCTCGCATGGATCTGCCACTCGGTGTTGCTGTCCGCATCGCCGTAAATCGTGTCATTGCCGATACCGGCAGAAATGAAGTCGCCGCCACCGCCACCTTCTACAAAGTCGTCTCCGGATTCTGCATAGATGGTGTCCCGCCCATCGCCGCCGGACACAGTATCCGCATCCGACCCGGCATAGATGATGTCATCGCCAGCGCCACCAGACACCACGTCAAAGCCATCGGAGGCAGTGATCCAGTCGTTGCCGTCACCGCCAAGCACCGTGTCCGATCCACTTTCGCCCTGCAACGTGTCGTTGCCCGCGCCACCGGACAGGCTGTCATCGCCCATGCCGCCGGAGGCCACATCCGCCCCCGCGCCCATGTCGACAACATCATCACCGCCACCCGCGGCCAGAAAGTCATCCCCGTCACCGGCATCAATTGTATCGCTGCCCTCACCGGCATAAATCGTGTCATTCCCACCGCCGGTGCTCACGACGTTGCTACTGTCGTTGAGTTGATCCCCCTCCGCGTCAGTATATCCGGTGCGCAGTTCCTCGCCGCCCTCGGTACCCTCCACCACGCCATCAGTTGCAACGTAGTCTCCGGCCACACGGCTCGCAGTTAGATCGTCGCCGGAGTTGTGTACGCTGTTCAGAGTCAGGGACTGGATCGCCTTGGCTTCCAGTGCATCTTGATCTGTGTTCTCGGCATATTCTGGGGCCAGGAAGGTCTGCCCATCCGTGGCCTGAAATACCACCGCCGTGATATTGGCCGTGGTGCCATCGGTATAGGTGATCGTCGCGTTGTAATCCACCAACCCATCAAAGGTCAGCACTTCGCCACCATTGATCTGGAACTGGTCATTACCTTCATTGTTGTTGATGTAATAATAGTCGTAGTCTGGCCCGTACTGGCTCATGGTCACGAGGTTGCCAGACAACGGATCATCCGCACCGCCCAGTGTCTGCCCAACCAAGTCGTTGGCATTTTCGGATGAGTAGTTGCCCTCAATCGGATCAAGTTCCGCGAGTGTTCCGAGGTAGAATACATCAAAGGTTGTGGCCATGACCAAGGCTCCAGAATCAGTTTGGAGGCTCGATCTAAAGGGCGTGCGTTAATTCACCGGCAAGAAATTCGTGGCGGTTTTGGGCAAAACAAATTCAATTTTTGGAAGATTTTTGATGGTACCGACCTAGGGTTGAACCCCTTATTTTTAAGGTCGCCATTGGCGTTAGGCGGCCCCTTCAATCGGAGGTACGTCGGACTTGGTTGTGGCCTCATCCAGTAGTTGCGCCTGAAACCGCAGCATCCACTCAAGCAACACCGCCTTGCGAATAGGCTTGGTCAGGAAGTCGTCCATCCCCGCATCCAGACAGGCCTGCATCTCCTCGTCAAAGGCATGCGCAGTCAGCGCCACGATCGACGGCTGCACGATGTTCAGCTCACGAATGACCTGCGTTGCCTCAATCCCGCTCATGCGCGGCATCGACATATCCATAAACACCAGATCAGGCGCAAAACTCTGCACCTGCTCCACCGCTTCAACACCGTCCTTGGCAAAGGCCAACTCAATCGGCTGGTCCGCCAGATATTTCTTCAACAGGAACCGGTTGGTCTTGTTGTCCTCAGCCACCAGCACCCGCAATCCCGGCACCAGAGCCTGAGGCGTTTCTTGTCTTGCACCACGCGGGGCAACACTGGGCATCTCCGCCGCTTCGTAAGGAAACTCCATGCGGAAGGTTGCGCCAACTCCTTCTTCAGACTGCACCGAAATCGACCCGCCCATCACATCCAGAATGTGTTTGGAAATCGACAGCCCCAGCCCTGTGCCGCCAAACTTCCGTGTCGTCGCCGCTTCCGCCTGAGTGAAGTGGTCAAAGATGTGCGCCTGGTTCTCTTTCGAAATCCCAATCCCCGTATCTGTCACTTCACAGATCACGCGATTGCCATCCACATCCTCCGCATGGCTCAGCTTCAGGTAAACACCACCTGTTTCCGTGAACTTGATCGCATTGCCGACGATATTGGTCACCACTTGCCGCAAGCGCCCGTCATCAGCTTTGATGAACTCTGGCACTTCACCTTCAACCTCACAGCGGAGTTCCAGACCTTTGCTGCGCGCGGCCGGGGTCAACAGGTCCAGTGTTTCCTGCACACAGGCCCGCGGCGCAAAACTCACCGGGTGTAACTCCATTCGGCCCGCATCCAGTTTGGACAGGTCCAGAATGTCATTGATGATCGCCATCAACGCTTGAGAAGACCCGCGGATTGTATCCGTATAACGTCCCTGTTCCTCGTCCAGGTTGGTCTCTGACAGCAGGTCCGCCATGCCAATCACACCGGTCAGCGGCGTACGGATTTCATGGCTCATATTGGCGAGGAATTCCGCCTTGGCCCGTGCGCCCTCTTCTGCCGCCTGACGTGCCTGCCCCATCTGGACAGCCAGTTTGCGGCTCTCGGTGACGTCCCGCTCGATGGACACAAAGAACTCCGGCTCCCCATCGGCGCCCTGGATCGGGAACAGGTTCACATCCAGCCAGATCTTGCGCCCGTCACGGGTCACATTCTGCACTTCGCCGCGAAACGGCTGCCCGGCCTCCACCGCCAGATCAATGGTGTTGATCGCCTTGAGCGCCTGATCCGCCCCGGTCAATAGATCCGCGATGATGGTGCCTTTGGCCTCGGCAAAGGAAAACCCGGTCACCCGCGTGAACGCATCATTGACCCAAACAATCCGCCGCTGCCGATCCGTAATAATCACACTGTCGTTGGCATGACGCGCCACCAGAGACAGCTGTTGCAACTCGGTTTGATGTCGGTCCATGCGCGCATACATCACCTTCATCTCGGACTTCTGCCGCTCCAGATCCTGCGTGATCCGGAAATTGTTCATGCCCGATTTGGTGAAAGCGAGGAACATATACAGCATGCAGAAGACCAACATGGTGCCTGCCACATCCATCATCACAAACGGCGTCCAGCTCTTGGCCCAGATCGCTTGTAGACCCACGTATAAAAACGGTGCCGAGAGGTAGAAGGACAACCGCGTAAAGGCCGCCGTCGGGTTTTTGGGCAAAACAATCGCGGCATTCACCGCCCCCAATCCCAAAGCCCCAATGACAAAGAGAATATTCGCGCTTTCCCCCAGCTCGAAGTAATAGACCGACACCCCGGCCACCACACTCATGCCCTGCAGCGCACTGGTGATGGTCGCCCATTTCTGCCCACGCTTGAGGTTCCCGACCAACGCTTCTCGCCGCACAAGCGTGCGCAAGACCAGACAGTCGATCGCATCGCCAAACAAAAGGATGGTGAGGCTCAGCAGAACCGGCATCAGATCAATTGCAAAGTAGCTGATACCGCAGCCAATCGTATATAGCGCCAGACGCACCGGCAGCCGCCCAACCCGCTCATCCGCATAGGCCAGCAGCAGCTTGCGCCGTGCGCGCAATTCTGACTCCTGCGCTGAAGGCCGCGCAATCGGGCTGAATACGGTGGAAGTGTCTTTCATTTGGGTGTTCAGGCTACGGCTCCGCTTTCGCGGAAAGTAAAGCCTCCAAAAGGTTAACATTCGCTGAGGCCACGTTTTCCTACCTAAGTCGTAGAGCCACGCAGCTCGCCACCCTCAAGCGCACCTTATTTTCAAGGCACACCTCCTGGTAATATCGGGTATGCAACCAATCTGGCCGCCGCGCGACCGGAGACAAACTGCCCCTAACCTCTCCTCTGTTCCGTCTTTTTCTTGTTGGCAGCCTCTTGGCGACTCACCCCGGCATCCCTCAAAGACACAGGAGAATTGCGCCTTGAAGATGTTCAAAACGCAGCCAAAAAACCACAGATGCGACTCTTGTTTCGCCCATTCTAGGCGTCGTCGCGCGGACTATGGCCCAGCATTCTGCATCTCGCAACAGTTACAAAAAGCCGTAACGTCGCGGCCCAGGGGCTAAAACTGGCCGGATTGGTGCAATACCAGATCAAACCCTTCGGCCTCATCCGGTCGCTCAAAATGCAATGCCAATCTGTCAAATTGGTCTTTGGACAGCTGAAACTCATGGCTGCCCTCTTGATTTCGCGACTGCGCACGTTGCCAACAGACATCCTGTGGCACATCCAGAAAATGCAGCGTGGGCGTCACGCCCGCCTCTCGTCCCAGCCCAACCAACCAGGCGCGCGCCTCAACTGTATTGGCGGCAAAATCCATCACCACAGCCTGTTTCGCCTGCAACAAGGCCACCACATGCGGCCCCAAAGCCCGCCGCAACCGTGCGGTACACCGCACATAATCAGCCAAGGAATGCAATTCCTCCGCAAACAGTGCCGACAGCCATTGGTCTTCAGACAGCACAATCGCATCATGATCCTGCGCCAACTGTTGCGCCAAAGTGGATTTTCCGGAGGCGGCATAACCGCAGACAAGGTGAAATTTCGAAAAAGGCATCGACATGGGGCCTCCCCAGTCAGAATGGATTTGGAAAACGACACATACGCCCGGCCCGACAGATCAGACCGGGCTACTAATGCAAATCGCTTCAAACACCCAAAATTCCATATCCCTGCTTAGGAAGTCGAGCGTCCTGTGTCCAGCCCCGGCGACTTCAGCTTTCCGCTGGCGACAAGCGGCTCGACAGCAAATCGCCGGTCTCCGCCAAAATCGGATACCCCACCATGGCAAAGGACGTGTTCACCTGCTTCAGCACCCGCAACGTCTCTTGATGGATATTGCTGGTCTCGATGCTTTCAGAAAGCCCCTCATGCAGGCGCTTCAGGTGCTTGCGCTGCAGCTTTTGCTCCACGCCGCGCACCTTTTCCTTCTGCGCCACCAACTCCCGCGCGTCATCCGGTTGCCCCGCCATCATCACGCTCAACGCCAATTGCACGTTGGCCAGCACCCGGTCATGGAAATCACAAATCTCCTGCCGTCCCGCGCTGGAGAAGTTCAACCCTTCCAGATCCATCCGCCGCGCCAGCTCCACCAGATTGCGCGCCAATACATCAGACGCCGCCTCAAGGTTGGAGGCCAGCAAAGACAGCTCCATCGCGCCCTTTACTGTCGCCTTGTCCAACTCATGCCGGTTCAACTCCGCCAGATAAAGCTTGATCTCCTGATGGGTCTTGCGCACCGCCGCATCATTGGCCCGGATCGCCTCGGCACTGGCATCACTCCAGGTGTCAAACAGCCGTTGCCCGGCGATCAACATGGTTTCCACCCGCTCGCCCATGCGCATCATCTCACGCGAGGCATTGGCCAGCGCCCGGGCTGGCGTATCCAGCGCGCTTGGGTCCAGGGCGGAAGCAATCGCCGCTTCATCCGCCACCGGCGCGGCCACAAACCGGCCTGCGATTTTGGCAAACAAGTCCACAAATGGCAGCGCCAGCACACAGAGCACCGCGTTAAACACCAGATGCAGGTTGATGGTCTGAGTCGCGGCCGAAGTCCCCAGCCATGCCAAGTCCACCTCCACAAACCGCAGCCCCAACAGCACCAGCACCGCGCCACCGCCCCGCAGGCCAAGGTTGGCCATTACGATCCGCCGCGCCTCCGGCTCTGCCGCCAATGTCAGCACATAGGCAATCATCGCCCCGCCCAGATTGGCGCCCAAAACCATCGCCATGGCCGCCTCAGTCGGCAACGCGCCTTGCGCCACCAAGGTCACAAACAACAAAACCGCCGCCACGCTGGAATGCACCATCCAGGCAAACACCGCGCCAATCACAAAGGCCGCAAACAGGTCTGCCCCCAGATAGGACAGCATCCGCAACGCCGCTTCACTTTCCATCACCGGCGCCGTGGCCGCCCGCAGCATGTCCAGCGACACAAAAATAAGCGCCAGACCAATCAGGATCCGCCCGGTCTGTCGCACACGTCGCTGTTGCCCGCGTAAAAACAGCCCGACACCAAGCACCAGCAACAACGGGATCAACCAAGTCTGCCGCACCAACAGCACCTGCGCCACCAATGCGGAGCCCACATCCGCACCTAGAATAATCGCCAGCCCAACGGGCACCGACACTGCGCCGTTGGCGGCAAAATTGGACACCAGCATCGCAACCGCGGTCGAGCTTTGCAGCAGCATCGACACCACCAGCCCCGCGCTGGCCGCCAATCCGCGGTTCTTGGCAGACCGACGCAACCACAGCCTGAGCTGCACCGCAAAGGCCCGCTCCATTCCCGTGCGCACCAAACGCACCGCCCAAATCAAAAGCGCCGCTGCGCCTGCAATATTAATCAGGAAAAGGAGCATGTTATGTGTCTAAGTCCACTTCTTCTTATTGGGCCGCTTACGCCACATGCGCGCCCCGCACGACAGGGCATCGGGTCGCCCCGACCGGTTCCAATGTAGGCATTGTCCAACAAAATGCCCGCATTGCGGGATCACGTGCGGTCACAAACCGGCACCTTACCGGCCAAGACCGGCCCACACCAGCAAATGGCGGCAGATTACTCCGCCACCATCCGGGCCACGTCTTCGTTCCAGACCAGCCCACGTTCCAGCAACACCCGCTGCGCCCGGCCCGGGTAATCCGTGACAATTCCGTCGACTGCTGCATCAATCATACGATGCATGTCGTCGACCTCGTTCACGGTCCAAGTCGACACCAACAGGCCCAGCGCATGCGCTTGCGCCACAACCTCAGGCGTCACATCCAAATAGTGCGGGCACCACATTTGCCCACCGGCTTCGACAACCGCCTGCGGCACGGGCATGCCCAGCTTGGCAAAATCCGGCGCCACCGATTTTGAGGAATCCTCTCCCGGATCGTCCGCATTCTTCGGCATGATGGTCAAAAACGAGCGCGGCATATCCGGCGCAATACGCCCGCACACCTCAAGCAGGTTCCAGTCAAAACTGTGCAACACCGTGCGCTGTTCCAGCCCACGCGTCCGCACGGCTTTCACCACCTCAGACACCAGTCGCTCGGTCACCTCTGGAGTGTGCGCCGTCTCCGGATCCGACTTCATCTCCAGCAGGAACAGCATATCTGCGCCCTGCGGCGTCAACGCCATGTCCAGCAGATCGCCCAAAGTTGGCACACGCACGTTGGACATAAACACCTGATCCGGAAACCGCTGACCATAAACCGTGCGCCCATCGAGGCCGCCAACGTCGTAACTCTGCAACTGCGCCAATGGCAACTCGGACACCTTGAGCTCCGCGCCCTGCAACCATTTGCCATCCGCGCCACGCGTCGCCGCGTTTAACAGGTGATGATTGTGCGTCACCACCGGCACTGCGTCCTGCGTCAGCACCACGTCAAACTCCAGAGCCACCACGCCGGACTTCACCGTGAACTCAAACCCCTCAAGTGTGTTCTCCGGCATCACGCCCCGCGCGCCCCGATGCCCGACCAGCCGAACCAATCCGGGCGCACCGCGAAAACCGTTTAACTGGGGAAACTGCGTCATGCGTCGATCCGCTTGCCTGTGGTTGCGTCAAACAGGTGCAGGTCTTCGGCCGCGGCAGAAAAGCCCATCACCGTGCCCGCGTCGGTCGTGACATGGCCCGGAACACTCGCCACAACATCGGTCTCCGAACCTTCCAGAACCCCGTGCACCAACGTATTGGCACCCAACTGCTCCACCATCTGCACAACAATGCGGATCGCGCCCGCGTCATCCTGCACCAGATGCTCTGGCCGCACGCCCAGCGTGACCTTGCCACTGGCCTGCGCACCGCCCGCCAATGTCACGCCGTTGCCCAGCGCGAGGGTATCGCCCTGCGCATCTGCTGGTAGGAAGTTCATCGACGGGCTGCCAATGAAACCAGCAACAAACACAGTCGCCGGACGATCATAGAGCTCAATCGGCGTGCCAAATTGCTCCACATAGCCGCCATTGAGCACCATCAACCGATCACCCAGCGTCATCGCCTCAACCTGATCGTGGGTCACGTAGATCGAGGTCACGCCCAAACGCTGTTGCAGTTTGCGAATTTCCAGACGCATCTGCACCCGCAGCTTGGCATCGAGGTTGGACAGCGGCTCATCAAACAGGAACACCTGCGGATTGCGCACAATCGCGCGCCCCATGGCCACACGCTGACGCTGACCACCGGACAGCTGACGCGGTTTGCGGTCAAGATACTGCCCAATCTCCAAAATCTCTGCCGCCTCTTGCACGCGACGGTCAATTTCCTCTTTGGAGATTTTGCGGATTTTCAGACCATAGGCCATGTTCTCGCGCACAGTCATATGCGGATAAAGCGCGTAGTTCTGGAACACCATCGCAATGTCGCGATCAGCAGGCTCCAGCTTATTGACCACCGTGTCACCAATGCTGATCTCACCCGAGGTCACGGTCTCAAGCCCCGCAACCATGCGCAAGAGCGTGGACTTACCGCAGCCCGACGGGCCGACGATGACGATCAGTTCGCCATCCTGGATCTCGCCTTCGACATGGTGCAGGACTTCGACATCGCCATAGGTTTTGACAAGATCTTTGAGTGTAATGGATGCCATTCTCAGGATCCCCGTTATTTATCAGTTTCAGTGAGGCCCTGCACAAAGAGCCTTTGCATACCAACAACCACAAACACCGGCGGGATCATCGCCAAAAGCGCGGTCATCATGATGATGTTCCACTGCGGCGATTGCTCTGCCGCTTCCAGCATCTGTTTGATGCTCATCACAATGGTGGTCATGTCGGTGTCGGTGGTGATCAAGAGCGGCCAAAGATACTGGTTCCAGCCGTAGATGAAGAGGATCACAAACAGCGCGGCAATATTGGTCCGGCTGAGCGGGATCAGGATGTCCCAGAAGAACCGCAGCGGCCCTGCCCCATCAATCCGCGCACTCTCCAGCATCTCATCCGGAATGGTCAAAAACACCTGCCGGAACATAAATGTGGCCGTGGCCGAGGCGATCAGTGGGATCGACAGGCCCCAATAGCTGTTGAGCATGCCCAGGTTTGCCACCACCTCAAAGGTCGGCAAAATCCGCACTTCCACCGGCAACATCAGGGTGATGAAGATCATCCAGAAGAACCCCATGCGGAACGGGAACTTGAAGTAGACAATCGCAAAGGCCGACAGCAGCGAAATCGCGATTTTGCCAAAGGCAATCATCAGGGCCATAGCCAGCGAGTTGAGCAACATCCGCCACACCGGCGCGCCTTCTGATCCGGAGAGCCCAGCGCCAAACAGCGTCTGTTTGAAGTTCTCAATGAAATGCGAGCCAGGCAGCATCGGGATCGGCGCCTGCGTCATCCGCACCGCGTCATGGGTGCTGGCGACAAAGGTGATCCAGATCGGCAAAGCCACCATGATCACACCAAGGATCAACACGATGTGGGAAATGATCCCAAGGATACGACGATTTTCGACCATCAGTATTCCACCTTTCTTTCGACATAGCGGAACTGAACCACCGTCATTGCGATCACGAGGATCATCAGGATCACCGACTGCGCTGCCGACCCGCCAAGATCGAGCCCAACAAAGCCGTCGTTAAACACCTTGTAGACAAGGATCGTGGTGCTGTTCGCCGGGCCACCCTGGGTCACCGCGTGGATGATCCCGAAGGTGTCAAAGAAGGCGTAGACCGCGTTGATAACCAACAGGAAGAAGGTCGTGGGCGAAATCAGCGGGAAGATGTGGTCCCAGAACCGGCGCACCGGCCCCGCGCCATCAATCGCCGCTGCTTCAATCAGAGAGCGCGGGATCGACTGCATCGCGGCAAGATAGAACAGGAAGTTATAGGCAATCTGCTTCCACGCAGCGGCAAAGATCACCAGCAGCATCGCATGGGTACCATTCAGGTAATGGTTCCAGTCGATGCCAATGAATTCAAGGATGTAGGGGAAGATGCCCAACGTCGGGTTGAACATAAACACCCAAAGCGCACCGGCCAGCACCGGTGCGACCGCATAGGGCCAGATCATCAACGTACGGTAGGTGGTCGCGCCGCGCACCACGCGGTCGGCAAAGGCCGCCAGGATCAGGGCCGAGCCCATCGACAGCACCGCCACAGCGGCAGAAAAGATAATCGTGCGCCAGAAGGTCTCAAGATAAAGTTTGTCTTCAAACAGGATCTGGAAGTTTTCAAACCACACAAACTCGGTGGACAGACCAAAGGCGTCTTCGATCAGGAAAGACTGATACACCGCCTGGCTCGCAGGCCAGATAAAGAAGATCAGCGTGATGATAATCTGTGGCGCCACCAGCAGGTAGGGCAAGACAGATGTGGGAAAGTGGACGCGTTTGAGCATGCGGCCCTCAAGTCAGGGTGGGTCGTTTAGACAGAAACACGCCCGGCAAACACCATTGGTCCGCCGGGCGCAGGGGAGGTTCACTTATTTGGCGGAACGCTCAAACTTGCGCAGCAGGGCGTTGCCACGCTCGGCGGCGGCGTCCAGTGCTTCCTGAGCGGATTTGTCACCAGCCCACAGCGCTTCCATCTCTTCGTTGATCACGTCGCGCACCTGCACGAAGTTACCAAAGCGGATGCCGCGGGAGTTGGCGGTTGGGGTGTTCAAGCTCAGCTGTTTGATCGCTGTGTCGGTGCCTGGGTTGCTGTCATAGAAGCCTTGGTCCTTGGACAGTTCCCAAGCCGCGGTGGTGATTGGCACATAACCAGTTTCCTGGTGCCACCACGCCTGTACCTCTGGGGAAGACAGGTAGGTCATGAACTTCGCCAGACCTTTGTATTCCTCAGATTCGTGACCGGCCAGCGCCCACAGGGTTGCACCACCAATGATGGAGTTCTGTGGCGCATCCGCAGCCGCGGTGTCCAGTGGCAGCATGGTCTGACCAAATTCAAACTCAGCCTGAGATTTGATGGAGCCATAGTATGCGGAAGAGTTCATCCACATGCCGCATTCACCGTTGGTGAACATTGGCAGGGAGTCACCGCGACGACCGCCATATTTGAACAGGTTGCCTTCAGACATCGCTGCCACGTCATCCAGACGCGCGGCCAGCTTGTCGTTCTTGCTGAAGGTGAACTCGGTGTCGAAACCGGCAAAACCGTTCTCTTTGGTGCCCATTTCCATGTTGTGCCAGGAGGAGTAGTTCTCCAGCATCACCCAGGACTGCCAGCCAAAGCTCACACCACAATCCATACCGTTGTCGACGAGCGCTTGGGAAACGGATTTCACGTCATCCCAGGTCTTTGGCGCGTCAACACCAGCCGCTTTCAGCGCGTCTGCGTTGTACCACAGAACAGGCGTGGAGCTGTTGAACGGCATGGACAGCAGTTCACCCTCTGGGGTCTGGTAGTAAGAGATCACCGCTGGCAGGTAGTCGCCTTTGTCAAACGGCTCACCGGCGTCCGCCATCATCTTTTCAACCGGATAGATCGCGCCTTTGGCGGCCATCATGGTTGCGGTGCCCACTTCAAACACCTGCACCAGATGCGGGTGCTCTTTGGCGCGGAACGCCGCCACAGCAGCGGTCATGGTTTCGGTGTAGTTGCCTTTGTAGGACGGTACGATTTTGTACTCGGACTGGCTGGCGTTGAAATCCGCCGCAATCTTGTCCACGCGCTCGCCGTTGGTGCCGCCCATAGCGTGCCACCAGTTGATCTCGGTTTGTGCGGAAGCCATGCCAGCGGTCATGCCAGCGGCCAAAGCACCAAACAAAACTGTCTTAAATTGAGTCACAGGAAATTCCTCCATCTGCTGTGCTGGCGGGATCATTGAAAAGTTAAAGCCATAATGCAAGTGAAGAATTTATAACAAATTGCATAACAGTATGTTATAGTTTAACCAAACAGTAAACATGCCGCATCGCGGCAAATGAGAGATAAGCCTTTGAAATTTCAACTAAGACAGCTCGAAGCTTTCCGCGCCGTGGCCGAAACCGGCAATATGACCAAAGCCGCAAAACGCATGGGCGTTTCACAACCAGCAGTAAGTCGTTTGCTCTCTGATTTCTCCCAATCTGCCGGTATTGAACTCTTCACGCGCCACCGTGGCGTGCTCGAACCTACCAGTGACTCGCGCTACCTTTTGGCCGAGGTGCAGCGCATTCTAGACGGGCTGGATCACCTCGACGATCTGCGCCGCGACCTGATTGAGCGCACCGGCGGACACGTCCGGATAGCCTGCCTGCCCGGCTTCGCCACCAGCCACTTGCCAGGCGTTTTGGTCAACTTCCTCAAGGAACGCCCAAACGTCACCGTGACCCTGGAACCGGACCGCCCAGAGCGCATTCTGGAGTGGATCATTGGAGAACAGTATGACTGCGGCATCACCGACGGCTTCCTCGGCCACCCCGCCACCCGCAGTCAGGACTTGCACATCAAATCCGCCTGCATCCTGCCCGAGGGTCACCCGCTGGCGGATCAGGATCACATCACCCCGCGCGACCTCGCCCAAGAGCGCTTGATTCACACCCGCCGCGACAGCCGGTTTTACCAGCACCTCTCCCGCGCCTTTTCTGAAGACGGCGTGGAACTCAACAGCCTGATCGAAGTGCGCCAGTTCACCACCGCCTGCACCATGGTGGCCCAGGGCATGGGCGCCTCTGTGGTCAGCGCACTGGACGCCGAAGCTTACCGCGCCACCGGCATCGTGATCCGCCCGTTCAAGCCCCAGCTCTTCCACCGCCTCTCGATCCTGCAACCCGCCTCCGGCCCCACCTCCCCTGTGGTGCTGGATTTTGTCGACGCCTTTATCGAAAGCCTGCAACCCTATGTGGCCTCCGCCAAAGAGGTTAAGCGCGGATAAAAAAAGGCCGGTGACTTTCGCCACCGGCCTCCATCGCAAACTTTAAGATCCCGCCAATTGTTCTTCCAGTTCGCGAATCCGGTTCTGAAGCCGCAGAAACTCGCCTTCCACTTCGGCGCGGGAATAACGTGGTGTTATGTGTTGCGGACAATTCCAGTCGAACCCGTCGACCGTGATCTCAAACCCACGCTCCACCCGAGCGCGATAGCCTTCTCTGGGCGACAACTGCGCCAAAAGCGCTTCCTCCTCCGGTGCAATCACCCGCACCCGCCCCAAAAGCTTCAGCCGCGTTTGATTGGGGTAATCCATAAAAAACAGGGACACACGGTCGTTTTGACTGAGGTTGCCAAGGCTCACGTACTGCCGGTTGCCCCGATAATCGGCAAACGCCAGCCGTCGTTCATCCAGCACCTTCAGGAACCCCGCCGGCCCGCCGCGATGCTGCATATACGGCCAGCCGGTCTCGCTGACCGTCGCCATGTAAAAACTGTCCCGCGCCGCGATAAACTGCGCCTCATGCGGGCCCAACCGGTTGTTGTAGTCCTCCCGCGCGGCCATCCGCGCATAAGACGCCCGCGATCCAGCCTCTTCCTGGTGCCGCTTCACCGCCTCAGTGAAGGCAATCTCTGCAAACTTATGTCCCATATCTTGGACCTTTCTCTGACATTGACGGGTCACAGACCCAGATCGGACAGGCCTGGATGATCGTCCGGGCGTCGCCCCTGCGGCCAATGAAACAACCGGTCTGCGTCGTTGATCGGCAGATCATTGATGCTCGCATCCCGCTCGCGCATCAGCCCGTTCTCGTCAAATTCCCAGTTCTCGTTGCCATAGGAGCGGAACCACCGCCCCATCATGTCCTGCCACTCATAGGCAAACCGCACCGCAATCCGGTTGTCGGTGAAGGCCCACAGCTCCTTGATCAGCCGATACTCCCGCTCCTTGGACCATTTCGCTTTCAAAAACGCTTGCACCTCAGTGCGGCCGGTCAAAAACGTCGACCGATTGCGCCAGCGCGTGTCCGGCGTATAGGCCAGCGACACTTTCTCAGGATTTCGGGAGTTCCAGCCATCTTCAGCCAGACGCACCTTCTGCAGGGCATCTTCGCGGGAAAACGGCGGCAATGGGGGGCGGGTTGTCATAGGTTAAATCCTTTTTGAGGAGAGGGAGGAATTTGCGACGCGGGAGGCTGCCCCCGCGCCGCGTTGGGTTAGTCTTGGATTTCTTTGTCGAGAAACTCGCGGATCAGCCCGGCCACTTCCGGCCCATGCGATTCCAGAATGAAGTGCCCCGCATCAATCATGTGCAACTCGGCCTCCGGCAGGTCGCGCAAATAGGGCGCCGCCCCTTCCGCCGGGAAGATGTAGTCATTCTCCCCCCAGACAATCAGCGTGGGCGGCTGATGCGCTCGGAAGTAAGCCTGAAACTCCGGATAAAGATCGACATTGGTGCGGTAATCGTAAAACAGATCCAGCTGGATCTCCTGATTGCCCGGCCGGTCCAGATAGGCCTGATCCAGCATCCAGGCGTCCGGGCTCAGGCGATGCGCATGGCTCTCCGGCACCCCATGGGTGTACTGCCATTCCGTGGCCGTCACATTCAGGAAGTCCCGCAACGGTTCGCGGGTCTCGGCACTACCGTCTGCCCAATAGCTGCGGAACACGTCCCAGAACTCCAGCAAGCCCTCGTCATAGGCATTGCCGTTCTGAATGATCAGCGCCTCAACCGCCTCCGGCTCCTTCAACGCCAGCCGGTAGCCCACTGGCGCGCCGTAATCCATCACGTAGAGACTGTAGCTGTCCAGCGCCAAGGCATCGGTGAACCCGTCCATCAGCGTGGCATAACTGGCAAAGCTGTAATCAAACTCTGCCCGATCCGGCATCGCACTGGCGCCAAAGCCCGGATAGTCCGGCGCAATCACCCGATAGTCTTCCGCCAACTCGGGGATCAGGTTTCGGTATTGCTGCGAAGAGGTCGGGAACCCATGCAGCAACAGCACAACCGGTGCGTCCGCCTGACCGGCCTCGCGGTAGAAAATCTCCTGCCCCTCGATGGTGACCGTGTTGTAACGCACGGCGCTTGCGGCCTCGGCCTGCGGTGGCTGCCCTGCCTGCGCCAGGGTTGGCAAAGACGTCAATTGCGCCCCCAGGCCAAGCGTGATCAGGCCGGTGAGCAAAGTCTGTTTTAGATCATTCCGTTTCATATCTGTGTCCCTCGTTATGAACGCTGCGCCAGATTGTGGCGGTGTCGCTTTCGACAAGAGGACAGATAGCGGCCTTGCTATTCCGGAAGAATATGCCGATCTTGAAAGTCACTATTACAGAGAGTGGAATAAATGGATCGCATCCTACAGATGGAGGTCTTCGCGGCCATCAATGACACCGGCAGCTTTGTGCAGGCCGCCAACAAACTGCGCATGTCCCCGCCCGCCGTGACCCGTACAATGAACGCGCTGGAGGCCCGCTTGGGCGTGCAACTGCTGACCCGCTCCACCCGACAACTCTCCCTGACCGAAGCTGGCAGCAGCTTTCTGGAGGCCACCCGCCGCCTGCTCTCGGAAATTGACGATGCGGAAAAACAGGCCGTGGGGCAAATGGGCATCGCCCAGGGTCACCTCACCGTGTCCTGCTCCATGACCTTCAGCCGCCTGATCGCAGGCCCGGTGGTACGCGCTTTCCTGGAGGCGCACCCGCGCATGTCCGTGTCCCTGATCGCCGTGGATCGGGTCACCAATCTCGTGGAGGAAGGCATCGACGTCGCCATCCGCATCGGCAACCTGCCGGACTCAAACCTGATGGCCAAACGCCTCGGCCACGTGCGCCGCCTGTTTGTCGCCAGCCCAGACTACCTCGCGCGGCGCGGCACGCCGCAAACTCCCGCAGATCTGAAACTGCACGCCATCATTGGCTTCACCGGCATCATGCCCGGCCACGACTGGCACTATAAATCCGGCACCACCCGCGGCCACGTGCAGTTGGCGCCGCGCTTTGAGGTCAACGACGCCACCACCGCCCTCGCCGCCGCCACTGCGG
Organism: Shimia sp. MIT1388; assembly: GCF_047124445.1. Classification (GTDB taxonomy): domain Bacteria; phylum Pseudomonadota; class Alphaproteobacteria; order Rhodobacterales; family Rhodobacteraceae; genus Shimia. The sequence continues at coordinate 3,815,106 of NZ_CP138921.1, read as the reverse complement.
GCGAAGGCATCACCATGGCGCTCTCCTATATGGTCGCAGACCAGCTCAAACGCGGCGAGCTCGTGCCGATTCTCCCCACCTACATGCCGCCACCAGAGGCCGTGCATCTGGTCTACCCGCAAAGCAAACTGGTCGCCCCCAAAGTCCGCGCCTTTCTGGATTTTGCCGGCGAGCGTCTGAAGCAAATGATTCCCGAAGTGGACCTGTCCTAGACATCAAGCCAAAGGCAAATCACACGCAAAACCGCCTGCAAAACAGGGCTCAAAACGTCAATGTATGGAAGCTGGATATGTCACTATTCTGTGGGGAGGATAGTGGCGCTCTGGGGAGGATTCGAACCCCCGACCCCTTGATTCGTAGTCAAGTACTCTATCCAGCTGAGCTACCAGAGCGCGGTGTGAGGGGCGGTTTAAAGTGAACTCTCAGGGGGCGCAAGGGCTAAAACGAAGAAAAATCATTTTATCGCCACTTCCCCTTTCGGAAGGCATATTTCAAAGGTTGTTCCGGCCGCGCCGGTCTCTGAAAGAGTCAGCATTCCGCCGTGTCCGCGCACCAATTCTGAGGAAATGGCCAGCCCCAAACCGGACCCGCCTTTGCGAATCCCGCCTTGGAACGGCTGATAGAGGTGTTCCTGCGCTTTGGGCGGCAAGCCCGGCCCGGTATCTTTCACCGTGATCAGCCATGAGTCGTCGTTTTCCGTGGCGCTCACCGCGATCTCACCCGGCTGCCCGCTTGCCACAATCGCCTGCCGCGCGTTGCGCACCAGATTGCTCACCACCCGGAACATCTGCTCCGGATCGGCCCGCACCATCATGCCCGCCGGAATATCCTCACCAAAGCTCAGGTCGTAGTCTTCCACAGCCAGCCGTTCTGAGGCGATCACATCGCCCACGGTCTCGCTCAACGCAAACCGCGTCAGCGTCGGCGCAGGCTCCTCTGCCTTGCCAAAAGCCAAAGTGCTTTCACATAGATGTACCGCGCGGGTGATCGAGTTCACCAGTTTCGGCGCCAACCGCCGTACCAGCGGGTCTTCACTGCTTTCAATGCGGTCGGTGAACAGCTGCGCCGAGGTCAGGATATTGCGCAGGTCATGGCTCACTTTAGCCACCGCGCCACCCAGTTGCGCCAAGCGCTCCCGCTGTTTGAGTGAGGCGGTCAGCTCTGTCTGCAACGCCAACAAGGCCTCTTCCGCCTCACGCAGCTCCGTCACACCGGCTTGCGGCTTAATCAGGCTGCGCGCATCCTCAGGCGCTGCGGCATAGGTCTGCATATAGCCGACCACACCTTTGATGGGGCGCACCAAAATCGCCCGCACCGCCAGGAACAGCAAAAACGCCGTGACCACAGAGATCACCGCCGACAGCGCCAGAATGCGCACGCCATAGTCGATCATCGACATGCGCAGCTCTTCGGTGTCCATCGTCACCTCGATCAGCAGCCCGGCGTCCTGCACCGGCGCGCCAATCACCCGCACCACACGGTTGCGAGTCTCAAACAGCTGCATCATCGCATCTTTGATCAAGATGCTCGCCGTGGCGCTGCGCATGTCATAGGTCGCGCTGATCGGTTCCGGGATGGGAGAGCTCAGGATCAACTGCCGCATCTCATCGCGCCGCAGCACCACGTTATACACGCCCGCGTTTTTTAACAGCTCCTGCTCCAGCTCCGTATCGATCATGTCGTCTGCCAGAAGCGCAAGCGAGGCAATCTGCGCCCGCTCCAGCCGCAGCAGCAGGTAATCTTCCCGATAACGTGCAATCGACGGCACAAAGATCAGGATTTCCGCCAGCATCACAAAGATGACCGTCAGGATCAGGAACCGACCTGATAGCGTGTTGAGCATGTTTCGCGACCGTTCTGGTTACGGCAGCCAGCGTTGCACCAAGCCAACCACCCGTTTCACCTTAGGATTATCAAACAGTTGCGGCGAGAAATAGGCCCCTGCAACCCGCTTGTTGATTTCGCCCACCGTTGGGTAGGGCGACACCATGCCAGCCACAGCGCTCATCTTCAGCTTATTGGCAATCACCAGCGACCACAGATTGACCAGCTCCCCGGCCTGTGGCCCGACAATTGACACGCCCACCGGACGGCCCTTGACCACCATCGCTTTGATCAGCCCATAGGCATTGCGCTCGGCAATCAGCCTGTCGTTATGGTGGCTCTCAAACCGCGTCACGGTCAGCTTATCGCCATACTGCGCCCGCGCCTCCGCCTCGGTTAATCCAACCTGCGCCAGTTCTGGGTCGGTGTAGGTCGCATAAGGAATGTGATCCGTGCGCGCTTTGGCCGGCAATCCAAACAGCATCGAGCGGATGATCACCCCCGCCTGATAGCCCGCCACATGGGTAAACTGCGCCCCGCCGGCGACATCGCCAATCGCATAGACCTTCTTATTGGTGGTCTTCAGAGAGGCATCCACCGAAATCCCGGTTTTGTGAGTCTCAATCCCAGCGGCCTCGAGGTTGAGGCGGTCCATATTGGCCTTGCGCCCAACGGCCACCAACAGATGTGATCCGCTAAAACTGCGCCCATCCTGCGCCTCAACCGTGATCACGCCATCTGTCTGCGTCACCGTCTTCGCCATCGCGTCTTCGGCAATCTCCACGCCTTCGCCGCGCAGCCGCTCCAGCACAATCGCCGCCATCTCTGGATCATCCCGACCCAGCGCCTTGGCGCCTTCGATCACCGTGACCTTGATGCCCAGCCGCACATGCGCTTGCGCCATCTCCAAACCAATCGGCCCGCCACCAATGATCAACAGATGCTCCGGCGTCTCGGTCATCTCAAACAGGGTTTCATTGGTCAGATAGTCGACCTGATCCAAACCGGGAATCGGCGGCACCAGCGGACTGGACCCAGTGGCAATCACCACCCGGCGCGCCGTGATCTGATGGTCTCCGGCCTGCACCACCTTTGGGCTGATGAAATGCCCGTATTCCTGAATGACCCGCACGCCAAAGCCTTCAAACCGCTCCACACTGTCCATCGGCTCAATCTGCGATATCACATCCGCCACATGCGCCTTGGCCGCGGCATAATCCACCTGCGGCACCTGATCGGACACGCCAAACGCTTGGCCCTTGGTTTGCTGATGCGCCATCTTGGCGCTTGCCAACAACGCCTTGCTGGGCACGCACCCAAAGTTCAGGCAATCCCCGCCCATCTTATGACCTTCTAGCAGCACCACGCTGGCGCCCATCTGGCTTGCCCCAGCCGCCACAGACAACCCACCAGAGCCAGCCCCGATGACCAGCACGTCCGTCTTGATCTGTTCCATGATTACAGCGCCTCTTTGCCGCGAATGAGTTTGAGCACAACCGGCAGAAACGCCAGCGCCGCCAAGCCAAGGATCGGCAACAACACATGTGGTTCAAAAATGATGCCCAAATCCGGCGTCTCGCCACGGGCAAACACTTCGCCCAATCCGGCGCCAACAGAGGTATAGACCAGCCCACCGGGAATAATGCCAAGGAAGGTGGACACCACATAGCGCCACAGCGACACGCCCACCAACGCGGGAATTAAGTTGGCCACAAAGAACGGCACCAAAGGCACCAGACGGATGATGAACAGCATCGACCACTGGTTTTCATCAATCCCGTCCTTGATCGCTTTCACCTTGCCTTCGCTGGCATCCATCTTCGCGGCCAACCGGTCGCCAAGCCCCCAACGGGCGGCCAGAAACACCACAGTGGCCCCAATGGTCGCCGCCCCGACGTTGAACAACACGCCTGGGAAGGTGCCAAACAAAAAGCCGCCGGTCAGCGTCGCTATCGTGGCCCCGGGCAGGGAGAACCCCGCGATCACCACATATATCGCCATAAACACCACCACAGCGAGCGCGTAGTGCGCATCGCGGTAGGCAATCAGCATCTCGCGATTGTCGCGCAAGGCTTCAAAACTCAGGTAGTCGCCCAAGGCATAAGCGCCCAGCCCAGCCCCGACGACAAGCGCCGCGAGCGGCAACATACGCGCCCATTTGGATTTGGTTTCTTGCGAAGTATCCGTCACGTCAGACATCTTTGATCCGTTTTCTTGGTCTTACCCCAACATGGCTGACGTATTGGTAAAACAACAGAGACCTCACGGGCGCTTGATCACGACGCCACGATTCGTGAGGAATTCGTGGTTAACCGTAACAAACACCCCTTTGGGACGGGCCAGCTGGCCCGGTCCGCGCCTGCCCCTCCCCACAGGAGGGCGCATTTGCGTTCAAGCGCCCCCTTCAATTGTTACAAGTCTCGGCCTGCCTTACGCCTCCAACCACGGTCCCAAGCACCCACCCGGGGTCGGGCGCTGCCCTCTTCCTCCAAACATCCGCGTCCTCCTTGCCTTTTTGCCAAAAATCCCCCATCTGACGTTTGACTTATCCCGCAGGCCCGTCTAAAGACCGGTCTTCGAATAGATAGGCACCGCGAATCTCGCGCCGGGGCCCACTGAAACAACATGACGGAGACGGAGCGATGAAACGCACCTACCAACCTTCGAACCTGGTTCGTAAACGCCGCCACGGCTTCCGTGCGCGCATGGCCACCAAAGCTGGCCGCAAGATCCTGAACGCACGCCGCGCACGCGGTCGTAAGTCGCTGAGCGCATAAGCGCACGACTGCCTGAACAGGCCGTTTGGAAAAAATGACACCGCCGGAGACCCCACAGGAAGGCTCAGCCTCCAACGGGACAACGTCTCCGGCGGTTTCCGTTTGTCCGCAGCCAGCCCTGCCCGTCTTGAAAAAACGCAGCGAGTTTCTCGCCGCCGCCCGTGCCCGCAAGCAGGGCACCAAGGCGATGATGATCCAGGCTCGCAAACGCCGTGATGACGAGAACGTCGATCCTTCCGTCATCCGCGTCGGCTTCACATGTTCCAAGAAAGTTGGCAACGCCGTCGCCCGCAACCGCGCCAAGCGCCGGATGCGCGAAGTCGCCCGCGCGATTCTCCCAATCCACGGCCATGCCGGATGGGATTACGTTTTGATCGGCCGCAAAGACGAAACCGCCAGCCGCGACTTCAAAACCCTGCAAGGCGATCTGAAGTGGGCGCTACGTAAACTTCACGCCCCACGCAAGTAACCCCCTGAACACGTTACACGTTCGCGCAACTGCAAACAGATTGTCTAAAATCTAAGACACTCTGTGCCTTTACCATTTGTACACTAATTTTATATCCATCCCGTCGAATGTGTTTCGGGGTGAAACCGTTTTTTTCGGTATGGAGTGGATCAATGAGAGAGACAGTGGTGGTCTCCTTCTCAACAGATGAGCGTGACGCAGATCACGTGGCGGGCGCCTTAAAAACGCTGGCTGCACGGGCCTGCAATATGCCTGGCTGCATCAGCTATGTCGCCACAACCCTTGCGGATTCCCCGTCCGAGTTCCACATCCAACAAAAATGGGACAATGCTGCGGCCTGGAAAGCCTACCTCAACTCCGAGGCGCATTTTGCGTTTCAAACGGAAGTGTACGGCCTGCTGTCAGACCTCACCGTGGCCAAACAGGCCCCCCTGCGCCCACGCCGCCCCACCTGCTTCGCACTGGCGAGTTAAACGCCGCCCAACCGGCATCTATCAAATTGTCGCGGATTTCCGGCAAGCCCCCCATTTTCTTTCACTGTTAAGTAAACTTTTCCGACGCAGGCTTGGCGCATTACCGCTGTCTGCAAAGAATCGGCAAAGGCTTTCAGATGACCGTCACCATTATGGCGTCTTTTTATCTCGACTCGCCCAACCGCGCCCGCGTGCGCGAGGGCCTGCTGCGCCTCGCCCAACGGGTGCTGAACGAGCAAAACTGCCTGCGTTTTGACATCCACACTGGCACGGGCGACCCGGGACAGTTCATTCTGTTCCATCGCTGGGAAAGCCGCCGCGACTGGCAGCACTTCCTGAACAGTGATGCCTTACATGACTTTCAGGACCTGTTTGAGGACGGGGTGACCGATCTAGTGATCAAAGAACTAACCCCGCATTTTGTCCCCTCCTCCGTGCCCACCGTGCACGCGCGTTAAGACATCGCTGTTAACAAACGGCCCCACCTCCACAAAACAGTCGTGATGCCGACGCAATACCGATGTTCCAAATCGGGTTAATTTGCCCTCTTTTTACCAAATCGGCACTTCAACCCTCCGGTACGTCTTGGCACTCCTGACAAGAGCGGTTAACACGCTCTGACAAAGAGGCCTGCAAAATGAAGACACAAGATATGAACCGCGATTGGATCGCCACCGCCCGCACCCTGTCCCAAGCCCTGCCTTACCTGCAGCGCTACACCGGTGCGACCGTGGTTATTAAGCTTGGCGGTCACGCCATGGGCAGTGACGAAGCCATGGATGATTTTGCCCGTGACGTGGTTCTGATGCGCCAAGTGGGCATCAACCCGGTGATCGTGCACGGCGGCGGCCCGATGATCAACGCGATGTTGGAACGCCTTGAAATCAAATCGGATTTTGTGAACGGCAAACGCGTCACCGACGCCGCCACCGTCGAAGTGGTGGAGATGGTTTTGTCCGGTGTGGTCAACAAACGCATTGTGCAAGCCATCAACCGTCAGGGCGGCAAGGCGGTTGGCCTGTCCGGCAAAGACGCCAACCTGATCGTCTGTGACCAAACCAACCCAGACCTCGGTTTTGTCGGCACCCCGGCCGACATGAACCCATCGATTCTACACGAGCTCTTTGCCAATGACACCATCCCGGTAATCGCGCCTTTGGGGGCTGGTCGCAACGGCGAAACTTTCAACATCAATGGGGACACTGCCGCCGGCGCCATTGCCGGCGCCCTGGAAGCGGATCGCCTACTGCTGCTGACCGATGTCGCTGGCGTTAAGAACGGTGACGGTGAGGTTCTAACAGAGCTAAAAGCACAACAAATCCGAGACCTTACCGAAGAAGGTGTGATTGCGGGCGGTATGATTCCCAAGACCGAAACAGCTCTCGCGGCCATCGAAAAAGGCGTGCGCGCTGTGGTCATTCTCGACGGCCGCGCCCCCAACGCCTGCCTGCTGGAGCTCTTCACCGAACATGGTGCAGGCTCGATGATCCGGGGCGATTAACACTACCCCTTTTCACATTCTGAAAAATAAATATATTGAGAGGCCACCACTATGGATGCCTCTCAATGCAACACGAGCTACTGATCCGTCTGAGCGTTTTCTTCGGGCTCTTCATCGTGCTCGCCGGGATCGAAACTTTGGCGCCACGTCGACCGCTGAGTTGGTCCAAATCCCGTCGCTGGATGACCAACTGGGGGCTGTCTGTCCTCAACACCTTAACTCTGCGGGCGTTGGCCATCGCCTTGCCGTTGCTCGCTGTGGGCGCAGCCTCCGATGCCCAATCCAACGGCTGGGGCCTGTTCAACACCTTGAAACTCCCCGTCGCAATTGAGGTCATCCTGGCAATTCTTATCCTGGATTTTGCCATTTGGTTGCAACACCTTATCACCCACAAGGTCCCGCTCCTGTGGCGCTTGCATCGGGTACACCATGCCGATCCAGACTTCGACGTCACCACCGCCATTCGTTTTCACCCGGTGGAAATTGCCCTGTCGATGGGTCTAAAAATCGGTTTGATCTACCTACTTGGCCCCGCCGCGCTGGCCGTGCTGGTGTTTGAAATCCTGCTCAACGGCACCGCGCTGTTCAACCATGCCAACATCCACCTGCCCGCCAAACTCGACCGCTTGATCCGACTTGTTTTGGTCACACCGGACATGCATCGTGTGCATCATTCGGTGCATCGAGACGAGCACGACAGCAACTATGGCTTTGCCCTGTCGATCTGGGACCGTGCGCTGGGAACCTATATCGCGCAACCCCGTGCAGGACATGATAAGATGACCATCGGACTAGAATGGCAAGACGCCCGCCCTACCAAACTTTCCTGGAGCTTGCGCCTCCCGTTCCGCGCAAAATGACGCTGAATGCCATTCAAACCGCCGCCGCAAACGCGGGCCTGATCACCATGGGCGCGCTGCGTGAGGACGGCAAAACCATTGTGCTCTTTGGCACCGGCCCGGATTTCTGGGCCGCGTTCAGCGCGTCGCCGGAATTTCTGGACGGCAATAAGCACCCCGTCGACCGGTGGTCCAAACGCGTCGTTGGAGACCTCGCCCAAACCTTTGACGGAACATGCCAATTCCCCTCCGACGGCCCACCCTACCCACCATTCATCCGCTGGGCCTTGGACAGCGGACGGTTCTACCAAAGCCCCGTTGGCATGATGGCGCACCCCGAAGTGGGCCTGATGATTTCTCTACGCGGCGCGCTGATCTTGCCGACAGAAATTCCAATACCTCAACAGGGTACACAATCTCCCTGCCTCACCTGTGACGCCCCATGCACCACGGCCTGTCCGGTGGACGCCCTCAGCGCAGACTCCGGATACAATATCGCCGCCTGCCACGCTTTCCTGGACACCAAGGATGGCTCCGACTGCATGTCCCGCGGTTGCATTGCCCGCCGCGCCTGTCCACACTCAGGCAAAGCCAAACGTACAGACGCCCAATCCGCATTGCATATGAGGTCCTTTCATCCATGAGCCGCACCCTGATCCTGATGCGTCATGCCAAATCAAGCTGGGACGACTTTTTGCAACCGGACCACGCCCGCCCCCTCAACGCACGCGGCCGCACCTCCGCCGCGGCTATGGGCAAGTGGCTCAAAGACAAAACCTACCTGCCCGACGAACTGCTCTGTTCCACCGCAGAGCGCACCCGCGAGACCTATGCCCGACTAGGCATCACTGCGGCCAAAACCCGCTACGAGGATGCCCTCTATCACGCAGGTGCAGACGTCATGTTGCGTGTCCTGCAAACCGCACAGGCCGACACCATCCTGATGCTTGGTCACAATCCGGGTATCGCCTATTTCGCTGAAATGTTGTCCAAGAAACCGGCCACCCACCCGCGGTTCTCCGACTACCCAACCTGCGCCACAACTGTGATCCACTTTGACGTTGCGAACTGGGCAGAGGTTCAATTCTCCCAAGGCACCATTGTGGACTTCGCAATCCCGCGCGAGATCATCGCCACTCAAACAAACGCCACTTGATCCAGCGCATTGCAGCACCGCTTGCTGCTGCCTATCTGTCCAACAACAGCATTCAAGGAGCCTCTCATGCACCGCCGCGCCTTTCTGCTGGCCGCCGCCAGCCTGCCTCTCGCCAGTCTGCCCGCCATGGCCGACACCCCCACCATTAAGGTTGTGAAATCTCCCACCTGCGGCTGCTGCGGCGCTTGGGAAGAGCACCTGCGCGCCGAAGGGTTCCTTGTAGAAAGCCACGCCATTCCGGATGAACAGCTCTGGAACATCAAAGCCCGCCTGGGCCTAACGGACGAGACCTCCTCCTGCCACACAGGCTTGATCGACGGCTATCTGGTCGAAGGCCACGTGCCCGCTTCCGACATCCGCCGCCTTCTGACCGAACGCCCCAGTGCCCGCGGCATCACGGTTCCCGGCATGCCCATGGGCTCTCCCGGCATGGAAATGGGCGGTGAGGTGGAGCCCTATGACACCCTGCTGATCCACCCGGATGGCCGCACGGAAGTGTTTGAAAGCCATAGCTAAACGCAAAAGGCCGGGCAAATGCCCGGCCTTCTTTTTGATCTGTATTCGGGATCAGTGACCCAGAATCTGGCTCAGGAACAACTGGGTCCGTTCGCTCTTCGGATTGTTGAAGAACTCTTCCGGCTCGTTCTGCTCCACGATCTGACCCTGGTCCATGAAGATCACGCGGTTCGCCACCTGACGGGCAAAGCCCATCTCGTGCGTCACGCAAAGCATGGTCATGCCTTCTTCCGCCAGTTCGATCATGGTGTCGAGCACCTCTTTGATCATCTCCGGGTCAAGCGCCGAGGTAGGTTCGTCAAACAGCATGATGCGCGGCTTCATGCAAAGCGAACGGGCAATCGCCACACGCTGCTGCTGACCACCGGAAAGCTGGCCCGGATACTTCAGAGCCTGATCCGGGATTTTCACCTTCTCAAGGAAGTGCATCGCGATCTCTTCGGCTTCTTTCTTGGGCGTTTTACGCACCCAGATCGGCGCCAGCGTACAGTTCTCAAGGATCGTCAGATGCGGGAACAGGTTGAAGTGCTGGAAGCACATGCCAACCTCGGAGCGGATCTTGTCGATGTTCTTGAGGTCGTTGGACAGCTCTGTTCCATCCACGATGATGTCGCCCGACTGGTGCTCTTCCAAACGGTTGATGCAGCGGATCAGGGTCGATTTACCGGAGCCGGATGGCCCCGCAATCACGATCCGCTCACCTTCGTTGACGGTCAGGTTGATGTCGCGCAGCACGTGGAAAGACCCGTACCACTTGTTCATGTTGGAGATTTGAATGGCGACTTCGCTGCCCACATGCATCTTGGAGCGGTCGATTTCGCGATCAGACATAAGTTCAGACATATTGTGAACTCCTTCTTAGTGGCCTTTGTGCAGCTTGCGCTCAAGCCACTGGGAATATTGAGAGATGCCGTAGCAGACGACGAAGAACAGAAGCGCGGCAAACCCGAAGAGCTCCCAATACACGCCGTTCCACTCGGTGGAGGCGAGGATTGGCCCACGGATCATACCCACCAGGTCAAACATCGAGATCACCGATACCAGCGTGGTGTCTTTGAACAGGCCCACGGCCACGTTCACGATACCGGGGATCGAAATCTTCAACGCTTGCGGCAGGATGATCAGGCGCATGGCTTGTGGATAGTCCAGGCCAAGGCTGTCTGCGGCTTCATATTGTCCTTTCGGCAAGGCGGCCAGGCCCCCACGGATCACCTCAGCAATATAGGCTGCGGAGAACATGGTGATCATGATCACCACACGCAGGAACAGGTCGACTGTGCTTTCCGGCGGGAAGAAGTATGCCAGCATCACCGACGCCACAAACAGCAGCGTGATCAGCGGCACCCCACGGATAAACTCGATGAAGACCACACAGATGCCCTTGATCAGCGGCATGTCAGACTGACGGCCCAACGCGAGTGCAATGCCCAACGGAATAGACAGCGACACACAGGTCACACCCAGCATCAGGTTCAGCATGAAGCCACCCAGATCGCGGGAAGGTACCGCAAGCAGCATAGCATTTTCAGACGCGCCCTCAGGGATCAGGTAACCACCCAACGCCCAGACAAGCAACGCGAGCACAATGCCCCCGAAGAAGCCCAGAGCAAAGCTGCTGCGACCAAAGACCTGGAAGAACACACCGGCTACAACAAAGCCCACCAGCGCAACCAGAGGCGCAAGAATGGTGCCCCCCCAGATCAGCCAGAAGGCCACAAACGGGTACAGCGCAGTGAAGATCAACAGCTTGCGCGGCAGATCAAAGAACAGCACCGGCGCAATCGCCACCAGCATCAGCAGGAAGGCCAGATTCGGACGCCAGTATTCCTCTTGTGGATACTTGAAGCCATAAATCAACTGGTGCCAACGCTCGGTCAGAACCGAGAAACATGCCCCTGTTTTACCCTGCAAGATTTCGCGACATTCGGCCAAAGAGTTGGTTGTCCAGATGCCGTTGAAGATCCAAGGCAAAATCGCAGCCAGCACCTGAAAAATCAGGTACAGCGCCACAACAGTCAGAACACCATTGGTCACGCTGGAGAACAGGTTCTCCCGCAGCCACTTGACCACACCCGTTTCGCGCGCAGGCGGCGGGCTTTCTGGTATCACTTCTGTGGCAACAAAAGCGACAGAGTTGTTTTGAGAGTCAGACATACTCAGCGCTCCTTAAGTTTCACAGAAGAGTTGTAGATGTTCATCACCATCGAAATCAGCAGCGACGCCGAGAGATAGAACAGCATCATCAAGAGCACACACTCAATCGCGCGGCCGGTTTGGTTGAGCGTGATGCCCCCCAAAGTCGCGGTGATGTCGGCATAGCCAACCAGAATGGCCAAAGAGGTGTTCTTGGTGATATTCAGATAGTTGGAGATCAATGGCGGAATGATCACACGCAGCGCCTGTGGCAGGATCACGAGGTTCATTACGCGGTTTGCACGCAGACCCAACGCTGCCGCGGCCTCGGTCTGTCCCTTGGAGACAGCTTGAATACCGGCCCGGACGTTCTCTGCGATAAAGGCACCGGTGTAGATCGACAGCGCGAACCACAGTGCGATCAGCGGACCACCAATTTTGATACCACCTTTGAAGTTGAAGCCTTTCAGCGCCGGCACTTCCCAGGTCAGCCCCATGATGAACATCAGCGCGATGAACGGCACCAGCCAGATCGCCAGATTGATCCAAAGGGTCTTTGGACGCACACCGGTGTCCGCCTGAATGTTCGTTGCGCGGTGGTTCACAGTACGCGCGGCGTACCAGGACCCACAGGCCACCAACAGCACCAGCACCCAGTTCAACGTGGCATTGCCAAAAAGGCCATTCTCAAAGAATGGCATCGGGACATAGATCCCACGGTTGGTGAAGGCAAAAAGATCCAGCACCATGCTGGAGGTCGCGTTATCGCCACGGAACTCCCGAGGTCCCGGCATCACGGCTGTCATGATCGTGTAGATGATCAGAATCCAGATCAACACAGGAATGTTGCGGAAGATTTCCACATAAAACGCCATCACCTTGGACACGAGCCAGTTGTTGGAGAGGCGTAACACGCCAGCGACGACGCCGAAAATTGTTGCGGTGATACAAGCCAGGAACGCCACCAGAAGTGTGTTCAGAATCCCAACAAGCGCGGCCCGCGCGTGGGACGATTGGCTATCATATTCGATCAGTCGTTGGTTGATGTCATATCCGGCTGGATCAGACATGAAGTTCAACGAAATATTGAGGCCGGCGGCCCGAAGGTTCTGGATAAGGTTGTTGCCCAGATACCAAATCGCCAGCGCCAGAGCGACGGCTGCAATTGCTTGGAACGTCAACGAGCGATAGCGCGTATCGTTGATCAGCATAGACAGCCGGAACGACTCCTTGGGAGGGTCGGTCAGAGTGGTCATATAGGATCTTCCCCGTTCGTCGGCCGGTTATTTTTTGGCGTCGTTGCGCCGTGGCCGATTATTGTTGTGGGTCTTCAATGCGAAAAGGGCGCGGTATGAACCGCGCCCTTTCCGTGATGTGTTTAGCGGAAGGGCGGGGAGTAGATCAGGCCGCCGTCGGTCCACTGAGCGTTCAGGCCACGGGCCAGACCGATCGGAGTGGATTCACCGATGTTGCCTTCAAAAAGCTCACCGTAGTTGCCGCCCGCCATGATGGCGTTTTTGCCCCAGTCAGCGCTCAGGCCGAGCATTTCGCCCAGGTTGCCTTCGGTGCCGAGCAGACGGTTAACTTCTGGGTTGTTGGTGCCTGCAGCCATCTCACCGATGTTTGCGGAGGTCACACCCAGCTCTTCTGCAGTGATCAGAGCGTTCAGGGACCAGCGAACCACGTCACCCCAGTTGTCGTCGCCGTGACGTACCAGTGGGCCCAGAGGCTCTTTGGAGATGATCTCTGGCAGCAGAACGTGCGCAGATGGATCTTCGAAGGTCGCACGAGTCGCCGCCAGACCGGATGCGTCGGTGGTGTACACGTCACATGCGCCTGCCAGATACTGCTGCTGAGCTTCTGCGTTGGTTTCGATTGGCACCGGCTCGTAGCTGATGTTGTTGGAACGGAAGAAGTCCGCCAGGTTCAGCTCGGTGGTGGTACCGGTCTGGATACAAACGGTCGCGCCGTCCAGTTCTTTCGCGGAGGACACACCCAGTTCTTTTGGAACCATGAAGCCCTGACCGTCATAGTAGTTCACGCCAACAAAGGTGAACTTCAGGTCTACGTCACGGGAGAATGTCCATGTGGTGTTACGTGCCAGCATGTCGATCTCGCCGGAAGCCAGCGCGGTGAAGCGGGTCTTACCGGTGGTCGGAACAAACTCAACCGCTTTCGGGTCGCCCAGTACAGCGGCTGCCACTGCACGGCATACGCCAACGTCGAACCCCATCCATTCGCCGTTTGCGTCAGGTGCAGCAAAGCCAACCAGACCGGTGGTCACACCACAGTTCAGCTTGCCGCGCGCTTTAACATCGTCAAGCGTGCCAGCAGCAGCTGCACCGGCCGCCAGGCCAGCAACTGTCAGTGCACCGAAAACTACGGATTTTTTCATTTTTACCTCTTCCTGTTGTCCACCCTATCCCGGGTGGTTTTTGGTCATGTTAGACCGAAAGTAGATGTTCAGAGATTACACCCCCCTCACATCGGTGTTCAGTTTGGTCGCATTCATCGCCAAACGTCAAGAGGTCCATCACGCAATACTATCAATGCTTGCGCTATCAGCCTCTTGACCTTGTTTTACATGCAAATCGCTCAGTCTTTGCTCAGCTTGAAGAAGGCGTAAGCGTGCATAAACGCTTGCCTTTTCTTCTCGGCTTCCTCAGCGGCGTCCTCGTCACGTCCCCACTGATCTTCCTGCCATTGCTCGTCGATTCGGGAGAGTTCCCAAAGCGTTTCGATCGGGTGCAAATCACAGGTTGCGGCGAATCCGATGATCAGCGATCCGGAGATGCCCACCAGATCATGGAACGCAGCCAACTCGAAGTTGTTGAAGCTGTGTGTTTTCTCGCTGAGCTTGCTCAACGCGTCGGCATCCTGCGCCGCAAACATCACCCCAGCGACAGGCTTCAGACGGGCATCGAATGCCTCTGCCGCCCAGTCCAGAAGCGGGTCCCAGGCCGCCGACTGACGGGCGATCAACTCTTCGGGAGTGGTGGCGCGGTAACAGACCAAATCGCTGCCGCCGTATTCCGCCAACATATCCGCCACTTCCCCATGCTGCACCGCAACCTTGTCGATCGCCGCATTCACAGACCGGGTGACTGGCATGCTGGTCGGATCGATTTTCTCGTCCTGCGCATCCCATTCGGCGACAACAGCCTGTGCCATCGCCTCGGTGGGCACAACCAGCGGCGCCTTGGCCGGGGTTTTTACCCCGCGCCCGTCCAACAACACTTTGTAGCCCCCTTCTGTGGCTTCGTAGGTTGTCTCTTTCCAAAACCGTTTCTTGGCCCATTCACTCATGGCTGAACCTCCCAAATCTGTGTCAGCGCGTTTTCCAGCGCCGCAAAATCCTCAACGATACGGTGAGCTGCGCCCAGCGCATCCCGCGCGTGATAGCCCCAGCCCACACCAATGCCAGCCACGCCAGCAGCAGCGGCCATCTCCATGTCGTAACTTGTATCGCCAATCATCACCGCGTCGCGCGCATCCACACCGGTTTCCGCCAGCGCTGTTGTGATCATCGACGGATGAGGTTTGGACGGATGGTCATCGGCCACTTGCGTGGTCACAAACATGCCCAGCAAGCCATGCCCATCAATCAACTTGTCGAGCCCGCGCCGTGACTTGCCTGTGGCCACGCCCAGCAACACATCGTCCTGGGCCCGCAGCCGTTCCAACACATCGCGCGCGCCAGAAAAGAACGGCGACGACTGGGCCACACCTGTCTCGGCGCGCCGCTGCATGTATCCCTGTTTATAGCCGTCCACCAAACGCGCTCGCAGCGCCGCATCCGCCTCCGGCAACAGCTTGAACATCGCCACGTCCAGCGACAGGCCCACAATCGACAGCGTGTCTTCGCGGCTTGGCGGCGCCAGCCCTTCCCCTTCAAAGGCAAAGTTCATCGCCTCGATGATCAGCCCCTGGCTGTCCACCAGCGTGCCGTCCACGTCAAAAATCACCAGTTTGAGCCGCATAAGCCCTCCGCGCGTTCTGTGGCGCTTGCTTCACCACGGACGCGCGCAGAGGTCAAGCATCGTCGGCGTAGGCACCCGAGGAATAGGTCAGCTCATAAGAATGACTGTAGAGTTCCACCAGATTTCCAAACGGATCCTCGCAATAGACCATGCGATATGGTTTCTGATCTGGATAGTAGTAGCGTACCTGCTGCATCCGCTGCTTCCCGCCCAGCGCCTCAATGCGTTTTACTCGCTCCTCCAGATCGCTGTCCTGCAGGCAAAAGTGGAAAATCCCCGGCTTCCAATAATCAAACGGCGGCTTGCTGTCGTCGGTCTTGGGAAATTCAAATAGCTCAATGCCCACCCCATCTCCGGTGGACAGATGCGCAATCCGAAACCGCCCCCAGCCTGCGCCGAACACGTCGTCACACATCTCGCCAATCGCACTATTATCCTGCAAAACCTCTGAAGGTGGCATGAGCAGGTAAAGATCAAAGGCTTTGGTATAGAATTCAACCGCCCGATCCAGATCGGGCACGGTGATGCCAATATGGGAAAACGACACAGCCGGCATGGGCTTCTCCTCTCGAAATGACGTGCAAAGTAAAAAAGTCGCGGAATGCCTCAGCATGCCACGACTTCACTTACGCGCCAAATCCAATGAGAGATGACAAAACCCTAGCGCAGGCTCTCAAACGGGTCGTCCGCAGCCAGGTCTTCGGACCAGCCAAAGGTCTCCCAGGTATGCGCCATATGCTCCGGCAAGTCGGCGGTCACTGTCACCACTTTGCCCTTGGTTGGATGCATAAAGGTCATAGACCGCGCGTGCAGGTGCAACTTGTTGGAAATCATCCCACCCAGCTTTGCGCCCCAGCCATCGCCGAGGTTTTCCTGACCGGACCCACCATATTTGCCGTCACCGATAATCGGATGCCCGATCTCCGCCATATGCGCGCGCAGCTGGTGTGTCCGGCCGGTGATCGGCTCCATCGCCACCCAAGAGGCCCGACCGGCCACACGGTACAGCGTTGCATATTGCGTGATCGCGCGCTTTGCGCCCGGCGTGCTGTCGACTTCCCGCGGATGCACCGCAATCATCTTCTCGCCTTCGCCCCGCGCCCCATGGCCGCCCGCTTTCACCAACCCGTATTTGATCTCGCCCAGATACGGCGTTGGTACACCGGCCACCACGGCCCAGTAAATCTTGCGGGTTTGCTTATGCCGCATCGCCTCGGTCAGCGCTTTCGCCGCAGCCCGCGTGCGCGCCAGCAGCAACACCCCAGAAGTGTCTTTGTCCAACCGATGCACAAGGCGCGGCTTTTCTTCATAGTCAAACTGCAACGCCACAGACAGACCATCCACATGCCGCGTCTGTTTACTGCCGCCCTGTGTGGGCAAGCCTGCGGGCTTGTTGATTGCGATGATCTCGTCATCTTTGTAGATCACGCTGTCCAGCATCATTTTGGCGTCAGCTTTGCTGACCTTGGTCACAGCCCGCGTCTTTTCCCGCTGCGCCACCTCATGCGGCAACGGCAGGGGCGGCACGCGAATGCTCTGGCCTTCCTCCACACGGGTATTGGCCTTCACCCGGCCACCATCCACTCGGATCTCGCCCTTGCGGCACATCTTCTCGATCTGCCCTTGCCCAACATGGGGAAACTTGCGCTTGAACCACCGGTCCAACCGTTGATCGCCTTCACCGTCTGCAACGGTCACTGTCTGTACCCGGCTCATGCCAGCAATCCTCTTGTCACGGCCATGCCCAGCATCAGCGCGCCCACCGCGCCAATCACCGAAACAGCCACATAAAACGCCGCCGCGCCAAAGGCCCCGCGCTCCATCAGGTTCACAGTTTCCAGCGAAAACGCCGAAAACGTTGTGAAGCCTCCAAGCAGCCCGGTCATCACCAATGGCGACAGGTGTGTCAGGCCACGTTGCGCTGCCAACACCACAAAGGCTCCCATCAGAAAGGAGCCAATCACATTCACTGTGATGATCGCCAGCGGGAAGCCATTCCAGAAGCCCTGCCCCACCAGCCGCACCACACCGATGCCCAGCAGATAGCGCAACGCCGCGCCCACCGCGCCGCCCAAAGCCACATATGCCACGTTTAAAACCATCACGCGTCTCTCTGCGCTTTGCCTCGCAATGTCAAGAAAACCGCTTTCTTCTTCCCTAAATACCTCGGGGGAGTCGCCAATATGGCGACGGGGGCTGCCCCCTACCCGTTCCGTTTGGTGCGCAGCTTGGCAAAATACTCCATGCGTCGCTTCAACTCGCGCTCATAGCCCCGTTCAACCGGCGTATAGATCACCGGCCGTTTGATGCCTTCCGGGAAGTAGTTCTGCCCCGAGAACCCGTCCTCGGCATCATGGTCATATTGGTAGCCATCGCCATAGCCTTGATCCGCCATCAACGAGGTTGGCGCATTCAGGATATGTTTGGGCGGCGGCTCGGAACCGGTCTTCTTCGCCAAAGCCCGCGCTGCCTTATAGGCCGCATAGCCCGCGTTGGTCTTAGGCGCGAGCGCCAGATAAATCACCGCCTGCGCCAGCGCCAATTCGCCCTCAGGACTGCCCAAACGCTCATAGGTCTCCCAAGCACTGAGGCACACGCTCTGTGCCTGCGGATCAGCCAAAGCAATGTCCTCACAGGCCATCCGCGTCAGCCGCCGCGCCAGGAACCGCGGGTCTTCGCCGCCTTCCAGCATACGCGCATACCAGTAGAGCGCCGCCTCCGGATCAGAGCCGCGCACCGATTTGTGCAGTGCCGAAATCAGGTTGTAATGCTCATCGCCGGACTTGTCGTATTTCGCCGCCCGCCGCATCAAGCGGGTGGACAGCGCATCGGTGTCCAGCTTGCTATCCACTTTCCAGGCCATGACCTGCTCGATCAGGTTGAGCAACGCCCTCCCGTCGCCATCCGCCATCTCCAACAGCGCTTCCCGCGCCGGACCATCTAAGGGCAAGGGCTTGTCCAGCTCTTTCTCCGCCCGCTGCGCCAAACGCTCCAGATCACCCAGCGCCAACCGCTCCAGCACCAAGACTTGCGAGCGCGACAGCACCGCCGCGTTCAGCTCAAACGACGGGTTCTCCGTGGTCGCGCCCACCAGAAGGATGGTGCCGTCTTCCATGTACGGCAGAAACCCATCCTGCTGCGCCTTGTTGAAGCGGTGGATCTCGTCCACAAACAACAACGTGCCTTTGCCGTTCGCCCGCCGCACCTTCGCGGCCTCAAACACTTTGCGCAGCTCGGGCACACCGGTGAAAATTGCGCTGATCTGCACAAAATGCAGCTCGGTTTCATCCGCCAGCAGCCTTGCAATCGTGGTCTTGCCGACACCGGGCGGCCCCCAGAAGATCAGCGACGACAACGACCCTGAGGACAGCATCACACCCAAAGGCGCCTCCGCCCCCAGCACCTGCTCCTGCCCAATCACTTCGGACAAAGATTTTGGCCGCAGCCGATCCGCAAGCGGTCGCGGTGCTTCGCCCGCCGGCTCAGCCGCAGGAATGTCCGCCGGAGTGGTGTCAAAAAGGTCGGCCATCGTGCGCCCAGAAGTCCTTACAGTCTAAAGCGCATCACCACCCGCTGGGTGCCGCGCTGGACCTCCAACGTAAGCCGCTTGCGCGCATCCCGCAAAGCTTTGTCCGCATCTTTTGTGGTGAGGATTTCTGTGCCGTCGATCACACGCAACACATCGCCCGGCCCAATGCCCAACCGCGCACCTATCTCACCGGGGTTTTCCACCATCACCCCTTCCAGGCTCAATGGCAGGCCATATTCACCCAACACCGCCGGATTGATGTTGGAGATCACCATTCCGGGGATCGCCGACTTCCGACCGGTCTCGATGGTGTCACGGCTCGGCACATCCGGCGCCACATCCATTTTCACGGAGCGCGTCACCACATCTCCATCCCGCAAAGTCTCAACCGCAACATCGCTGCCAAGACCGGCCACCGACATGCGGAAAATCATCTCCGCCGGCGTGTTCACCGGCTGGCCATCCAGCGCGACAATCACGTCACCGGCCTCGACACCCGCCGCCAGGAACGGGCTGACCTCATGCATGGCCGAGACCACGATGCCGCCCGCACGATCGAGCCCCAAACCTTCCGCCATGTCCGCATCCACTGGCTGGCCAAACATACCCGCCCAGGGACGCTGGAAATCATCAAAGCCTTCCCGCGCCTGATCCACAAACTGCGCCACCAGATTGGCCGGAATGGCGAAACCAATCCCGTTGGACCCACCGGAGCGCGTCAGGATCGAGGTGTTGATCCCGATCAGATCACCGTTGATGTCAATCAGCGCACCACCAGAGTTGCCCGGATTGATCGCCGCATCGGTCTGAATGAAATAGCCGCGCGCATTGCCCGTCGCCACGCCGGACCGCGCCAACCCGCTGACGATCCCACTGGTCACGGTCTGCCCCACGCCAAACGGGTTGCCAATCGCCATAACCAACTCGCCCACATCCACATTGTCACTGTCACGGAACTGCAAAAACGGCAGCCCTTCGGCATCTTTCAGCTTCAGAATGGCCAGATCGCTCTCTTCATCCGCCAGAAGCACCTCGGCGGTGTACTCACTGCGATCATTCAACTGCACGCGAATGTCGGTCGACATACCAACCACGTGATAGTTGGACACCACAATGCCGTCCTCAGACAGGATCACACCCGAGCCCAGCGAGTTCTCCACCCGCGGCTGTGGCGTGCCAAACCCGCGAAACAGCTGGTCGAAAAACGGATCGCCCGTGAACGGGCTCTGACGCACCTGCACAATCTGCTTGGCAAAGATGTTAACCACTGCCGGCGCCGCTTCTTTCACCAAAGGCGCAAAGCCCATAGAAATCTCGGCTTGCGATTGCGGGACCTTGGTCTCTGCTGACACCGTGGAAGCCAGGCCCAGCGTGAGGGAAATCAATACAGCGCGGATCATGCGTCATCCTCAATTGTTCAGTGCAACGCATATGCGCAGCAGCCTTTAATAATGCAAGCCACTCCGCCGCTTGCGACGGCAGACATCCGCCCGAAACCATTGACTTAGCGCACCAACCTCGGAACCCTAACCGCATGTCTTACGACCAACAATCCACACCAATCACCGCCTTCGAGTTGCGCCGCCAGCTTGACGGGTTGGTCTACACATTCGTCCGCGCATTGGGCGCTAAGGGACGAACAGGCTTCCTGCGCGAAGACGGCCCATATTGGATTGTGCATCACGTCACTTTGGGCTGGGTTGCAGCCGACTTTGACAGCAACGAAATCATGGGCCGCCCCTGGGATCTGCTCACGCCACAATCTCCAGAGGCCCCGCCCGAAGGCATATGGGTCAGCCGCAAAGGTCCAAAGTCCTACGTCTACGACCTAGTGTACATCTAAGACACAAAGTTATGGCAAAAACGACGTGGTGTACCCCTGCCCCTCCAGTGCTTGACCCATCACCTTAAGCGCCCCCAGCCGCCCGATCTCATCGGCACACTTCGCCCCGGCCCCATTGCCACCGGTCAAGGCAAACACCCGATCGGTCTGGCCATAAATCAGGGGATTGCCTTGCGGCGTGAAACTGGTGGCACAGCTGCCAAACGTCACGCCTTGAGAGGACAAACTGGGCATCAGCTTAAACAGCTGATCCGCCATATAGCTTACTGCCTTCGCATCCCCACCGCTGCGGAACCACTCTTTCATCTCGGCCACCGTTGTCAGCTCCACATCCACCGGATCGCCACCGATTTTCAGATAAGTTTTGCCATCCGGATAGCGCACTGGCGGCAAGATGTAGCAATCCCCAGCTCCATTTGGAAAGAAGTACACCACCGACGGCATGTCCTTCAGCCGGTTCGCTTCAATCTCATCAATCTCCACAAAAGCAATCGTACGGGCATAAGCCTTGAGCGGCACTGGCTCCGGCAACAGTCCCGAAGCCTTGGAAAATGCCCCGCTCGCCACAACAACCTTGTCGCCCCGCAAAACCTCGCCACCAGCGCATCGAACAGTCACGCCGTCCGACCCTTCCAGCACCTGCACAACTTCGTCGCGCACCAAGGTGACCCCTTTGGCAATGCCACTCGCGATCTCTGCCGCCACATGCGCACGCGGATTGATCCAGCCGCCACCTTTTTCAAACAGCCCAAGTATCCCGTCCGGGAAGGCAAAGAACGGAAACCGCTCTGCCAGAGCCCTGCCTTTCAACGCCTCATGCGCAATGCCTTCGACCTCAGCAACCGCCGCAGTGTCGCGCATATAGTCACTGCCCGCGCCGTATTCTGGCCCCGCCATCAACGCGCCGACTTGATAGAAAAAACTTTGTCCGCCTTGCGCTTCCAAGGTTGCGTAGCGGCGCATCGCAGCATCCGCAAACCTCGCCCAATCCCGACTACCGTCCAACCGCCGCGTGATCCGCGCCTGATCGTAATGGCTGGCAAACACGCCGTCATGTGTAGCGGCATTCTCAGGCTCCGCTGGCCCCACCAGCGCAACCTTCGCGCCCATCTCTGCCAGATGCCGCGCACAGGCACTGCCCCACAGGCCAGCGCCCACCACAATCACGTCAAAGCCCATCAACGCCCCTCCAATTGCCACCGCGCGACCATGCCTCGCGATCCTTCAGAGCACTAGCCCAACTGCACCGCTTTCAACGTGGAATAGTGCTCTCCATCGGGCACCACATGAAGCACACAAGATGACGGCACCATGTCCTTGATCGCTTCCGCCATCGCCAAAGGCGCCCAAGTGTCTTTGTCCCCGTGCCAAATCTCGACCGGAGCCTGCACGTTACGCAACTCGTCAGACCAGTCCGCAACATAGGCGGCCAGATACGTCAAATATCCAACTCGATGCGCAACAAAGCTGTTGCGCATGCCCTCGGTCAAGGCCGCCACAAACTGAGAGTCTGCCAACAAAACCCGCTCCTGCGCCCCACATTTGGCAAACAGCTGTTTGATCAACACCCCGGGCGCATTGCGCGCCAACAAACCCTGCGCTGCCGTCAGCACCCGCAACACGCGCGGACGCTTCATGGCCAACTTAAACACCGGCGCACCTGCCATGTCCGGCAAGAAATCCCCTAGCTGCAATGGCGCTGCTGGCGACACCACTGTCACGCGCGCAACCCGCTCCGGGCCCGCCGCTGCCAAGCGTAACGCCGCCATAGCCCCAATCGAAAACCCAACCACGTGGAGTGCCTGCCCGCCATTTTGGGCCACAGCCGTATCAAGCGCGACCTCCAAATGCTCTAGAGGCGCATTGCCTGCACACTCAAACAGATTTGGCGCTACCACCACACGGTCCTCCGTTGCCAACAGCGCCGCATCCAGCGGGCTGCCCGGCACGCCATGGCAAAAGAAAACGGGAGTTTGGGAAGAGATCGTCATCGCAGCACCTTTTGGATTTCCTCACAGAGGTAGTGCCGTGCTTTTGGATCCAAAACGTGACGGGTTGTCTCAGGCATACCCTAAAACGAAAAAGACCCCCGCCATTCTAGCAGGGGTCCAGGCATCTGGTTGATCCAGATGGAGATTTATTCTTCGGCGGCTTCTTCAGCTGCCACGCGAGCCTTGTCGGCCGCGCCTTTTGCATCAACGTCACGATCCACAAATTCGATGATCGCCATTGGCGCCATGTCACCATAGCGGAAGCCGGCTTTCATGATGCGGATGTAACCACCTTTACGCTCTGCGTAGCGTGGGCCCAGAACGTCAAACAGTTTTGCAACATACTGGTCTTCTTTCAGACGAGCCGCTGCCTGACGACGCGCGTGCAGGTCACCACGCTTTGCCAGCGTGATCAGTTTTTCAACGATCGGACGCAGTTCTTTTGCCTTTGGCAGGGTGGTTTTGATCTGTTCGTGTTCGATCAAGGAACCCGCCATGTTGGCAAACAGGGCTTTACGGTGTTCGTGAGTACGGTTCAGGCGGCGATAGCCACGAGCATGACGCATTTGATTTCTCCTAATTCGCGTTTTGCTTTGTCAGACCAGTGATGCGTGTCACCAGTTCACCTTGGGGCGGAGGCCCATATTGTCCCCGGCAGGTCCGGGCATTGGTTGAGCGGGGCACTTACGCGACCCGCTCAAATCTTGCAAGACTTAGAAGTTGTCTTCGAACTTCTTGGCCAGATCTTCGATGTTGTCTGGTGGCCAGTCCTCGACATCCATGCCGAGGTGCAGGCCCATGCCGGACAGCACTTCTTTGATCTCGTTCAGAGACTTGCGGCCGAAGTTCGGTGTGCGCAGCATCTCTGCTTCGGTCTTCTGAATCAGATCGCCGATGTAAACGATGTTGTCGTTCTTCAGGCAGTTCGCAGAACGTACGGACAGTTCCAGCTCGTCCACTTTCTTCAGCAGAAGCGGGTTGAACTCGAGACCATCGTCCTCTTCCTGACGGCCCGCAGATTCTGGCTCATCGAAGTTCACGAAGATCGACAGCTGGTCCTGCAGGATGCGCGCGGCGAAGGCCACGGCGTCTTCCGGCGTGATGGAACCATCGGTGTCGATTTTCATGGTCAGCTTGTCATAGTCCAGAACCTGACCTTCACGGGTTGGCTGCACGTCATAAGACACGCGCTTCACCGGAGAGTAGATCGCATCGATTGGGATCAGACCAATAGGTGCATCTTCTGGCTTGTTCTTGTCCGCAGACACGTAGCCTTTGCCGGTGTTGACGGTCAGCTCGACATAAAGGTCGGCGCCATCATCCAGGTGGCAGATCACGTGATCTTTGTTCAGAACTTCAATGCCCGCGCTGTCGCTGATGTCGCCAGCAGTCACGGCACCCGGACCTTTTGCATTGATGGACAGACGCTTAGGGCCTTCCACTTCCATGCGCAGGGACACGCCCTTCAGGTTCAGGATGATGTCGGTCACGTCTTCACGGACACCAGCAACGCTGGAGAACTCGTGCAGCACGTTGTCGATCTGAACGCTGGTGATGGCCGCGCCTTGCAGCGAGCTCATCAGAACGCGGCGCAGCGCGTTGCCCAGGGTCAGACCAAAGCCACGCTCCAGCGGCTCGGCCACAACAGTGGCTTGGCGCGCAGGGTCGTTGCCTGGCTTAACTTCTAGCTGAGTAGGCTTGATCAATTCTGCCCAATTCTTGTGGATCATGCGTCCCTCCATTCTTGTCCAGTTCCCATGTTCCAAAAGAACCGGACGCCCGAGGTTTCAAAATGACGAACTGGGGCCGTGCAAAACACGCGGCCCCAGCCAGTAGAAATGTCGCTTAGACGCGGCGGCGCTTTGGTGGGCGGCAGCCGTTGTGTGCGATTGGTGTTACATCACGGATAGAGGTGATGTTGAAACCGATAGCAGCCAGAGCGCGCAGTGCGGATTCACGGCCGGAACCTGGACCCTGCACTTCAACCTCAAGCGTTTTCACGCCGTGATCTTGTGCTTTTTTGCCTGCATCTTCCGCAGCCATCTGAGCAGCATATGGGGTGGACTTACGGGAGCCCTTGAAACCCATGGTGCCGGCAGAGGACCAGGAAATCGCGTTGCCCTGAACGTCGGAGATCAGGATCTTGGTGTTGTTGAACGAAGAGTTCACGTGCGCAACACCAGAAGCGATGTTCTTACGCTCTTTTTTCTTCGTACGAGTCTTATCGCGTGCCATTGATCAAACCCTCCCTTACTTCTTCTTGCCGGCAATCGGCTTCGCAGGACCTTTGCGGGTACGTGCGTTGGTGTGGGTACGCTGTCCGCGCACCGGGAGGTTACGACGATGGCGCAGACCGCGGTAGCAGCCCAGGTCCATCAGACGTTTGATGTTCATCTGCACTTCACGACGCAGGTCACCTTCAACGGTGTAGGTCGCATCGATGTGCTCACGGATGGCCAGAACTTCTGCGTCAGACAGCTCGTTGATACGACGGGTTTCGTCGATCTTCACGCTCTCGCAGATTTCTTTGGCGGATGCTGGTCCAATACCAGTGATATAAGTCAGGGCGATCGGGACCCGTTTGTGGGTCGGGATGTTAACGCCGGCAATACGTGCCACGTGTCACTTTCCTTTTCGTTGCGGTTCCGTAGCTCCGGAACCTTTTTTCACAACGTAAGCCCGACGCTTGCAAGCGATCGGGCCTCAGCTGATCAGGTGGTCTTGCAACATGGGTGCGACCCACGCGCAAAGAATTGATTCTCCGTTAAGAGATGGGGTGATTTAGGGGGGATTGAGGGGGGTGTCAAGGAAGTTGAAGGCTCTTTTTGGGTGATGTTATCCTCAGACGCTGTCTCGAATTCCGTCGGCCCACCTGAAACTCAATTTTGCCCCAAGGAAATTGTCTAACTCTTTTGCCGCACTCAAGATGTCACTTCCTTCATCAACCACGATGAGAACGCCGGTATTTGGGTCACCATCTTCACTACAAAATGAGACAAGCCCTGTTTGAGGCACCCAACAAAGAACGCAGGCGACGTCTACTTCTCGAAGTATTGGAGCCATCAGCTCTTTGGCAACGGAACTGATGCTATTGCCTACAACACCAATGCCGGTTCCGCGACCTGACGGCCATAGCTCCGATTGCACCGATATCTCGATTTCTCTTACGCTAGACGTCAATCCCATGCCTCTCTATTCGCTTCTGTCGCTCAATCTTCATGTTTCACCTGCCGACAAAGTCACCATCCACCACATATTCATTTAAAAGCGCCTTCAACGATTCAAAATGACCCGGGCGATCTTTGGTCGACAGTCCCTCCGCCAGCATCACTTGTGTGACAAACCCTGACGCACTGCCCGGCGCGGATATGGAAAGCTCTTGGCCCATGCGCGGCGGCAAGCAAAATCTAAGATCAACGCAAGCTCGATCCAAAAACAAACTAAGACTGTACTCCTGTTCAGTGGGACGTTTCACAACAACTCTCTCAATCGAAACGCTTCCTGCCTATCACAATGCGATGAATCGCGTCGTCCTTGAACTCGACCGAAACATCTCCGCCCCCAGCAAAGTTGAACCGCAAAGACGCCCCCAAAAAACCAACAGGACTGTCTGGGATTTCTTTGCGTCGATGCACAGGCTCCCCCAGAAGCGCCTCTACTTCGCTGGTGCCGAACTCCCGTTCCAAACCAAAAGGTAAGTCTCCTTGAAACCTAGAATAAGCCGTATCTTCCGATGCTTCGGCCGCGGCGTCCTCGGTGACATAGAGGAAAATCTCCTCAACCTTCAAAGGGGCGCTTTCTTCCTCCTCAACCAAATGCACCTCAACTCCACCGTCATAGTCACTGGCCACGTACTCCCCCCAAAAGCCCTCGCCCATAGGGTGCAGTTCCAAGACATGCGCGAGCGGTGTGTCGCTCCACTCTTGGCCCGGAAACTTCTGCGGCGAATCCGCCCAAATTTTGCTTTTCACTTCCCTGCTCTCCCCCCGTTTGCTGCCTGCAAATCATACGGCACAACTTTGGATTGTGCAATTTGGCGCAGCGCTACCCGAAACCCAAAAGCGAGCTAATGGTCTTCCCTTGGAAATCGCACGACGCGATGCCGGAGTTCTGCTTGCCGAAATGGCCATTCGCGCTTCAGCTCTTTCAGAGTGGTCAACACCGCCTCGCACCCCGCCGCACTATCTTGGCGTTCAAAAAGCCCTATCGATCCCTGCGCATCCATGAGTTCGAAAACCTGCTCTGTGTCTCCAGTCTCCACAACCTGTTCAAGCTCTTGAATAGCCTGCTCAACACGGCCCCGCCCCGCGAACCAACCGGCACCGAAAACAAGACGCTGGAACCCACAGCCGACAATCTCTTCTGTCCCATCATGTACAAATGAAAAAACACCCTGAAGGCCTTCCAAGTGTGTGACTCGCGCCACTACCGTACATCTCCCGAATCAAGGTCTAAGATCGCGATCGTCGCTCCTTTCTCGTCCACAAACTCTGCGACGCACGCACCTTGCGATCCCAGTGGGATGTCAATCACCGTCCCTCTGGAGCCGGCCAATAATTCGCCATGGTCGCTCCGGAGTTCAACCTCCTCATACAGGTTGAACTCTGTGCCACCGCTCAAACCGAACCGGTTCTTGTTACGTGTCATAGTGCTCCACCCCCACAAACAAAAACAGAGCGCCCGAAGGCGCTCCGCTCAATACATCCAAAAGGTGAGTGTCAAGTCAACCCAACACTTTCGTCACGGAGGCCTCAACCTCATCCATCGAGGCCAGACCATCAATCGAGGTCAGATTGCCTTTGGCGTGGTAATACCCGATCAATGGCGAAGTCTGTTTGTAATACGCCATTAAGCGCACCTTCAGGCTTTCTGCGTTGTCGTCCGCACGGGCTTCGCCACCGTTGGCAACCGCCTCTTTGGCCCGGTTGATGATGCGCTCTACCACAACCTCATCATTCACCTGCAATCTCACGCCGCCTCACCCAAAACTCAAATACCTGTTACGTCTCACAATTTTCTCCGCGCCGCTGTGATTGTAGTTGATTTCCCATTTCTTGTGTCCTCGCAGAAGTTGTCCCCGCACAGACACTTCTGGAGAAACCAATGAAACACATCCCCGCCGTGGTGGCCGCCGCCATCTCTCTCACCGCCTTTGCCACAGCGCCTGCCATGGCTGAAGGTTTCTACGTCAGTGGCAATATCGGCCTCACCTCTTTGGGCCATACGCTAGAACGCAATGAGGCCACCTCCGGTCTACCCGTGCCGGACTCCGCTGGCATTTCCCGCGTGCAATCGGAGGATGCCAGCGTCGGCTTGGCCCTCGGCTACCACCACAACTTCACCAACAACAATTTCTTTGTGGGCGGCGAAGCCTTCTACAACCATGAGAACGCCAGCACCCGCAACATCGTCGGCGTGCTGGGCACCGACATCAATCTTAATTCCAGCTACGGCGCCCGCCTGATCGGCGGGGTGAATGTCACCCCGAAGTTCAGCCTTTACGGCCACGTCGGCTACACCCAGCTGGATTTTGACGTGCACAACTCCTACACCTTTGCCCCGCCCACCCGCGATGCCGGGTTCAATGAAGGTGGTGTCTCTCTCGGCGTTGGGGCGCTTTATGCGGTGAACGACCGCGTGTCGCTCTTTGCCGACTACACCAAAGTCACCGACGTGAATTTCAACGGCTTGCCCGAAGTCGCCGGCGGCACAGGACGAGTGAACGCCAACGGCCTCGACATCGACCGGATCAGCTACGGCCTGCGTGTGTCGTTCTGACACCGATCACACCGCAACACTCCGCCCTCTGGGCGCTTATAAACCAACCGGAGCACACCCGTGGTGCTCCGGTTCCGGGGTGCTTCGCAGAAATGTGGGTAGCGCCCCACCGCTCAAATGCTTCCGCGTCTTTAGGCCAGATCCGCCCAAAGTTCGAACAACCCACCGTTGCCAACTCAACGCTAATTTTCCTCCAATTTTCTTGATTGCATCACAGCGCAATGGCAAGTTGACCGCGTAGCAATCAAATTCATGGATTGCTTGTTTGGTAGGAGTTTTTTGATGAACATTATTGGCGATCTAGTTATTCGGGATTCCGTTGTAGATTTTGCAACCTCCCCGGAACTCTACGGAGCGCTCAGCGTTGTGAGCACGGTGGTCAACGGCACAACCTATGTGTACGTGTCATCCGCCGGTGACGACGGCATTCAGATCCTCACTTTGGGAGATGACGGCAGCTTAACGGCAGTTGGTACCTTTGCCGACACCAGCAGCACGCTACTAAATAACCCGCGACACATTGATGTTGTGACGGTTGGCGGCAATCAATTTCTGGTTATTCCAAGTGCAAATGACGATAGCCTCACAACTTTGCGCATCACCGGCTCCGGCCCGAATGAAGGGCAATTGGTACTGGGTGACACCATCACAAACGGAGGTGGTAACAGCCTTGACTGGGCAAACAACGCCGAGACGTTCACCACCCCAAACGGCGCCTTTGTTGCTGTTTCAGCCTATTATTCCGATGCTGTCTCGATCTATCAGATCGACGGTACGGGGGCATTGACCCTGGTTGATACCGAAGTCGACACCGGAAATGTGAACTTTCGACTCGGCGCCGTTCAAGACATCTCGATTCACAGCATTGGCGGAAAAACATTCCTGTACGCGTCGTCCTATGACGAAGACGGTATCTCGGTCTTCGAGATTTCCAACACCGGACAATTGGCCTTTGTTACCAGCGTCTATGCTGGCAGCGTGGCACTGGCAGGCCTCGTAGCTGGCACGTTCAACGGTCAAAACGTCCTGATTGCCTCGGACTTTTCAAACGACCGCTTCTACGTGTACCAACTCGATGGAACCGGAAGCCCAAGCTTGCTTTCAACCTACAACTTTGGCTCCATCAACGGCCTATCCAACCTTGATCGCCCGGAAATCATTCAGATTGCCGGCGTCTCCTACATTGTCGCGGCCAGCGAGTTCAGTGACTCCCTGAATATCTTCACTCTGGACAACTCCGGCAACATAGAGCTGGTCACCCAGGTTCAGGACCTTGGCCTGTTAAACGGCGCGTTCGATGTGGAGCACGTACAAATGGGCTCGCGTCACTTCCTGCTGGTGACAGCCTATAGCGGCCATCGCATCACCTCGGTCGAGGTTGGTGCAAGCAATGATGCGTTGGTCGGTACTTCGGAAGATGACCGTATTGTCGGGCTCAATGGCAATGACGATCTGATTGGACGGGAGGGCGACGACCAGCTTATCGGCGGCAATGGTGACGACGTGCTGTCTGGCCGGATCGGCAACGACTACCTCTCAGGTGGCGACGGTTCCGATGTGCTTATTGGGGGCCGCGGCAATGACATCCTACAGGGCGGTGACGGGCTGGACATTCTTGTCGGCGGCTCCGGGTTTGATCTGGTCAGTTATTCGCAATCCGACGCGGGTGTGACCATCAACCTCACTGCCAAGACCGCATCCGGCGGCCACGCCACCGGCGACGTCCTCAGCGCGATCGAGGATGTGAGAGGCTCCAACCACAGTGACGTTCTCGTGGGCGACCATCGTGGCAACACGCTCAGCGGCGGCAACAGCAACGACTCCCTGCGGGGCGAAGGCGGCAACGACAAACTGTTTGGCGGCTCTGGCCAGGATTGGCTTTTGGGCGGAAACGGCTATGATCTGCTGTCCGGCGGTTCCGGCAGCGACCAACTGTTTGGCCAAAACGGACACGACACCCTGATTGGGGGCGACGGTCACGACAAGCTGCTTGGCGGCAACCACGATGACCGTCTCAGCGGTGGGCGCGGCAATGATACGCTGAATGGCGGAACCGGCGACGACACCATGATCGGCAGTAGCGGTCAGGACGTCTTTGTCTTTGTCGACAATCATGGCACGGACGTGATCACCGATTTTGAAAATGGCGATCTCATCAATTTCCGGGGCCACTCGAGCTTCAACAGCTTCTCTGACGTCTTCTATATCGAGATTGCGGGCAATACCTACATCGGATCCGGCGCCAATACGATCCAGCTGACAGGGTTCTCTGCCTCCGATCTGGACGCATCCGACTTCCTGTTCTGATAAGGCAAGTCACAGGGGACCTATTGGTCAAACAAAAGCCCCGCATCTGATGATGCGGGGCTTTTTGTGTCTCTAATGTAGGCTGGGCTTAACCCAACACACCTGCCACAGAGGCCTCAACCTCATCCATCGACGCCAGACCGTCAATCGAGGTCAGGTTGCCTTTGGCGTGGTAGTAGCCGATCAACGGCGCGGTCTGCTTGTAGTACGCCATCAAGCGCACTTTCAGGCTTTCCGCATTGTCGTCCGCACGGGCTTCACCACCGTTGGCAACTGCTTCCTTGGCGCGGTTGATGATGCGCTCTACCAGAACCTCATCATTCACCTGCATCTCGATCACGGCGTCCAACTTCTCGCCGCAGTCTTCCAGCAGCTCGGCCAGCGCATCAGCCTGCGCCAGCGTGCGTGGGAAGCCGTCAAAGATGAAGCCGCCCTTTTTGTCGCCTTCCAGCTGCTCGCGGATCAGGCCAATCACGATCTCGTCGGTGACCAGCTCACCACGGTCCATGACCTCGGCAACCTTCTTGCCCATCTCCGTGCCGGAGGTTTTGGCGGCGCGCAGCATGTCGCCCGTAGAAAGCTGGATCATGTCGCGCTTCTCTACGAGACGGCCAGCCTGGGTTCCTTTACCGGCACCGGGCGGGCCAAGCAGAATAATATTCATCGACGAGCAGGTCCTTTGCGTTTGCGTTTGTTCCGGCCTTTACCAGACAGCTGGGACTTTTCAATAAGCCCTTCGTACTGGTGCGCCAGCAGATGGTTCTGAACTTGCTGGATGGTGTCCATGGTCACGGAAACCACAATCAGAACCGAGGTGCCGCCAAAGTAGAACGGGATCGCAAATTGTCCACGCAGGATCTCCGGAAGGAGACACACTGCCGCAAGGTATGCAGAACCCAGAACCAAGATACGGTTGACCACATACTCAAGGTATTCTGCGGTGCGCTTGCCCGGGCGGATGCCCGGCACAAAGCCGTTCTGGTTCTTCAGGTTGTCGGCCACATCGTCAGGTTTGAAGCTGACGTTGAAGGTGTAGAAGTAGGCAAAGAACACAATCATGGACACGAAGAACAGCAGATAGAGCGGCTGTCCTGGGCCAAAGTAGGCCAGCAGGGTCGACATGATTGGGCCGGTTTGGCTACCGGAGAAGGTCGCAATGGTGGTTGGCAGCAGCAGCAGGGAGCTGGCGAAAATTGCCGGGATCACGCCCGCTGGGTTCACTTTCACCGGCAGGTGAGAGGAGCCACCGTCATAGACTTTCATGCCCACCTGACGACGCGGATACTGGATGTGGATCTTACGCAGCGCCCGCTCCATGAAGACCACAAAGGCGATGGTTGCGATGACCATGAAGATCACAGCCACAATCACCGCTTCGCTGATCGCACCGGTGCGGCCAGACACAAAGAACTGTGCCAGAGCCGCTGGCAGTTCGGCCACGATGCCCACAAAGATGATCAGGGAGATGCCGTTGCCGATGCCGCGTGCGGTGATCTGCTCACCAAGCCACATCAGGAACATGGTGCCGCCAACCAGCGTCACAAGGCAGCTGAAGCGGAAGAACATACCCGGATCGGTGACCAGCTCACCGGCCTCCAGGCTGACCGCGAGGCCGTATGCCTGCAGCGTTGCCAATGCCACCGTGCCGTAGCGGGTGTATTGGTTCATTTTCTTGCGGCCTTGCTCGCCTTCTTTCTTGAGCTGCTCCAACGCAGGAACCATCGAGCCCAGAAGCTGCACAATAATGCTGGCCGAGATATATGGCATGATGCCCAGAGCAAAGATCCCCATGCGTCCCAGCGCGCCGCCGGTGAACATGGACAGGATGCCGCCAATGCCCGCGCCCGCCTCTTCCATAAATTCACGGAGGGCAACGCCGTCGATGCCCGGCACCGGAATCCATGTGCCAAGACGATACACAATCAGCAATGCCAGTGTGAACAGGATGCGATTGCGCAGATCGGTGGCTTTTCCAAGCGCGGCCCAGCTGGTGTTGGCCGCCATTTGCTCTGCTGCAGATACCATTTAGGATCTCTCTTAGACTGGAAACGCCGCCAGAACCGTTTCCCGGTTTGGCGGCGTTAGGAAAACTTGGAAGATTATGTAAGCGGGTCTGTGCCCGCTCACAACCTCTTATTCAGCCGCTGGCGCGGTTTTGACCGTCAGAGAGCCGCCCGCTTTTTCGACAGCTTCAATAGCTGCTTTAGAGGCGCCGGTCACTTCGATGTTCAGCTTGGCGGAAACTTCGCCTTTTGCCAGAACACGGATGCCGTCTTTAACGCGGCGCACCAGACCGGAAGCAACCAGGGCTTCTTCGGTGATCGCGGCAGAGGCGTCCAGCTTCTTCTCGTCGACGAATTTCTGAATCAGGCCCAGGTTTACAACAGCATATGCCTTGCGGTTTGGCTTGTTGAAGCCGCGCTTAGGCAGACGCTGGTACAATGGCATTTGGCCACCTTCGTAGCCGTTGATCGCAACACCCGAACGGGATTTCTGACCTTTGATACCACGGCCACCCATTTTACCTTTTCCGGAACCGGGGCCACGGCCAACGCGCATGCGTTTCTTAGTTGCGCCAGGATTGTCGCGCAGTTCGTGCAGTTTCATATCGCTTCTCCTTGCCGGAACTGACCCACGAAGCGTATCGGGCCAAACACGGCTTTTCTTGATTTTGATTCTATGGCGCGCAGAACGCCACCGGGGGCGTATAGACCCTCAGGGGAGGGTTTGCAATGTGGAAGATGGCCCGCACCCTCATCTTCGACCCTATAGGTTTTGATGTGCGAGCCGCACCCAAAACGCAACTCCATGCGCAATGGCGTCATCATTAAAATCATACGACGGATTGTGCAGTGGCATGGCATTGTTCCCCCCGAGCCCATTGCCCATCAAAATGAAGGCCCCAGGTCTGTGAACCAAAAACTCCGCGAAGTCCTCGGAAAACCCAACCCGTCCATAAGTTGCGTCAACCGTCCCGACGTCACCCGCCGCCGCAGCAATAGTGTCAGTGGCACGATCTTCATTCACCAAGGGACGGAAAGAGGTCGAATAAGAAATCTGCCCCTTTGCACCCTGAGCAGTACAAACCCCTTCCACGACGGAACGCATTCGGCTCTCAAGGGTTTGGGACACCTCCTGCGAAAACCCCCGGCAATCGCCACGCAACGTCACATTGCTGGGCAGAATATTGCGCGCGCCATCGGTCACAAACTCTGTGACCGAAACAACCGCATGCTCACGTGGCGGCACATTGCGCGAGATGATGGACTGCAACTGCATCACAATGGCCGAGCCAACCACGATCGGATCAACGCCTTTCTCCGGCATTGACGCATGCCCGCCCTGCCCCTCAATCATGATCTCAAAGTTATCTTCAAACGCACAAAACGGACCAGACTGCGTGGCAAAATGCCCGAGCGCCATACCTGGCATGTTGTGCAGACCATATATCGCCGCCATGGGAAACCGCTCAAACAATCCGTCGGCAATCATTGCCGCGGCGCCGTTGCCGTTTTCCTCATCCGGTTGAAAAATAAAGTGCACGGTCCGCTTTAGCGTCTGATCCTTCGCCAGCTTGAGCGCCGCGCCGAGCAGCATTGTGCTGTGCCCGTCATGCCCGCAGCCATGAAAAAGTCCGTCCCGCGTCGAACGATAAGAGAAGCCATTGGCTTCCTGAATGGGCAGCGCATCCATATCGGCGCGCAAACCAATGGCCGTTTCATCCGGGCCACGTCGCAGGGTGGCGACAATACCGCACTGCCCAACGCCACGCACAACTTCAAGTCCCGCATTTGCCAAAACGTCAGCAATCAAGCGCGGCGTGCGCTCCAGATCAAATCCCGTCTCAGGGTAGCTGTGTAGGTCGCGTCGAAACGATGTGAGATCCAGCACCAAAAGCGCTCCTTATGAATGTCTAGATGTGGCTGCGTGTCCTACAAACAGACATAACAAAGTGATGCGGTCTTTTTACCTGAATTTCTGGATATTGTGAGCAGTTGTCGCAAGGATCTAGGGCCCAAAAGGAAACTGCTCAGGACGCCGCTTTCCGCTTCGCCATCACCTCGTCCCACCCGGCAATCAACGACGCCCGCCGCCCCGGATACCCCTCATTCAGCACATCCAGCGTCGCAATCCGGTCTGTACGGAAGTGCCGATAGTCCTGCCGTGTCTCACACCAGGCCACGATGTAGCGCTCGCCCACAAAGTAAGCGATCAGCAGCGGCCAGATCACGCGTTGGCTCTCTCGGCCTTCGCCATCCCGATAGCTCAGCCGCACCTTGAAACGCTCCCGAATGGCAACCCGCAGACGCGCCCCGTCAAACTGCTCTGCTTTTGGTCCTCTGGCGACAATCGCGCGCGAACTGGCATCTAACACCACGGGCCGCAGTTCTTCCGGGATCGACTCGGTCAGCTTGGCGACCAGATCTCGCGCCGCACGCGCCAAGGTCGGATCGGCCTGCCCCGCAACCATGCCGGCCCCCAAAACGGCCGCTTCCAACTCATCTGCGGTCAGCATCAGCGGTGGCATGTCATAGCCCTCATCCAGCACATAGCCCATACCGGCCTCGCCTGTGATGGGCACCCGCTGCGCGATCAACTCCGCCATGTCGCGATAGAGGGTGCGCAGCGAGACTTCCAATTCGACAGCCAACTCCCGCCCCGTCACCGGTGCGCGGGCGGCCCGCAATACTTGGATAATCTGGAAAAGCCGTTCTGTGCGACGCATTTTTCACTCCTGCTGACACACTGCTGACATAACGCTGTCAGCAGGGCAACATTAGACAGGTCGCAACACATTCACTTTGTCTGAAAGAGACCGCCACATGTTGCACGTTGAAAGCACCCGCACCATCTCCGCTGACCCAGCCACTGTCTGGGCAGCGCTCGCCGACTATATGGCCATTGATGTCATTGCGCCGGAGGTTGTGAAAGTAGACGTTCTGTCGGAAAACAGCACTGGTCTTGGCGCCAAACGCCGCTGCCATTTTCCAAACGGCACCTCACTGGTGGAAGAAGCCATCACCTGGAACGAAGGCCGCGGCTACCGTGCGGCGATGCTGGACATGGGCAAGATCCCCTTCAAGACCGCGCAGGCCGAGATTCGCCTCACCCCAACTAGCGACGGCAAAACCCACGTCTATTGGTGCATCGACTATCAGCCAAAGTTTGGCCCGCTTGGCTGGCTCATGGGCGCAACGCTAATGAAGCCGCAACTGCGCAAAGTGCTGAACGGCAACCTGACCGGTTTGGAAACGTTGGTCACAGCCCCCAATACTGCGATGCCGCAGGCCAGCTGACAAAACAAAACGCCCCTGCGGATCAGGCAGGGGCGTTACAATCGATGTTTTGGGTCGCTCAGCCGTAGACGTGGGCTTTGGCGATGCCTTTGATGTCGTAGCGGTTAACGCCAATATCGGCCAACTCGCGATCACTCATGCGGGCCAATTCCCGAACGGTGGTTTTGTATTTCTGACGCAGCACGCGGGCTGCTTTATACTCTTCAATGGACGCACGCAGGGTTGCAAAAAGATCGATGCGGGCGGTCTGAGCGGTTTGAACAAATGCCATGATGGTGGCTCCTTATCTATCTGTGCCGAAACGTATTTTTCAGCGATTTTCTGTTTTACCTTCTGGTGGCCTCAACATAGGCCCGACCGTTAGCGCCAACAATTGCCAGATTGATCTGTCCGATATGCATCTTTGTCATGGCTCTTTACCTCTCAGAAACCCAAAAGCCCCGGCAGATGCCGAGGCTTTCCGTTTTCAAACTTGGGAACCTTTAGCGTGAAATCGTCTGGTCCCGCGCCAGCTTTTCGATGTCGTGGCGTGACACGCCAATGTCGTCCAGTTGCCGGTCGCTCAACCCGCCCAACTGCCGCGTGGTTTCGCGGTACAGCGCGTTTTGCCGGTGCTCCGCGCGATAGGTGGACCAGGCATCATAGATGCGGGCGCCCATACCAATGCTGCGCGAGTGTGGTGTGTTCAAATAGGCCATCAGACAAGTCCTCCTTGGGGCGCCGATCCACCTTCGGATAGCGCGGTTGTGTGTCAGTCATATGTGGGTCTGTGTTACCTCACAGATAAAGGTCTCCGCCGCGCCCCTTTCAACAAAGGCAAGCGACTATCTCCTATGCATCTAGGACAAGGTTTTGCGAATTCCAGCCAAACGCAAAAAAGCCCCGGAGCAATCTCCGAGGCTTTTGGGGAGTGTCTGGTTGTCCTGTATCTTACAGGGCCAGAGCGCCTTTACGCGCCACATCTTCGATGTCACCGCGGTTCAGGCCAATGTCAGCCAGTTCGCGGTTGGTCAGCTTGTTCAGCTCTTTGACAGTCTTGGCGTAAGACGCGTCGCGCTTACGGGTCAGCAGCCAGTTCTCAACCAGACGGGTGAAACGGCCTACGATGTCTACGGCTTCGATGTGCAGAGATGGAGCATGTTGCATGAGTTTATCCTTCAAGTGCCGATGCGCCACTTCGGCTTGACGCGCATTATCTGTTCATACGGTCCATTTAGTGCTGAAGTTTTCGGCGTGGTAGGCACAAGAAAGCATCCCAGATATGCACTTTGCGAATATCGATGGAAGCGATGTTAATCATTCGAATTCGGAATGATAGATTTTGGGGGACTTTGGGCCATCCCCCCCAAGATTTAGCCCCGCCCCTCACGTCGGTCCTGGCACCGTTACCAAAGCCTAAACAAACTCACGAAAATGCAAACAAAAACGCCCCCGGAAATCCGAGGGCGTTTTCTATTTTGTCGATCAAAAAGGCTTAGTCGCGCTCTTCGATGATCTCCACCATGTGGGAAACCTTGCGGATCATCCCACGAATCGCTGGGGTATCTTCCAGCTCACGGGTGCGGTTCATCTTGTTCAGACCCAGACCCACCAGAGTGGCGCGCTGGTCTTGAGGACGACGGATCGGCGAACCGACCTGCTTAACTACGATGGTTTTTGCCATTGGTCGTTACTCCTTACTCTGCGGCTTCGGCAGGTGCTTCATCCTTGCGCAGGATGTCAGCAACTTTCTTGCCACGGCGAGCCGCAACCTGACGTGGGCTGGCTTCTTTCTTCAGCCCGTCGATGGTGGCGCGGATCATGTTGTAGGGGTTCTGGGAACCGATGGATTTCGAAACAACGTCTTTGACGCCGAGCATTTCGAAAACGGCACGCATTGGACCACCTGCGATGATCCCGGTACCTTCTGGCGCGGTGCGCATAACCACTTTACCGGCGCCGTGACGGCCTTCCATGTCGTGGTGCAGGGTACGACCTTCGCGCAGCGGCACGCGGATCATCTGACGCTTGGCTTGCTCGGTGGCTTTGCGGATGGCCTCAGGGACCTCTTTCGCTTTACCTTTACCGAAGCCTACACGGCCTTTTTGGTCACCAACAACAACCAGAGCTGCGAAGCCAAAGTTCTTACCACCTTTGGTGGTCTTGGAAACACGGTTGATCGCAACGAGACGATCGGCGAATTCCGGGGTTTCTTCTTCGCGGTTGCGACCACGGCCCCGGCGGTTTTCACGTTCTGCCATTTGGCATTCCTTTATCTACTGGCGCTTGGCGCCTGTTATCTCCGATCCCAGTGAAGCCGCAGACAAGTCTGCGACCTCCCGGATCATCGGGGGGACGCGAACGTCCCCCTCAAGTCTTAGACTTTCAAGCCACCTTCACGCGCAGCGTCGGCCAGAGCCTTCACTTTGCCGTGGAAGAGGAAGCCACCGCGGTCGAAATACGCTTCGGTCACGCCAGCTTTGTTCGCACGCTCGGCAATCGCCGCACCAACCTTGGTTGCTGCTTCGATGTTGTTTTTGCCAACCAGACCCAGATCTTTTTCCAGGGTGGATGCGGATGCCACGGTCACGCCAGCACGGTCGTCGATCAGCTGAACGCTGATGTTCTTGTTGCTGCGGTGCACGGACAGGCGCATTTTGCGATCGCCATTGACCTTGCGAAGTTTGTTCCGGACGCGCAGGCGGCGCTTGAGGAACAGTTCCCGTTTGCTGTTTGCCATCTGTCTGGTCCTTACTTCTTCTTACCTTCCTTACGGAAGATATATTCGTCCACGTACTTGATACCCTTGCCTTTATAAGGCTCTGGTTTACGCCATTCGCGGATGTTTGCCGCAACCTGGCCAACCAGCTGGCTGTCAGTACCTTCCACGATGATCTGGGTGTTCTTCGGTGTGGTCACGGTGATACCCGCTGGCACTTCGAAGTTCACTTCGTGAGAGAGACCGAGCGACAGCTTCAGAGTGGTACCCTGCATCTGCGCACGATAACCAACACCGTTGATCTCGAGCTCTTTTTTGAAGCCTGCAGTCACACCGGTTACCATGTTGGCAACGATGGTGCGGGACATGCCCCACTGCTGACGGGCGCGCTTGGACTTGCCGCGAGGAGTAACAACAACTTTGTTCTCTTCAACGGAAAGGGTCACGTCGTCAGTAGCGGTGAAAGACTGAGTGTCCTTCGGGCCTTTGATTTCGATGGTCTGGCCGGAGACAGAGGCAGTTACGCCGCTGGGCAGCTCGACCGGTTTTTTACCAATACGAGACATCTAGCTCTCCTTAGAAGACCGTGCAGATGACTTCGCCACCAACATTGTTGGAACGAGCCGCTGCATCCGACATCACACCTTTAGAGGTGGAGACAATCGACACACCCAGGCCCTGACGGACGGTTGGGATGTCATCTGCGCCCATGTATACGCGACGACCAGGCTTGGAGACCCGCTTCAGTTCGCGAATAACAGGGGTGCCTTCGTAGTACTTCAGGCTGATTTCGAACGCCGGGTGGCCGTTCTCTTCAGACGCTTCGTAACCGCGGATGTAGCCTTCGTCGGCCAGCACATCCAGAACCCAACCACGCAGCTTGGACGCCGGGGTGGATACCACGGACTTGCCACGCATTTGGCCGTTACGGATACGGGTCAGCATATCACCGATAGGATCGTTCATATCGTTCTCTCCTTACCAGCTGGACTTAACCATGCCAGGGATCTGACCAGCAGAACCCAGCTCGCGCAGCGCAATACGGCTGACCTTCAGCTTACGGTAGTAAGCGTGTGGACGGCCGGTGAGCTGGCAACGGTTGTGAAGACGGGTAGCCGAGCTGTTGCGCGGCAGTTTCGCCAGTTTCAGACGCGCTTTGAAACGCTCTTCCATTGGCTTGGACTCATCGTTTGCGATCTCTTTGAGCTCGGCGCGCTTTGCTGCGTATTTCGCAACCAGACGCTCCCGCTTCTTCTCGCGCTCGATCATTGCTTTTTTAGCCATGTCGTAATCCTCTCAGCCTTACGCGATGAACGGCATGTTGAAATGCTTCAACAGGCTCTGCGCTTCGGCGTCGGTTTCAGCAGTGGTGGCGATGACGATATCCATGCCCCAGTTCTCGTCGACTTTATCAAAGTCGATTTCTGGGAACACGATGTGCTCTTTCAGACCGGTGGCGAAGTTGCCACGGCCGTCAAAGCTCGGCTTCACACCACGGAAGTCGCGGATGCGTGGCATCGCAACGGTGATCAGACGATCGAGGAATTCGTACATACGGTCGCCGCGCAGGGTCACCTTGGCACCCATCGGCATGCCTTCACGTACACGGAAGCCAGCGATGGAGTTCTTTGCCACGGTGGTCAGAGCTTTCTGGCCCGCGATTGCGGTCAGATCTGCCTGTGCCGACTTGGCTTTCTTGCTGTCCTTAACGGCTGCACGGCCACAGCCGATGTTCAGCACGATTTTGTCCAGCGAAGGGATCTGCATGTCGTTCTTGTAGCCGAACTCTTCTTTCAGAGCGGCGCGGATGGAATCCTTGTAGAGCGACTTCAGACGTGGGGTGTAGTCTGCGGAATCAAGCATCAATCACGTCCCCTGTGGTCTTTGCGAAGCGAACCTTCTTGTCACCTTCCATGCGGAAGCCAACACGGGTTGCTTTGCCGTTTTTGTCCAGGAATGCCAGGTTGGACAGTTCGATCGGCATCGCCTGAGGGATGCGACCGCCCTGAGAGGTCTGGCTTTGCTTGGTGTGACGGATGGCGATGTTGATGCCTTCCACAACAGCTTTACCGGCTTTGGGGTCAACAGAGGTGATAGTACCCTCTTTGCCTTTGTCCTTACCGGCCAGAACGACGACCTTGTCGCCTTTTTTCAGCTTAGCAGCCATCTTACAGCACCTCCGGCGCGAGCGAGACGATTTTCATCATGCCTTTTGCGCGAAGCTCACGAACAACTGGGCCAAAGATACGAGTGCCTACTGGCTCGTTGGAGTTGT
Source organism: Shimia sp. MIT1388 (assembly GCF_047124445.1). Taxonomy (GTDB): domain Bacteria; phylum Pseudomonadota; class Alphaproteobacteria; order Rhodobacterales; family Rhodobacteraceae; genus Shimia. The sequence goes on along the minus strand of NZ_CP138921.1, from coordinate 3,773,720 downwards.
TCAGGATTACGGCTGCGTTCCGGTCAAAACGGATTGCAGTGCCATCTTCACGACGGACTTCTTTTGCGGTGCGAACGACAACGGCCTTACGGACGTCACCTTTTTTAACGCGACCACGTGGAATGGCTTCCTTAACCGAGACAACAATGATGTCGCCTACGGATGCGTATTTACGCTTGGAACCACCCAGAACCTTGATGCACTGAACTCGGCGTGCGCCGGAGTTGTCAGCTACATCCAGATTTGTTTGCATCTGGATCATGTGGTTTCTCCCGACCTATGGGGCAGCGATGCGTGCTGTGTCCCCCAGGGTTTCGACTAACTGTAAAGTCTAGTCGCCAGGAGTCTCGAATTGAGACTCTTAGGCTTCCAGAACTTCCCAGCGTTTGGTTTTCGAACGCGGTGCGCATTCGATAATGCGAACAGAGTCACCTACTTTGTAGGTGTTGTTCTCATCGTGAGCCCGGTATTTCTTGGACTTACGAATGGTCTTCTTCAGAACCGGGTGTGTAAAGCGACGCTCTACGGACACAGTTACGGTCTGGGCGTTGGCGTCCGAAGTAACGGTGCCTGTCAGGATACGTTTGGGCATCTATCTAGCTCCTATTACTCTGCAGCCGACTTGGCTTTTTCGTTCAGGATGGTCTTCACACGTGCTGCGTTGCGACGCGCTGCACGGATCTGAGCCGCGTTTTCCAATTGGCCAGTGGCTTGCTGGAAACGCAGGTTGAACGATTCTTTCTTGAGGTTGGCCAGCTCTTCACGCAGCTGATCCGGCGTTTTTTCACGCAGTTCTTTGGCGTTCATGCGCCTCTTCCTTTCTCATACATCAGAGGGCGCCCGAGTATGTGCGGGGTGACCCTTTTGTCTGATGGACAAATACAAAACACACGAATCCCGCATACACGGAATCCATGAGATGGCGCTCTATACGGGGGAGTCGGGGGGATGGCAAGGGAAGATCGCATTTTCCGCCCATAAAACAAGGGCCAGCCCCCAAAGTGTCTTTCTACGATCAGACGCAGACCACAGGCGCCGGGTCGCTGCCAACCAGGATCGCGGGATCCGCGCCCACTAATGTCAGCTGGTCCGGCGTCAAACCCTCGGTGTCACAGGAGATCAACATCTCCAGGTCTGGATAGATGTCGCTCTGGTAGGTCACCACCACACCGTCGTCCTCAATGTGCACCGAAGCTGGCTCAAAATCCTCATTGGGCGAGCTGATGTGCAACTCCAGAGTCTCCGTCGCAGGGTCAAAGTCGCCCAACTCGACAACATTGGACCGCACACCGGTCCCTGCCTCATTTCCCCAGTGTTCCAAAACGTTGTTCAGATCGTACGACTCGTGAACCTCGTCGTTCACTGAAACAACGAAATGGTCGGTCCCCTCACCGCCATTGATTGCGCCCATTTGGTTACGCGGGAATTCGGCAAAGTCACTTTCCGCATGGACATGAAGCGTATCATTGCCCTCTCCGCCATCCACGTTGATCACATATCCGGTGCCATCCCAAGAGCGCCCCATAGAATGGATCACATCATCGCCTGCACCGCCGATCAGCGTCGCATTGTCGGACGTGCGGGCGTCAATCGTGTCGTTGCCCTCACCGCCGTCGATAGTGAGGACTTCACCATAGGTCTCTTCCACCTCAAACAGGTCGTCTCCTGCGCCACCAGAAAGATGGGAGCCAATAAACGGACCAACAATCGTGTCGTCGCCCCCGCCCAAATCAATGTCCAACTCGACATGGAGATCGGAGTATAATCCTCCCGGCGGCATGGCATCCACAAAATCATCCCCGTCGCCAAGAGTGAGACCTTCACCCGCAATTTCGGCCGCCACAAGCTGCTCAAAATCCACAACCGCGCCGCTGGTGTCTTCCTCCTCCGGGCATTCATCCATGACCAGGATCGTCGGATCCACCCCAACCAGCGTAACCTGCTCAGGGGTCAAGCCTTCCGTATTGCAAGCGATCAACATCTCCAGGTCTGGATAAATATCGCTTTGGTAGGTGACCACCACACCGTCGTCCTCAATGTGCACCGAAGCTGGCTCAAAATCCTCATTGGGCGAACTGATGTGCAGCTCCAGAGTCTCCGTCTCTGGGTCAAAGTCGCCCAATTCAACAACGCTGGATCGCAAGCCAGTGCCCACATCCTTTTCCAGGTGTTCCGGTGGCACGTCAAAATCGAAGAATTCATCGACCTCATCATTTACGGCAACAACAAAATGGTCGGTGCCGTCTCCTCCGTTGATGGCGCCCGCTTGAATGAGCCCCCTCTCGGAAAATTCGCTAACACCATCCACATGCAGGGTGTCATTCCCCTCGCCGCCGTTCACATTGATCTGGTATTCGGTGGCAACCCACGATCGCCCCCTACTGTGGATGACGTCGTCGCCAGCACCACCGTGAACATCGACGTCGGATGAGTTGTTCACATCGATAGTGTCGTTGCCTTCGCCTCCATCAATGGTCAGAAGTTCATCACCAGTCTTGTCGACATCAAACACATCATCCCCAGAGCCGCCGTCTATTGTAGCGCCCCAGAACGGCCCAACAACCGTGTCATCGCCTCCACCGAGATCAAGCTCCACCTCGACATGAAGGTCAGAAAACGGACCGCCCGGAGGAGTGGCATCAACATAATCATCCCCGCCACCAAGCGCGAGCCGCTCCCCCGAAATTTCTGCGGCCACAAGTTGCTCGTAAGAAACGGTCTCGCCACACACAGCTTCAGGGGCAGGGCTTTCATCCACAACCGGATCCGGCGCTTCGTCGGTTGCCGTCTTTGTGCCCGCACCCTCTGCACCTGCGACCACACCCGCACCCTCTTCGGCAGCGTCTGCTTCATCTTCCGGCGCAGTGACCTCTTCTTCAGCAGGCTGCGCCGTTCCAGAAGCCCCCTCCGTGCCTCCAGCACTCTCAACGCCGCCACCGGATGCCATATCAACGCCTGACGTGTCCGCCCGTGCAGCCGCGTTCTCGCCGTCTGTCTCCGTCTCTGCTGAGTTTGCCTCATCTTCGTCATAGTGATCGATGACAACAGAGGCGACACCAGCGCTGGCCATGAGGCCCAGAAGAACAAGCAACATACGGGAATCCAGTCAATAAAATTCTCCCTAAAAGTGAACCTCCGGCTGCCTGCTGTCAAGACGATCACAAGCCCCATTACAGTCCGCACCTTCCCTCCTGGCATCGTTGTCACTACAACACTCCGAGATTTGCGCGGCGCCTGCCAAAGCGCACACTTTGGGAGGAGTGACCATGATACCTGTCGACGTAGCGATCCTGTTTATGGGCGCGGCCATTGCCCTGGCGCTGGTGCCGGGGCCGGACAACATCTTTGTGCTGACCCAATCGGCTCTGCATGGCCGTGTGGCAGGCCTAACGGTGACACTTGGCCTCGCCAGTGGCCTGATCTTTCACACCACCGCCGTCGCGCTGGGTGTCGCGGTGATCTTCCAGACCTCGCAAGTGGCCTTTGCCATCCTGAAATACATCGGCGCGGCCTACCTCGCTTATCTGGCGGTCAAAGCCTTCACCGCGGCCAAGTCCAACCTCGACGGCGACGCCCCTGCACCGGAAACAGCCGCCAAGCAATACATCCGCGGCCTGATCATGAACATCGCCAACCCCAAAGTGACGATCTTCTTCCTCGCCTTCCTGCCTCAGTTTGTCGATCCGACCAATGGCCCGCTGGTCCTGCAGTTCTACCAGCTCGGCTTCCTCATGATCATCGCCACCCTGTTGGTCTTCGGCTCGGTGGCTCTGGCCGCGGGCTGGCTTGGCGATTGGCTGAAAAACTCGCCCACCGCGCAGATCTGGCTCAACCGCCTCGCAGGTGTTGTCTTCATCGCCCTGGCCGTGAAACTGGTCACCGCTGAACGCTAAGCCCTCTGGGAAGCGTCCAGCCCCGCCACAAAGGCACTGGGCGCCGCACCACTCCAGCCCTTAAACGCAGTCGAGAAGCTGGCCTGATCTTTGTAGGCCAGCAAAAATGTGGTCTCCGTGACCGACCGCCCGTCCCGCAGATGCGCCTTCGCCAGCCGGTAGCGCAACCCATTGCACAGGTCGCGATAGCTCCCGCCTTCGGCACCAAGCCGCCGTGTCAACGTGCGCCGCGTGATGCCCAACTGCTCCGCCACCTCGTCCGCCGTCAAAAACCGCTCCGGTAAGGCCTGCACCAACATACGCTCCACCCTGTCCCACAACCGCCCATCGTCGGCATCCAGATCCCGCAGCTGCGTCTCCGCCAGCCGCGTCAGATGTGTCACCAAATCCGGGTCATGCGCCTCCAGTGGCACATCCGGCACGCCCTGCGCAAACCGCAGCCCATTAAACCCGCCGCCAAACTGCACCGGACAGCCCGCGATCCGTTCATAGGCCCGCACGTCGCCAAGTGCGGCATGTTTGAACACCACCCGTGTCGGTCGCGTGTCCCGCCGCGTGATGCTCTGAATCCGCGCCAACACGCCAAACACCAGAAACTCTTGAAACCGCTCGTTGGCCTGCAACCCCGCGTCCAAAGACAGAACCTCCAGCGCCTCTCCGTCCGCTATCTCGCGCAATTCAAACCGCGTTGTCGGGTCTGCCAGACTGTAGAACCTGGCCGCATGCTCCACCGCCACACGTAGGGTCTTTGAACTGGCCGCAATATAGGACGACAGGGTTGGCGCATCGCGATAGCCAATCCCGACCTGCGCGCCAATCGTCGGATCGTGCGCCTCCAAACAGGCCGCCCGGATCAACGCCGCCTCCTGCTTCACCGTGGCCAACTGCTTAGCACCGGGATACCGCCCCACCTTGCGCAGCAACCGCTCCGCAACTTGCCCGCCCAGCTTGCGCTGCAACGTTTCACTGACGTAGGCAAATCTCACACTGCGCACCTGTTTCATAAAACCACTCTAGCGTTCGCGGGCTGCCGGGGAAGCCCCAAAGGCAAAAGCCCCGCCCGGATGGGGCGAGGCTCTTGCTTACACTATGCAGCGGGATCAGCCGTTGCGGTTGTCCTGTTTGCAGTCCCGCTTGTCGGCCCCGGCCACACCTTCGGTCTGGCGGCAGTCCTGACGATCGCCCCGACGATCCTGACGGCGGTCCATCCCGATGGTACCGGCAACCTCATAGCTCTCGGTCATCACCGGCTCGGTGGGGCCAGGCGCGGAGGTCACTGGGTAGGCAAAAGCCAAAGGCGCGGTCAGAGCAACAACAACGGCGGCGGAAGCAAATTTGGTGAACATGGGGGTGGTTCCTTTCATTTGAGGTTTTCTGTGTTCCTTTGATGAAAGGGATATGGGGGCCATCTTGACCGGTAGCATTGGAATTTGGGAAGGTTGCATTTGAATTTGGGACACCCGGAAAATTCACCCACCAAAAGCAAAAGCCGCCCAAACCGGGGCGGCTTTCTGAATGTATGTCGCAACGGCTGCGCACGTTGGCTTAACCTGGCGAGCCTCGTCAAAACCCGCACCTCCGCGATACAGTCGCAATACCGACAAAATACCGACGTGGCTTTTGGCAGGTTAACGGGGCAACACCTACTCCCAAATATAGTTGAAGCTGACGCTCACCCGCTCGTCTTCCGCCATGTTCATCGGCACCTCATGGCGCAACCAGCTTTCCCACAAAAGCACGTCGCCAACCTCTGGTTTCATATAGATAAATGGCTGCAAATCCCGCCGGGAGCCCTTCTTACGCACCGGCGATGCCATCATTCGCCCCGAGCGCGGATCTTCCAGTTTCAGCGCACTCGCCCCATCCGGCATCGACACATAGGTGGTCCCGCTGATCACAGAATGCGGATGGATATGGGAGGCATGCATCCCCCCCTGCGGCAGGATATTGATCCACAAATCCTCAAGTTTCAGGGACTTACCATCGAGATCAAACTCCAGATCCTTGGCAAAAGCCGCCACGTGTTGGTCCAGAGACGCCACCACATCCGCAAAAATCGGGAAGCGCCACGGCAAATCCGTCAGCGAGGCATAAGACGTATAGCCGGGATAGGCATTGGCCTCGCACCATTCCTGCCCCGCCTCATCATCTTCCGCAATCGAGAAACAGGACGCTTCCAGCTCTTCCGCATCCACAGGCGTGCCAAATTCGGACAAGCGCGCGCGGTAAAGGCGGGTCACAAAGAGAGATTCGATGGTCGACATATCAGTTTCCAGTCGTAGCTAGTTTTTTTTATCGAGACACGCGTCGGTAGAAACCTTCGCTTAATCCCCTTGAAACGTTGGCAAAAAGAATCGCCTAATTTTTGGGCTAAACCCCCGTTTTTTAAGGCCACACTCTATTAACTCCTGCTTGCTACATCTCATTGTCACACTCGCAATCCGCCTGTCCAGGAGCAGGAAAACCATGAAACGCAAGATCACAGTCTCATTCGCGATCCTTTCAATCATCGTCATGGCCATTGGCGTCATGGGCGGTCTCGCCGGGATCTCGCTATACTCTCATAAAATGCGTGATGACATGCAAAAACGTGTCGCACTCATCGAAGAAGCCACCATCGCAGTCGAAAACCTGAAGATTGAATTTCTGATGGCACGACGAAATGAAAAAGACTTCTTGCTCCGATTGGACGAAAAATACGTCGGCCGTCATGCTGCGACCATGGAGCGCCTGCGTGAACACCTCGGCGCGCTGGAAAGGGTTCTACCACAGGTCGAGGGTCTTGAAGTGACAACCGAAAACCTGGCCCCGCTGGTGGACAATGCCAACCGCTATGAGGCCAGCTTCAAAGATGTGGTGACAAGCAACAAGAGGCTTGGACTCACAGACGCGCAAGGCCTGCGCGCCCAATTGGGCGAAGCCGCCGCGACAGTAACCGACAGCCTCAAGGATGTTGCCATTCCGGTTTTGAAGGTCAATGTGCTGACCATGCGTCAGCACGAAAAAGACTTCATGATCTCCGCAGATCCGAAGTGGCTGGACGAAGTAAATGCGCGGCTGACCGAATTCGAAGGTTTCCCGGTCTTCTTCTATGACAGTGCGGAACAGCGTGAGGCCATTCTGCCTGTGATGGCGGCATACAAAAAAGCGTTTGAATCTCTGGTCTCGGAAACCCTGAAAGAACGCGGTTTCCGCAAGGACGTTTCGGCGCGCTATAAGGATGCCTCTCCTTACATGGATGCCATTCTGACCGATGTAACCGCTGCCCTGGAGAACATTCTGCACGAAAGCAAACTGGTAAGCGAAAAAGCCCAGCAAAGCTCTCAGTGGGCGGCGATCATTGGTGCTGGTCTGTTTGCAATCTTCGCCTTCTTCTTGGCACGTGGCATCTCCCGCCCGCTTAAGCGCATCGACGCTGTGCTGAAGGACATGATGAACGAAGACTTCTCCAAAGAGATGCCAAAGTCGGGCATCCGCGAACTGTCGGCCATTGCTGAAGCTGTGGGTGACTTCCGCAAGCAGGAAGAAACCAAAGTTCACATGACCCGTGAAATCACCAAGGTGATCGAGGCCTGTGGCGAAGGCGACTTCTCCCGTCGCATCGACACTGCCGGCTCCGAAGGTGTCTTCAAAGACCTCGGTCAGGGCGTGAACGCCATTGGCGAAGTGGCCCAGAAAGGTTTGGGCGACGTCCAGGAAGCCCTTGAAACCCTAGCAACTGGCGATCTCACCCATGAGATGCCTGAAGGCCAGAAAGGTGTCTTCAAAGACATCTCGGACACCATCACCCACCTGACAGACAGTCTCGACGGTATGGTGCGCCAGCTGTCCGCCTCCAGCCAGGTGCTGAACCACACCTCACAAGAGATCTCCTCCTCGGTGGACGATGCCTCCCGTCGCGGTGAAATCTCTGCCGCTTCCTTGGAAGAGACCTCCTCCTCGCTGCAAACTGTTGCGCAGACCGTCAACCACACGGCCCAAAGCGCACAGGAAGCCCGCACCCACGTCAACAACGCCCAGAAAAAGGCCGAGTCGACCCGTGAAGTTGCGGACCAGACGGTCGAGGCGATCCAGAAGATCAAAGAAAGCTCTGACGCGATTTCCCAGATCAGCGGCCTGATCGAAGACGTGGCCTTCCAGACCAACTTGCTGGCGCTGAACGCTGGCGTGGAAGCCGCCCGTGCAGGCGACGCAGGCCGAGGGTTCGCAGTTGTGGCCTCCGAGGTCCGGGCACTGGCGCAACGCTCCTCTGACGCGGCGCATGAGATCAACACACTCATCTCCAGCTCGCAAGCCGAAGTTGCCAACGGTGTGGATCTGATGGACGAAACCGGCAACTCGCTTGGCGAAATTATGCAAGCTGTTGAACAGGTTGTGGGCAAAGTCCGCGAGATCGCCGAGAACGCGGTGGATCAATCCACCGGCCTCAAAGAGGTCAGCGCCGCGGTCGAAAACCTCGACAGCGACAGCCAGAAGAGCGCCGCCATGCTCGAAGAGACCGCTGCCTCTGGTCAGGTCCTGCGCGGCGAAGCCGAGAATTTGGTCCGTGCCGTGGATGGCTTCACGCTCAAAGGTGAGACGTCCTCCCGCACCGCCGAAGACGAGCTCGACGACGAGTGGGACGCGGCCTAACTCCAAGGCTCATCTGGTCCCCTTGCAAGCTCTCGCCACTGGCGAGAGCTTTGCTATTTCTTGACGCTTGCCTCGCTGTAGCTAGAGCAGCTTTCGTTCGCAATCCTAGTACCGAAGGCCGGCATTGTTCTTGCATTCTAACCTTTAGTGCTTTCCATTAATCCAGTCGCTGGAAAGGGCAGTAGCCTAAAGGATATTCGTCAAGAGAGCAGCGCAACGGTCGCAACGGGTGTAAGAAATGCCTCTCGCCCAAAAGATGGATTTGGAATGAACAAGTTCGCAAATGGAGTGTTCGCAGCAGCGGCAGCAAGCCTCATACCTATACTAGTTTTGGCGGACTATTTTCACCTGACAGCACCTCTTAGTGTCTCGTATTGGGTCGATCTTTATCAACTTCCTGACGCGCTCGGTCCTGTTGGGGCTACCCTCATTTATTATCTGTCGGTTTCGTGTCTTGCGTCTCTATTTCGATCCATCATCTCTCGCTTCTTCAAAAGGCATTCAGAGTAAATTGATAAATGCCAACGGCTCTTTCTGTTCGTCCGATTTTCTAAAGGCTAAAGAACGTTCCCTTCACTTCACAAATAGGAAAACCCCCGCCATTTCTGACGGGGGTCTTTGATCTTGTCAGACGTGAGGGGCAAGCCCCTCACCTCCTTACCAGTCTTCGCGAACCACGACGCGGGTCTTGACCGGAAGTTTCATCGCGGCGAGGCGCAGAGCCTCACGTGCGATGTCTTCGTCAACACCGTCGATTTCGAACATCACGCGACCTGGCTTCACTTTGCACGCCCAGTAGTCCACGGAGCCTTTACCTTTACCCATACGGACTTCGGTAGGCTTCGAGGTCACAGGAGTGTCTGGGAAGATACGGATCCAAACACGACCTTGACGTTTCATGTGACGGGTCATCGCACGACGTGCTGCCTCGATCTGGCGAGCAGTCACACGCTCCGGTGTGGTTGCCTTCAGGCCGAAGGAGCCGAAGTTCAGGGTGGAACCACCCTTCGCCAGACCCTTGATGCGGCCTTTGTGCATCTTGCGGAATTTAGTACGCTTTGGCTGAAGCATTGATCAGTCTCCCTTAGCGACGACCGCCTGCACCGCGAGGTGCTGGGCCATCCTGGACTTCTTGTGCACGGCGATCACGCGCCTGTGGATCGTGCTCCATGATCTCGCCTTTGAAGATCCAGGTTTTGATACCAATGATCCCGTAAGCGGTGGTAGCTTCCACGTGTGCGTAGTCGATGTCGGCACGCAGTGTGTGCAGAGGAACGCGACCTTCACGATACCATTCGGTACGTGCGATCTCGGCACCACCCAGACGACCTGCAACGTTCACCCGGATACCCAGGGCGCCCATGCGCATGGCGTTCTGAACGGCACGCTTCATTGCGCGACGGAAAGACACACGGCGCTCCAGCTGCTGAGCGATGGACTCGCCAACCAGCGTTGCGTCGAGTTCCGGCTTGCGCACTTCAACGATGTTGAGGTGCAGCTCGGAGTCGGTCATCTCGGCGATCTTCTTGCGAAGAGTCTCGATGTCCGCACCTTTCTTACCGATGATCACGCCCGGACGCGCAGTGTGAACAGTCACACGGCATTTCTTGTGAGGGCGCTCGATGATCACGCGTGCGATACCGGCTTGCTTACACTCGTTCTTGATGAACTCGCGGATTTTGATGTCTTCCAGCAGAAGATCACCATAGTCCTTGGTGTCAGCGTACCAGCGGCTGTCCCAGGTGCGGTTCACCTGCAGGCGCATGCCAATCGGATTGACTTTGTTACCCATTAGGCTTGCTCCTCAACTTGACGCACCTTGATGGTGAGCTCAGAGAACGGCTTGATGATCTTGCCGAAACGACCACGGGCCCGCGGACGACCGCGCTTCATGGTCAGGTTCTTGCCCACATAGGCTTCGGCAACGATCAGGCTGTCGACGTCCAGGTTGTGGTTGTTTTCGGCGTTGGCGATAGCGGACTGAAGGCACTTCTTCACGTCTGCTGCGATACGCTTGTTGGAGAAAGTCAGGTCGGTCAGAGCCTTCTCAACTTTCTTGCCGCGGATCATGCCAGCAACCAGGTTCAGTTTCTGCGGGCTGGTGCGAAGCATGCGGGTTTTCGCCATTGCTTCGTTTTCAGCCACGCGGCGGGGGTTCTTTACCTTGCCCATGACTTACTTCCGTTTCGCTTTTTTGTCAGCTGCGTGACCGTAGTAGGTCCGAGTTGGAGAGTACTCACCAAACTTCTGACCGATCATGTCTTCAGTGACGTTGACAGGGATGTGTTTCTTGCCGTTGTACACACCAAAAGTCAGACCCACAAACTGGGGCAGGATGGTGGAACGACGGGACCAGATTTTGATCACTTCATTGCGGCCGGATTCACGGGCTGCTTCGGCTTTCTTAAGCACGTAAGCATCCACAAAAGGGCCTTTCCATACAGAGCGAGACATCTATTAACGCCCCTTCTTCTTGGCGTGACGCGAGCGGATAATAAGCTTTTGCGACGCTTTGTTTTTGTTGCGGGTACGTGCACCTTTGGTCGGCTTACCCCATGGTGTCACTGGGTGACGACCACCGGAGGTACGACCTTCACCACCACCGTGTGGGTGATCGATCGGGTTCATAACCACACCACGAACGGACGGACGCTTGCCTTTGTGGCGCATACGGCCGGCTTTACCGAAGTTCTGGTTGGAGTTGTCAGGGTTGGACACGGCACCAACGGTGGCCATGCATTCCTGACGCACGAGGCGCAGTTCGCCAGAGGACAGGCGGATCTGAGCGTAGCCACCGTCACGACCAACAAACTGAGCGTAAGTACCAGCTGCGCGAGCGATCTGGCCGCCTTTGCCTGGTTTCAGTTCGATGTTGTGAATGATGGTACCGATCGGCATGCCCGAGAACGGCATTGCGTTGCCCGGCTTGATGTCGGCTTTTGCAGACGCAACAACCTTGTCACCAACGGCGAGACGCTGTGGTGCGAGGATGTAGGCTTGCTCGCCGTCATCATATTTCACGAGTGCGATGAACGCGGTCCGGTTCGGGTCGTATTCGATCCGCTCAACGGTTGCCGCAACATCAAATTTGTTCCGTTTGAAGTCAACGATCCGGTAAAGGCGTTTTGCCCCACCACCACGACGACGCGAGGTGATCCGTCCGGTGTTGTTCCGGCCGCCCGATTTCGTCAAACCCTCGGTGAGAGCTTTGACGGGACGTCCTTTCCAAAGTTCCGAACGGTCGATCAGCACCAGCCCACGCTGGCCCGGCGTCGTCGGCTTGTACGACTTGAGTGCCATGCTTTCTGTCTTCCGTATAGCAGCCCGGTCTGTGGAAATTGGTCAGACCCGGCGATGTTAAAGCCCCCCGAAGGTGGCCAAGTTTTTAGGCCCCCGTAGGTGCCCGGTTCAAAAGGCGAGCAGCCCCAGAACGAATCTGAGGCCACACGACCCGCGCGATATAGCTTGGATGGGAGAGGGTGTCTATAGGAGCACCTGTTTTTCTTGGCTTGCGCCAACATCCGCCCCCCAAGCCGCGCATCGACAAAAAGCGCGTTGGTTGTCCGGCTGCTAAATCACACCGACCTTTCAACAGTTTTCGCCTCATCCTATACGCGTATGAAAGGCGGGAAGGAACCAACAATGGCCGGACAGTTTCAAATTCATTCACTGAGTGATAATGCTCACTGGCCGTACGAGAAAGCCTATCGAAAGTACTTAGGAGCTGGCGGGGTTTTCGAAATCAGCGTTTGCAACGACGCCGCTGATGAGTTGAAGTGCCATCAGGCTGTATTGCTTCATGTCCTGGGCAAGGTAGATCCTAAAAGGTTTGAACAGGTTGTTCCCTTTGAAATCGACGAACCAACATTTCATGGTGAAATTTTCGACTATGAGACTTGGAACCTTTTTTACCCCGGGACGCTTTGGTTTGGCGGAAAGAAAAGGGTAAACCCGATTTACAGAGATATTAAGTGGGTGCCAAAAGGCTACTCGGTCGGCTTCCCTGAAGTCTTCTCACCAGGCGGGTTCGCCAATGCTTTTTGCGACCCACCGTACCCACTTCAACTCTCGCACCCCGAAAAACAAACGCTTTATGAAGCAATCACATCGGCCATGGCTCCGAGAAACAACGCGCGAATTCTCAATTGGCACCAAGACGCTCTAGTCAAAGCATGTCCAGCGCTTGGGTGCGGTGAGGAATGGTGGGGCGTTTATGCCTTCACAACATACAACAAACTCACGTCACAGGTTTTTGCAGCAGTCGCGGCGACAACGGACTAAAAGTCCCCACAACAATCAAATCTCCTCCACCACATTCTCTAGCATCCAGACCTTTGCCACGATCTGCCAGCCGTTCTCGCCTTTCAGCATCGACAGGTGATCCTGATACACGTTGCGCCGGGCGCGGAAGCGGATTTTGACCATGGCACTTTTCGCGGACAGGTAATCCACCATCAAAATCTCCGCATCCATCTGCTGCCCAAGCGCATGTGGGGAGGTAGCCGTATTGGCCCCTACGTCGGCGTTAAAGCTTGCTATCGGCTCAGCAAAGATTTCGCCCTTCTCGACATCAAACAGGCTCGCCGCCGGGTGAAACACCGCATCCAACTTTTCTTTGTCGCAATAAAACAGCCCGTCAAAATAGGTCTGTACCGCCTCAAACAGCTCCACCTGTGCGTTCATCTCTCTGCCCTTCCTGGTCGCTTTTCCTGACGACAGACATAGAGGGGCCGGGCCAGCCTGCCCAATGAAGAGATGTGGCGGCGGCCATAACCGGAGGAGAATTATTCAAAGTCCCTGATGGACATCATCGTGTGCGGAAATCGATGCTTCTGCCTGCGATGCTATCTAGCGCCGTAGGATCGCCCTTTTGATCCGGCTGCCGCGATGGCGCAGTTTTTCGGCAAGCGTCAAGTCTTGCGCCTCGCCGTGCTGATAAGACCCGGGCTGGATGAAGTCGACCGCATGGGCAAATGCCGAAGAGGACGGGGTCAGGCCGCAGAAATGCGCCATATCGCGCAGTACGAGATCCGGCTTCACAAGAAGCTTCTCATAGCTCACCAACAAAACCGGGCAATCGACCCGGCGGATCAGGTCCGCGTTCTTCTGGGTTTGCGTCAAATACATCGCCAGCGCTTTGTCGACCTCTTCGCGGTCCCAAGAGGACACGCCGGAGGTGTTGGCAGTCAGGTCGCGCGTCACAAGGATCAGGCGCGGATTGCGCAAATCCGGCAATAGATCGTCTAAATACTGGTGCGGATGCGGGTGTTTCCAGCCCCAGACGTCATGGCTCTCGTTGCGGCCCGCAACAGTTGCGCGAATGGCGTCCAGCCCGAGGCGTTTGCGAAACAGCTTGTCCTCTAGATTGCCTCCGATGTCATCGCCCAGGAAAACCCCCAAGCGGCGCAGTGCGCCAGCTGTGGCCGTTGTGCCGCCGCGATTGACCCCGAAGATCAGAAAGGTGCGGTGATCGTTGGTGCGCGACGTCTCGTCGTCGCGAAATGAAATTGTGTGAGAATACACGGTATTGTCCTGAAGGTTTCAAATATGACCTGCACCATCTCACACCTAGTCAGATGGGCAAAAATCTCAACACAAAAAAGAAAAAGGCCGCCCGATTTCTCGGACGGCCTCCATTTTATAGGCGGATCTTACAGTCCGGTGGACACGTCGATCGTGTTGCCTTCTTCCAGGGTCACGTAAGCCTTTTTCACGTCTTTACGCTTGCCAAGCTGGCCGCGGAAACGTTTGACTTTACCCTTGGTGATGGTGGTGTTGACCGCTTTGACCTTCACACCAAAGAGCGCTTCAACAGCTTCTTTGATCTGTGGTTTGTTGCTGTCGATCGCCACTTCGAAAACCACTGCGCCGTTCTCGGACGCCATGGTGGATTTCTCGGTGATGACCGGCGCGCGGATCACATCGTAGTGTTCTGCCTTAGCGCTCATTTCAGTCGAGCCTCCAGTGCTTCGATCCCCGCTTTGGTGATCACCAGAGTGTCACGCTTGAGGATGTCATAAACGTTCGCACCCATCGTTGGCAGGATGTCCAGACCTTCGATGTTGCGCGATGCTTTCAGGAAGCCTTCGTTGACCTCGGCACCGTCGATGACCAGAGCACGTTTCCAGCCCAGGTTCTTCACCTGTTTGGCCAGAGCGGCGGTCTTGCCTTCGGATGCGGCGTCTTCGATCACAACCAGCTCGCCTGCTTTCGCTTTCGCGGACAGCGCGTGCTTCAGACCCAGCTTACGGAACTTCTTTGGCAGGTCGTGGCCGTGGGAACGGACAACTGGACCTTTGTAGATGCCACCACCGCGGAAGATCGGCGCGTTGCGGTCACCGTGGCGTGCGCCGCCAGTGCCTTTTTGGCGATAGATCTTTTTGGTGGAGTAGGAAGTTTCGGAGCGAGTCTTCACCTTGTGGGTGCCGGCCTGTGCGTTATTACGCTGCCAGCGGACCACACGGTGCAGGATGTCCGCACGTGGTTCCTGACCGAACAGATCTTCGGACAGTTCAACCGAACCGGCTTTGGAGCCGTCGAGTTTGATCACGTCAAGTTTCATGCTTCACCACCTTCCGCAGGTGCTTCTTCAGCCGGAGCTTCGGTCGCTGCTGCTTTTACGGCTGCCGGAAAAGGCAGACCTTCAGGAGCTTTCTTCTTCACGGCGTCCTTAACGGAGACCCAACCACCTTTGGAGCCAGGTACGGCGCCTTTGATGAACAGAAGACCACGGTCGGCGTCAGTTTTGACAACTTCCAGGTTCTGTGTGGTCACACGTACGGCACCCATGTGGCCGGCCATTTTCTTGCCTTTGAAAACCTTACCGGGATCCTGACATTGACCAGTGGAGCCGTGGGAACGGTGGCTGATCGAAACACCGTGTGTCGCGCGCAGACCGCCGAAGTTGTGGCGCTTCATCGCACCGGCAAAACCTTTACCGATGGAGGTGCCCGCAACGTCCACTTTCTGACCTTCCAGGAAGTGCTCTGCGGAGATTTCCGCACCCACTTCGATCAGGCCGTCTGCTGGAACGCGGAACTCAACCAGCTTGCGCTTTGGTTCCACTTTCGCTGCTGCGAAGTGGCCACGCATGGCTTTGGAGGTACGCTTGGCTTTTGCAGTGCCAGCGCCGAGCTGAACGGCGGTGTAGCCGTCTTTCTCTTCGGTGCGCTGTGCAACAACCTGCAGGCCGTCGAGCGAAAGTACGGTTACAGGAATCTGCTTGCCGTCTTCCATGAACAAGCGGGTCATGCCCACTTTCTTTGCGATAATACCGGAACGCATCAGATAAACTCCTTAAACAGAGATCTGTACGTCCACGCCGGCCGCCAGATCGAGCTTCATCAGCGCGTCTACGGTCTGCGGGGTCGGATCTACGATGTCGAGAAGACGCTTGTGCGTACGGATCTCGAACTGATCGCGGGATTTCTTGTCTACGTGTGGACCACGCAGAACGGTGAACTTCTCAATCTTGTTGGGAAGCGGGATCGGGCCACGAACCTGCGCGCCGGTGCGCTTTGCAGTGTTCACGATTTCCTGAGTGCTTGCGTCCAGCACACGGTAATCAAAAGCCTTCAGCCGAATGCGAATGTTTTGACTTTGCATTTCGTCAGCCTTTTTTAGGCGTTGGAGTTGAGAGGAGGATCCGCGACCATCGCAAACCCTCATCGAACCCAAAAGGCGGGAATCACCCCGCCTCAAGATTCCAGTAAGGAACCCGCGCCCTTTACAGCCCATTTGAAAGGCTGGCAAGCGTTTTGCCGAAGTATTTGCGCTTTGGGCCAGTTGCCGTTTGCTGTCTTGCTTGGTCCTATCCGCTATTAAAACGCGGTTGGCGCAAGCAAGGTCTGTACGCTAGGCTTTTGAAGACGACACACAGGTCAGCGACTGCCTGACTATTTAGGAGATCTTTATGGCCACATTTCTGGCTGTCTGTTTTGTCCTTTTGGAGCTGACCGCGCTGGTGATGGCTTGGCGTGCCGTGAAGTATTCGCGCACCTCCCAAGGCTCGGTCGGCTGGGTCGTTTTCCTGATCGCAGCCCCCTATATCGCCGTGCCCGCCTATCTGTTTTTGGGGCACCACAAATTTGAGCACTACGTAACCGGTCGGCGAGACAGCGAAGAGATCATCGAGCGCATCCAGGAAGTCAGTGAAGCCCTGAAGCCAGAGGTTCCTCCGACCTTCCCGACCAAAGCACTTGAAGCGATTTCCGATCTGCCCGTTGCGCGTGGCAACGCGATGGAACTTTTGATTGATGGCGAGGAGACGTTTGATGCGATCTTTGCCGCCATTGATAGCGCGCAAACCTATGTGCTTGTGCAGTTCTACATCATTCACGACGATGGGCTGGGCACGCGCCTGCAACGGCACCTGATTGCGGCGGCAGAACGCGGTGTCACAGTACGCGTATTGTATGATCCCGTGGGGAGCCACAAACTGGGGCATGATTACAGGCAAGCGCTGCGCGATGTCGGGGTTCAGATTGTTGAGCCGTCGCAAATGAGGGTGCCGAAAAACCGCTTTCAACTCAACTTCCGCAACCACCGCAAAACAGTTGTGATTGATGGCACCACGGCCTTCACCGGCGGGCTCAATGTTGGGGACGAATATCTTGGTCTAAGCCCGAAGTTTGGCAACTGGCGAGACACGCACGTGCGCCTGAAAGGGCCAGTGGTCAGTCAACTCCAGTTGATCTTTGCCGAGGACTGGCATTGGACCACCGAAGAAAACCTACTTACCGATCTGAATTGGCAAAGCGGTCGGGCCGCCGAGGATATGGCGGGCCTGATTGTGCCAACCGGACCTGGCGATAAGCTGGAAACCGGGGCGATGTTCTTTTTCTCGGCACTGGCCAACGCAAAGGAGAGGGTGTGGATTGCGTCACCGTACTTTGTGCCTGACGTGCATGTGCTGACCGCAATCAAACATGCGGCTCTCAAGGGCGTTGATGTACGGATACTGGTGCCAGACAATATCGACCACAAAACGGTCTGGCTCGCAGCCTTTGCCTACTTTGACGAAGTCCGCGCGGCTGGGGCGCAAATCTGGCGTTACACCGACGGGTTCATGCACCAGAAGGCCGTGCTGGTGGATGACAGCATGGCGGCAGTAGGAACCACCAACATGGACAACCGGTCGTTTGTTCTAAATTTCGAAACCATGGCTGTGATGTTTGATGCGCGTGCAGCTGAGGATCTTGAAGACATGTTCAAGACCGACTTTGCCAGGTCTTTCCTGCTGGACAAAACCTTGAGTGAGCAGCCGGTGCACATCCAGATTGGCGCGCCCATCACACGTTTGTTTTCGCCGCTGCTTTAAGCGCAAAGCTCCGCCCCACTACGGACGATCGCTGGCAGTTAAGTCAAAAGTCTCCTGAGGAAAATACTTCGCCAGTCGCGCATCTGCTGCGCGGGCATGGCCTTCCATACCTTCCAGCCGCGAAATCCGCGCCGTGGCCTGCGCCACCGCTTTGGAGCCCTCCCGCGTGGCCCTCTGCCACGTCACGACCTTCATGTATTTGTGCACCGACAAACCGCCCGTGTAATGCGCGGCTCGCGAGGTGGGCAAAACATGGTTGGTGCCAGCGGCCTTGTCCCCGTAGGATACGGTGGTTTCTTCCCCCAGAAACAGTGAGCCATAAGACATCAACGTGGACAGCCACCATTCGGGATCGGCGGCCTGAACGGTGAGGTGCTCGGGGGCATATTCATCTGACGTTGCCACCATATCTTCGCGGGTCTCGCACAAAATGACCTCGGCATAGTCGCGCCATGCGGCTTCGGCGTTGATGCGATTAAGCTCCGGGAGGGCTGCGATCAGCTTGGGGACCGCGTCCAGCACAGCCTCTGCCAGCACTTGGCAATTGGTGACCAACCAGACCGGAGAGTTGTAGCCGTGCTCCGCCTGGCTCACCAGATCGGTGGCCACAATATGCGGATCCGCAGTGGCATCCGCAAGGATCAAGCTGTCGGTGGGGCCAGCCACCATATCAATGCCGACCCGCCCAAACAGCTGACGCTTCGCCTCTGCAACATATTGGTTGCCCGGCCCCACCAGGATGTGCGCTTTGGGCAAGCCAAACAGACCAAAGGTCATGGCCGCGATAGCCTGCACGCCGCCCATAGCAAGGATTTGATCTGCACCACTTACATGTGCCGCATAGAGGATTGCCGGAGCGACACCGGTTTCCGGATGTGGCGGAGAACACGCTGTGATGTGCTGACAGCCGGCGACTTTGGCGGTGGTGACTGTCATGATGGCGCTGGAGATATGGCTGTAGCGGCCACCCGGAATGTAACAGCCAGCGGCATCCACTGGGATGGACTTCTGGCCTGTCACAAACCCCGGCAGGAGCTCGGCCTCAAAATCCTGCACCGTAGCCTTTTGCAATTCAGCAAATCGGCGGACGTTGTCATGGGCAAAATGGATGTCGTCTTTCAGCTTCTGCGGCACCTGCGCGGTTGCCTGCGCAATCATCTCTTCCGTCACGCGCGTTGGCCCGGCGTATCGGTCGAACTTGGCCGCATAGGCCAGCGCCTCCGCATCTCCCCCACGTTCTATATCGGCCAAGATGTTTGCTACGGTTTGCTGAATGTCCCCCGCTTCCGTTTCCGGTTTCAGCAGCGCCTTCTTTAGATATGTCCGCATTTTCTCACCTCGCATCTCCAAAAACTGAAAAATGTCAAAAAATGAGACTTAATGTCCTGTTTTTTGCAGGAATTGAGGCTACAGTGATTTCAAACCAGCTCCAAAACAAATTTTGCGGACCTACACACATGGCAACCTCCGAGCGTATCCCGACCAACCTGCGCACCCTGTTGATCCTAGAGATCCTCGGGAAAAGTGATCGGGCAATGACGGCCACAGAAATCAATGAAACCTTACAATTGCCAAAACAGACCGTGCACCGGCTATGTGCCACGCTGGAGGACAACGGCTTTTTGGTGCGGCGCGGCACCTCAAGAAAGTACCAGGTCGCAAGACGCCTGCGAGAGATGGGTGCGGGTCTGCTTCACAACTCGCGAGACCACATTTTCCGCCATCAAATCCTCAAGACCGTGTCCCAGACCGTAGGGGAAAGCGTGAACTATGTGGTGCCAGAAGACACCGGTATGCGCTATCTGGATCGGGTGGAAACAGATTGGGCGTTTCGCATCCAGCTGCCTGTGGGCACCGAAGTGCCGTTTCACTGCTCAGCCAGCGGCAAGTGCTTCCTGGCGAGCCTGGGGCCAACCGCGCGAAAAAGAATGGTGGCGTCCCTGACTTTGGCGCAACGCACACAGGCCACTCATGTGACAGCCGACGGTCTTTTGACAGAGTTGGCACAAATTGCACGGGACGGTTTTGCGCTGGACCGCGAAGAGTTCATGGACGGCATGGTTGCCATTGCCGTGCCGGTCAAAGATGCACGCGGGCGATTTATTGCGGCGCTGGCCTATCACGGTCCAACGCCGCGCATGACACTAACCGATGCAATAGCTCAAGTTGGCTTCCTTCAGGAGTCGGCGCAACGGCTTGGCGATGCGCTTTTTGAGCCAAACGAAAGGCCCTAGCCAAACGCGCGGCGCTGAGAAACGCATCGTTTCCCCGTTTCCAAGACAAAAACGATCCGACCAAAACCTCAACATTGTCCGGCCTCTGCCCTCTTCCTGCCCGATTTCACCGGCATATCTTGTCCCCAAGGAAGACATTAGAGGATCGAAACATGGATCGCCTGACCGAAATGGAAGCATTCGCCACTGTGGTGGATCAGGGTGGATTTACAGATGCTGCAAAGAAGATGGGCATCTCCAAATCCGCCGTTTCCAAACATGTGTCCTCACTTGAGGCACGCCTGGGCGCACGTTTGCTGAACCGCACGACGCGGCGTGTTTCGCCAACCGAAATTGGCCTGGCCTATTATGACCGCGCCCGCCGCGTTCTAAACGATGCTGGCGAAGCGGATGCGCTGGTGACCTCGATGCAATCAGCCCCTTCGGGCTTGCTGCGCATCTCTGTGGCCACGGATTTTGGGGTAAACCACTTGTCGCCTGTGTTGGGCGATTTCTTGAGTGAGTTCCCGGACATCACCGTCAACATGGTGCTGAACAACCGCTATGTGGAGTTGATCTCCGAAGGCTTTGACATGGCCATTCGCATCGGGGAGCTGGAAGACAGCACCCTGCGGGCCCGCAAACTGACCGAGACCACCAAGCGGATGATCGCGTCGCCTGCTTATTTTGAGAAATACGGACGTCCGGAGAAGATTGACGATCTAAACCACCACAAGTTGCTGCATTACTCCAGCCAATCCAATGGCGCGGTGTGGAAGCTGACCGCACCCTCCGGTGAGAAACGCCAGGTGCGCACCGCAGGCTGGCTGTCGGTGAACGACGGGCAATCTCTGCTGAACGCGGCTCAGGCGGGCCTGGGCATCGCTTACCTGCCAAGCTTCCTCTATGCGGACGCAATGGAGCAGGGTTTGGTGGAAGAGGCCATTCCGGATCTGCCGGTGGAGACGCAAGGCATCTATGCCGTGTACCCACCCGGCCGGTTTACCCAGCCAAAGGTCCGCGCCTTCATTGACTTCTTGGTGCATGCCTTTGCCGAAAAAGGCCCAACCGACTGGTAATTTCGAATTTTCCCCTGGCTTTCTGAGAAAGCACCTTGGCCCGGCAGAGTTGTCCGGGCCTTCTTTTTTTGTGGCTACGAAAAAGGGCGCCGATGGCGCCCTTCGTGTTTTCTATCGCGTCTGACTTACAGCGAGGCGGCGAGGCGCGTGCCCTGGTTGATGGCGCGTTTGGCGTCCAACTCTGCCGCCACATCTGCGCCACCGATCACATGACATGTCACGCCTTCCGCTTCCAACGCGTCTGCCAGAGAGCGGTCGCTGATTTGACCGGCGCAAATCACCACATTGTCCACATCCAGAACACGTGGGTTTTCCCGTGCTTCGCCAAAGGAAATGTGCAGGCCGTCGTCGTCAATTTTGTCGTAGTTCACGCCACCCAGCATCTCGACGTTTTTCATCTTCAACGCTGCGCGGTGAATCCAGCCGGTGGTTTTGCCCAGACCTTTGCCCAGCGCCTTGGCCTTTCGCTGCATCAACGTGACCTGACGCGCCGCCGGATGCGGCTGCGGGCCCTCTGGCGCGAGACCGCCACGGTGCTCAGCAGGGTCGGTGACGCCCCACTCCACCATCCACTCCGGCAGGTTTTCGGTCAGACTTTCACCTTCGTGCACCAGAAATTCGGACACATCAAAGCCGATGCCGCCCGCACCGATAACGGCGACTTTCTCACCAACGGGCTTCTTGTCGCGCAACACATCGAGATAGGAGAGCACTTCGGGGCGATCCTGCCCCGGAATACCCGGATCGCGTGGCACGATGCCGGTGGCAATGATGACGTCGTCGTAGCCTGCAAGCGAATTGGCCGCGGCCTCGGTGTTAAGCTGGACCTCAATGCCGAGTTCGGCGATCATGGCTTCGTACCAATCGACCAGCCCCCAGAACTCTTCTTTGCCCGGGATTTGCTTGGCGACGTTGAGCTGCCCGCCCAGTTTGTCAGCTCGATCAATCAGCGTGACCTTGTGGCCGCGCTGTGCCGCAGTCATGGCCGCGGAGAGGCCCGCTGGCCCTGCGCCCACAACGGCAATGTTCTTCACGGTTTCAGTGGTCGGAATGGCCAGTTCGGTTTCATGGCAGGCGCGTGGGTTCACCAAGCAAGAGGTGAGCTTGCCGCCAAAGGTGTGATCCAAGCAAGCCTGGTTACAGCCAATGCAGGGTGCGATTTGGTTGGCTTTGCCTTCTGCGGCTTTGTTCACAAAGTCGGCGTCTGCCAAGAAAGGACGCGCCATGGAGACCATATCGGCACATCCCTCAGCCAGAACCTCTTCGGCGACTTCTGGCGTGTTGATGCGGTTGGAGGTGATCACCGGGATGCCAACCTTGCCCATCAGTTTCTTGGTCACCCAGGCAAAGGCGCGACGCGGGACGGAGGTGGCGATGGTCGGGATGCGGGCTTCGTGCCAGCCGATGCCAGTGTTGATGATGGTTGCGCCCGCTTTTTCAATCTCTTGCGCAAGCTGCACCACCTCTTCGTGGGTGGAGCCGTTGGGCACCAGATCAATCATCGACAAGCGGTAGATGATAATGAAGTCTTCGCCCACGGCCTCACGGCAACGGCGCACCACTTCGATGGGCAGGCGGATGCGGTTTTCGTAGGAGCCGCCCCAGCGGTCTGTGCGTTTGTTCACGTGGGTGACAATGAACTGATTGAGGAAGTAGCCTTCACTCCCCATGATCTCCACCCCGTCATATCCGGCTTCTCGGGCGCGGACCGTGGCGGTGACAAAGTCTTGAATTTGCTTCTCAATTCCCTCTTCGTCCAGTTCCTTCGGCGGGAAAGGCGAGATCGGAGATTTCACCGGAGAGGCGGAGACACACTCTGGCCCATAAGCATAGCGACCGGCGTGCAGAATCTGCATCGCGATCTTGCCGCCACCTTCGTGGACACGGTCTGTAACAACCTTGTGGTTGGCGATGTCTTCGTCGGTGAAAAGCCCTGCAGCGCCGGGGAAGACGCCGCCTTCGCGGCTTGGCGCCATGCCGCCGGTGACGATCAGGCCGACGCCGCCGCGAGCGCGTTCGCCGTAGAATTCCGCTACGCGATTCCAGTCTTTGGTTTCCTCCAGACCGGTGTGCATGGAGCCCATAAGAACGCGGTTTTTCAAGGTGGTAAAGCCCAGATCAAGCGGGGCGAGCATGTGGGGATATTGGGTCATCGGTGCCTCCAAAGGTGCCTCCTCAGTTGGGTTGACCAAAACGTAAAGCAGGGCATTTGTCACGCCCGACGCGGCGTCAAACGGCAGGCAATACGGTCTTGCCGTTGCGTCGGTTTTGGCTTGTTAACCTCCCATTTCGACGTCGGTATTGCGTCGGTATCACGACTGTTTTGCGGTGGTGCGGGTCCTTGTATCCCGACCACGTCTTACCACAAGGTGCGCAGCCGTTGCGGCACATCTTAGATGTCAGCAAATCCTCCGCCACGGCCTTTGCCCGCCGCAAAACGCGCCGCGCCTTTTTGCCCCTCAGCCGCGAAAGCCTCAAACGAAGCCCATTCCCGTCGCAGCGCTTGCGCCAATTCCGAGCCACTTGAACGCGCCGATAGGAAATCTGCGCGCAGGCAAGCTTGCGGAAAACGCGTCAGGCTTTCCGCCAGAACCAAAGCCTCTTCGAGCGCGTGACCGTCCGGACAGAGGCGATCCACCAATCCGATTTGATATGCTTCCTGCCCAGACACCGGACGCCCGGTGAGGATGAGATCGTTGGCGCGGCCTTGCCCCAGGATTTTTGGCAAGCGCACAGTGCCTCCATCAATCAATGGCACGCCCCAACGGCGGCAGAACACACCGAACACAGCTCCTTCGGACGCCACGCGCATGTCGCACCATGCGGCTAACTCCAGCCCACCGGCCACGGCATGACCTTCGACGGCTGCGATCACCGGCTTGGACAACATCAGGCGGGATGGCCCCATTGGGCCGGGAATGGGCTGAGCCTGTGCGTCCTGCCAATCGTCGGGAATAGCGATGGCATTTTGCCAGTCAGCCCCAAGATCGCCAGCCGCAGCCTTCAAATCAAACCCGGCGCAGAAGGTGGTTTGCCCACCGGTCAAGATAGCAACATCAACGCCGTCATCGGCCTCAAAGCCCATGAACGCCTCATGCAGCGCAGCGGCGGTGTCCGGGTTCACGGCGTTGCGAACCTCTGGGCGATTGATGCTGATGATGCGCACCCGACCTCTGGTGTGTACCAAAACAGTCATGACATACCTCCCTTTGTCTACTTTTGCGCCTCTTAGGAAACGCGCAAGAAGGACGCGGCGTCGCTTGACCCACGGAGGGTCACAGCCTATGCCGCAGCTATGGAACAGCTTGAAGAAAAGATTGCCCATCTCACTCGCACTGTCGAGGAGTTGAGTGACGTTGTGGCCCGCCAAGACACCGAGATTGCGCTTTTGACCCGCCGTGTGCAGATGCTGATGGAACGGGAAGCCACTCGTGAACAGGATGGCAGCGGCGGGGTTGTCATGGGCGACGAACGGCCGCCGCACTACTAAAGACGGCCGTTTAGCCATAGGACACAGGGGAGCCCCCCTGACTCCGAGGGCGGTGTCCGCCTTGGGATATTTTTGGCCAAATGAAGCCGAGGGCAGTTTCCTATCATCCGGGGCTGAGATAGTTTTGGCGGATGACCAACGCGCCTCGATTCATCCACCTCCGCACCCATACCGAATACTCCCTGCTCGAAGGGGCTGTGCGCTGTAAAAAGCTGCCCGGCATGTGTGCCGACATGGGCATGCCAGCGGTGGCGATCACCGACACCAACAGCTTGTTTGCTGCGTTGGAGTTCTCTGTCACGGCGCAAGGTGCGGGCATTCAGCCCATTGTTGGCTGTCAGGTCGACATGCATATGCCGCATGATGATCCATCAGGACGGACCGCGCCGCCAAAGCCTGCACCCATCGTGCTGCTGTCGCAGCGTGAGGAAGGCTATGAGAACCTGATGAAACTGTCGTCTTGTCTCTATGTGGACAATGATGGGCAGCTGCCGCAGGTCACAATGGAGGAACTGGCGGAGCGCTCTGCTGGGTTGATCTGTTTGACCGGTGGGCCGGATGGGCCAATGGGCCGCATGATGCGCGACGGTCAACACGACGCGGCCAAAGCGATGATGACGCGGCTCAAGGAGATTTTTGGCGACCGGTTGTATGTGGAGCTGCAACGCCATCCTGGCGAAAACGGCGCGCCGGAGGCGGAGCGGCTTACTGAGCGCGGGTTTATTGAGATGGCCTATGCCATGGACCTGCCGCTGGTTGCGACCAATGACGTCTATTTCCCCACATCGGACATGTATGAGGCGCATGACGCGCTGATCTGTATTTCCGAAGGGGCTTATGTCGATCAGCAGGACGGACGGAGACGCCTGACGCCGCAGCATTACTTCAAATCGCAAGAAGAGATGATCACGCTGTTTGCGGATTTGCCTGAGGCGATTGAGAACACGGTGGAGATTGCCAAACGCTGTGCCTTTGCCACCTATCTGCGCGATCCGATTTTGCCGAAATTTGCCGACGACGAGGTTGCGGAACTGCGCCGGATTGCCAACGAAGGCTTGCAGGCGCGCCTGGCGGTGATCCCGCATGCGGTTTCCGTTGAGGAATATCAGGAGCGGCTGGATTTTGAGCTAGGCATTATTGAGGGCATGGGGTTCCCCGGCTACTTCCTGATCGTTGCGGACTTTATCCAGTGGGGCAAGGACCACAACATTCCGGTGGGGCCCGGGCGGGGCTCCGGTGCGGGCTCGCTGGTGGCTTATGCGCTGACCATCACCGACCTTGATCCGCTGCGCTACTCGCTGCTGTTTGAACGCTTCCTGAACCCGGAACGGGTTTCGATGCCAGACTTTGACATCGACTTCTGCATGGATCGCCGCGAAGAGGTGATCAAATACGTGCAGGAGAAATATGGCCGCGACAAGGTGGGACAGATCATCACCTTTGGTGCGCTCTTGTCCAAGGCGGCGGTGCGCGACATCGGGCGGGTCTTGCAGATGCCTTATGGTCAGGTGGACCGGCTCTCCAAACTGATCCCGGTGGAGGGCGTGAAGCCAATGTCCATCGCAGACTCTTTGAAAGAAGAGCCGCGCCTGCGCGAAGAGGCCAAAAACGAAGAGGTGGTGGACCGCTTGCTGACCTATGGCCAGCAGGTTGAGGGGCTTTTGCGGAACGCCTCGACCCACGCGGCGGGGGTTGTGATTGGCGACCGGCCGTTGGATGCGCTGGTGCCACTTTACCAAGATCCGCGCTCGGATATGCCGGCGACCCAATTCAACATGAAATGGGTGGAACAGGCGGGCCTCGTAAAATTCGACTTCTTGGGCCTGAAAACCCTGACGGTTATTCAAAACGCCATTGAGCAGATCCACAGCTCTGGGCGGCCATTGCATGTGGCCGCAGATGGCACCGAACTCTATAAGCCAGCCGACGGCGCAGAGAACCAGATCAACGCGATTCCACTGGATGACGAGCCCACCTACAAGCTCTACTCAGCGGCCAAAACCGTGGCGGTGTTCCAGGTGGAATCCACCGGCATGATGGATGCGCTCAAGCGCATGAAGCCGACCTGTATCGAGGACATCGTTGCGCTTGTGGCGCTCTATCGTCCAGGGCCGATGGAAAACATCCCGGTCTATTGTGAGGTGAAAAACGGGCAGCGCGAGATTGAATCCGTGCATCCGTTGATTGACCACATTTTGGAAGAGACCCAAGGCATCATCGTTTATCAGGAACAGGTGATGCAGATTGCGCAGGTCATGGCGGGCTACTCGCTCGGCGGCGCGGACCTGTTGCGCCGGGCGATGGGTAAGAAAATCAAAGAGGCGATGGACGCTGAGCGTCCGAAGTTTGAGAAGGGCGCCGCGGAGAACGGCGTGCCGGCGAAGAAAGCTTCGGAGGTGTTTGACCTTCTGGAGAAGTTTGCGAACTACGGCTTTAACAAATCGCACGCGGCGGCCTATGCGGTGGTGAGTTACCAGACCGCGTGGCTGAAAGCGAACCATCCGGTGGAGTTCATGGCGGGCGTCATGAACTGCGATATTCACTTGACGGATAAGCTAGCGGTCTACTTCGAAGAGGTAAAAAAGGCGCTGAAGCTGCCTTATGTACCGCCCTGTGTGAACCG
Organism: Shimia sp. MIT1388; assembly: GCF_047124445.1. Lineage (GTDB taxonomy): Bacteria > Pseudomonadota > Alphaproteobacteria > Rhodobacterales > Rhodobacteraceae > Shimia. The sequence continues at coordinate 3,746,471 of NZ_CP138921.1, read as the reverse complement.
ATCGGATGCGACGTTTAAGGTGGTCGATGGCGCGTTGGTCTATGCGCTGGGGGCATTGAAGAACGTCGGTCTGGAAGCGATGAAGCTGGTGACCGAGGGGCGCAAGGTGGATGGCGTGGACAAGCCGTTTGCGACGCTGTTTGATTTTGCCAGGCGGGTGGATTTGAAGAAGGTTGGCAAGCGACCTTTGGAGATGCTGGCGCGGTCCGGCGCGTTTGATCAGCTCGACAACAACCGGCGGCGGGTGATGGAGAGCCTGGATGGGCTGGTGAACTACTCCGCTGCGATCCATGAGCAAAAGAGCTCCAACCAGGTATCGCTGTTTGGCGAAGCGGGGGACGATTTGCCGGAGCCCCGACTGTCTCCGGCAGGGGATTGGTTGCAAGCGGAACGGCTGGATGAGGAGGCCAAGGCGATTGGCTTCTTCCTGTCGGGCCACCCGCTTGAGGATTTCATGGCGCCGCTGAAGCGTAAGAACGTGATGACGCTCGATGAGTTGACCGACAAGGCGCGGGGCGGGCCCTGTATTGCCAAGCTGGCCGGGCGGGTGTCTGGGCGGCAGGAGCGGAAGTCGGCGCGGGGCAACCGGTTTGCCTTTGCGCAGCTCAGTGATCCGACCGGGGCGTATGAGGTCACGATCTTCTCGGACACGTTGGAGAAATGCCGCGAACATCTGGAGACCGGCTCCAAGGTGGTGGTCACCGTGAAGGCCGAGATGGAGAGCGACCAGCTCAAGCTGCTGGCACAATCGATGACGCCGGTGGAGACCATCGTCGCGGATGCGGGCAACTCAGGCCTGAAGATCTATCTTGATGACGCCAGCGCGGTGGGGCCTGTGGCCAACATCCTTGAGGGCGCCAAGGAGACCATGAAAAACATGCCCAAAGGGCCGATCTGGTTCTGCCTCACCAACATGGAGCTGCCGGGGGATGTGGAGATTGATGCGGGGGCTGGTTTCCCTGTGAACCCACAGATCAAAAGCGCCCTCAAGTCTGTGGAAGGCGTGATGGACGTTAAAGAGGTGTAAGCTGGGGCGGCACAGGGCCGCCCTACCCGTTTTGGATCAGGCTGATTTCGTCAGCTGCAGGAAGACGTCTTCCAAATCCGCCTGCTCGGTTTTCACATCGGCAATGGCAATGCCTGCGGCCCGCACCGCGCCAAGCACATCTTCGGCAGAAGTCTCGCGTGCCTGATAGGTCAGCGCAATGCGGCCGTCACCGCGACGTGTGACCTCGATGCCGGGCGCGGATGGCAGGGTCTCCACCGGGGCCACCGGATCAATCACCATACATTTGCTGTCCACCTGCCCCAGCAGGTTTGAGGTGCTGTCGCGCGCAACCACTTCGCCGTGGTTGATGATGGCGATCTCATCACACATCTCTTCGGCCTCTTCGAGGTAGTGGGTGGTCAGGATCACGGTCAGGCCGCGCTCTTCATTGAGGCGGCGAATGTTGGACCACAACATCTGCCGCAGCTCGATGTCCACGCCTGCGGTGGGTTCATCGAGCACCAGCACCTGCGGGTGGTGCACCAGCGCTTTGCCCAGCAGCAGACGGCGGCGCATCCCGCCAGAAAGCGTGCGGGCGTAGGCCTCGGCCTTGTCAGAAAGACCGACCATGCGCAGGATCTCGTCGCTTTGGCGCTGATGTTTGGGCACGCCGTAAAGACCAGCCTGCACTTCCAGCGCGGCGCGGGGCGTGAAGAACGGATCAAGGTTCAGCTCTTGCGGCATCACGCCGATGGCGGCGCGGGATTGGCGTGGGTTTTCGTCTTGATCAAACCCCCAGATTTTCACCGTGCCAGACGATTTGGTCACCAGACCGGCCATGATGTTGATCATGGTGGATTTGCCCGCGCCATTGGGGCCAAGCAGGCCAAAAATCTTGCCAGCGGGCACGGTCAGATCAACGCCCTTGAGGGCATGTTTGGCAGGTGCGCCACGGCCGCCTTTGTAGGTCTTTTGCAACCCACGGATTTCAATCGCGTTGTTGGTCATGGCCACTCTTGCTCCCCGCTGCGCAATGCCTATTATTCGCCCTAACCAATGCGGGGGTGAAGCTCAACAGCCGCCGCCAGAAAACACCGCCATCGGAGGGAGGCCTCCGAAGCTATGAAGGACATCTCAGATGACGATTGAAGCCCCAGAAACCAAGATTGTGGACAGCTACCGAGTGTCTTGTGACGGCGGTGAAGGGGCGATGGGCCACCCGCGCGTGTACCTGCAAATCCCCAATGAGCATGGCTGGGTGGAATGCCCGTATTGCGACTGCAAGTTCATCCACGAGGATTTCAAAGACAAGGTGGCGTAAGGGTTGTCAGGGTTTTGAGAGATTGAGGAGACCGTCCGGTGGGGCGGTCTTTTTTGTTGGTATTTGTTTGCGTTGGCACTTGGGCGCTGAATTTTGATCAAACCGATGGTGGCTGAACAAACGAAGCAGCTGGCTCAAAAACCATGGACGGGTGCCCTTGATTGCGATTGGCCCGAATTCAGGGGTTCCACTTACACCCCAGCCCTCCCACTGTGTTCATCAAATAGAAAACGAGGTCGAGTTGATGATACGAGTAATTGCGCTAGTGGTTATACTAGTTGCCTGTGACTTCATCGGCATTCGAGTTGCCAAAGAAATAGCCACGGCAAAGACACCCGCCACAGTCGTCGAGCGGCACGTCGATTGGAGCAAAAGTGGACGTCAGAACTGCGAAGTAAGGCGTGCCCTTGTCTTTTATAGGTACCAAATCTGCTACGATGTCGTGGCCTGGTCCGAAGACAAAGGCAGCTGGTCAGCTTCGCTTTTCTTTCATAGCCCAAGACAGGTATTTCACTGGTCTAGGCTATTCATGTCTACCAGCTACTATTTCACCGAGCTCGCATACGGCGAAAATTTGAACGTAATCTACTATGCAGAGTAGTGCGCACCATTGCGCTCGAGGGTTCCAAAAGCCATGATCGCATTGAGCAGCTTGCTGTCAATGGATAGACGGCAACGAGCGCCGATTTGTGCGCAAACGCATCCTTCATGCCAACCAACGGAAAGAAGCATGTGCCACAAGCCAAATCGAAGATTTGGCAGCGCCCGAACCTCCCCCATGGAGAGGGCGCTTCGCGCCTCCCCTCGGTTCGGGCACCCCATTGTCTAGCTTCGGTGTGATGTCCGCGACGCCCTGCATAACAGGCCCTACCTTCTCCCCCTCCCGCGCGTCGCCGCGATTTTTAGGACGCCGTGGCGACACTAATCCTCGGCCAATTGAACTGAGGGGCACTAGGGTATTGAGAGATTGAGAGATTGAGAGATCGTCCGGTGCAGCGTTTTTGCTGCGGTTGTAGCAACTTTGAAAATACGTGCGGCGAGGCAAAAACAAGAGCGGCATCCGTGACGCTTTTTGATTTGGTATACTCCTTATGGTTGTTATACCTCCCCTCACGAAACGCGCTGTATCGCCAACATAAAGAGGCACCTTGTGAAGACCATTGGAATACTTGGCGGCATGTCCGCAGCCTCTACGCAAACCTATTATCGCGAGCTTTGTGACCTCACCCGCGAAAGGCTCGGTGGCTTGCATTCGCCGGAGCTGCTGATCCGCTCACTGGATTTTGCTCGGATCGAAGCCCTGCAAATGAAAGGGGATTGGGAGGCTGCGGGGGCCATTCTCAATGCAGAGGCCAAAGCGCTGCAACAGGGCGGGGCCGATTTCATCATTCTGGCAACCAACACCATGCACAAGCTGTCGGATCAAATGATGCAAGGCGTTGATATTCCGTTGCTTCACATCGCAGATGCCACCGCCAATGCCATCACTGAGGCAGGGCTCGCGTCCCCCGGACTTATGGCGACCGCGTTCACAATGGAGCAGCGTTTTTACACAGACAGGCTGGTTGCGGCGGGCTTAACGCCGGTCATTCCCGACGACCGGGACCGCGCGGAGACCCATAGGATCATTTACGAAGAACTGTGCAAAGATGTGGCCACGCAGGACAGCGAAGACACCTACCGGCAAATCGCGGGCCGGCTGATCGACGCGGGCGCTGACTGTCTGATTTTGGGCTGTACCGAAGTTGGCATGTTGCTCAATGCAAGCAATGTCGACGTGCCGGTGTTTGACACCACGTTGATCCACTGCAAAGCCGCGCTGGAGACAGCGCTGGCGTAGCGAGAAAGCCGTCTATCCTCGTGCGTAGCCGCGTTTCTGGGCGCCGTGACGGTATTGATCCGCCGCCAAAGACGCGTCGCGCAGGTTGCTGAAGATGCGCACCATGCTGCGGCCTTTGCCGCCGGCGACGCCCCATTCGCGCAGGACGGAGACCTCTTCAAACAGGTTCATGGCGATTTCCACGCGGTAGTAGCGGGGGCGGGTGCGTTTGGCAGGTTTGTACAGGATGCAGATGGCCATGGGATCAGCCTATTGCAGCGGCGAATCGGGTGCAATGGTCTTGTGGGCGGGCGACTCGGCGTCAGCTGTTAGCTGCCAGACAGCAGCACGGCCTCGACCCGGCGATTGCGGGTGCGGCCCGCCTCCGTGAGGTTGGTGGTAATGGGGGCGAGGTAGCCTGCGCCCTGGGCCTCGACCTGCGCTCTGGGCACGCCGTGGGTGTTGACCAGCCGAGTGCGCACGGCGGCGGCGCGTTTTTGCGAGAGGCTGGTGTTGGCCGCCAGCGAGCCTTTGCTGTCGGTGTGCCCCACAAGGGCGATGCGGCGGTTGGGGTCGGCTTTGAGGAAGGCGGCCAGGGCGGCGAGCGAGGCAAAGTCGGTGTCTGCCAGTCTGGACGCGCCGGTCTCAAAGGACAGATCGCTGAGCACCACATGACCGGATTGGGCCAGGGTTTTGGCGACGTCGGTGGCGGTTTCTGGCGGGGTGACGGGGGTGGTCACTTCCGGCACGGTGGCGGTCTGCGGCGTTTCCTCGACCTTGGGTGGATCGACTGGCGCACTGGGTTCGGTTGGTTCAGGTGCAGGGGCGCTGTCTGGCCGGATGTCGTAGATCTGCACCATGCCGGCTTGGGCAGTGCGGCTGACAAGGGCGGCGACGGCTTCGGGGCCAGCATCTGTTTCGCGGCGGGCGGAGAGGTAGAAGTAGTCGGAGAGGTCAACAAACATCTGCGGCGGCAGCAACACGTCGATGCCAAAGCGGAAGTCAAAACCACCACAGCCTGCGGCGTCACAGGACAGGATCAGGTCGTATCCGTCATCCAGCAATTGGGCGGCAAGCTCGGCATTGACGCTGCCAGTGCCGGGGAAGCCGCTAGAGAAGCGCCAGCTGCGTTTGCGGAGGGTGCCAGCCACGGGAATGGTTGGCACGGCGCCATCGGTTGCAGGTGAAAGGGCGAGAGACAGCACGCTTTGCGGCTGAATGTCTTCGCCCAAGAGCTGCCCCGGCGTTTCAAAACGCGGCTCGAAGGCCCAGCTGGCGGCTGGGCACAGGAGGAGCCAGGTTATGAGCGTGCCGGATTTCATCGCGCGAGTGCGTGGTACTCTGCGTTGGGCTGCATGGCGGTGGCGGAGGCGACGCGGTTGGACATGTTGTAGAAGCCAGCCACATTGGCGATGTCCCAGATGTCTTGATCGGAGAAGCCCACATCGCGCAGGCCCTGGCGGTCGCTTTCTTCGATGGTCGCCGACGCGATGGTCATCTTCTCCGCAAAGGCCAGCATGGCATATTGGCGGGCGTCCAATTCGGCCACGCGCCAGTTCATCACCATCATCTCGCCCAGCGCCGGATCACCGGACAGCTGGCGCACGGCGGCGCCATGGGCGACGAGACAGTAGAAACATTTGTTGATCGCGCTGACCACCACGGCGATCATCTCACGCTCCAGTTTCGTGAGGCCGCTGTCGCCCAGCATGAGGTCGTTATAGAGCGCGGTGAAAGCGTTGAGCTTGTCGGCGTGGATGGCGTAGGCCTTTAGCACATTGGGCACCATGCCAAGCTTTTCCTGGCAGATGTCGAAGTAGCGCTGGGTCTCCGACGGAAGCGGGTCCATCATTGGAATGTCGAGCGCGGTTGGTTTGCTTGTATCTGCCACGTTGGCCTCCCTTAATCGGTGGGTTTGCACCGGTAGTGGTACTCTCCCACAACGGTCATACCGAGGGAAGAGTACAGCCGATTTGCCGCTGCGTTCGATGTGACACAAATGACCGACAAGTGGGTGCCGCCGTTCTCCAGCGTCCAAAAGGCCGCGCGTTGCATGAGAAAGCGGGCGACGCCCTGACGGCGTTGGAACGGCAGGATTTCGAGTGCGTGCACCATGCCGATGCCGCTGTGCAGGCCAAGGAAAGACGCGCCTGCGGGCTTGTCCTGCCAGCGGGACACAAAGCCGGTTTTGGGCATGGGGGCGCGATCCATGACCTTCAAACGCACGAGGTCCATACCGCCCTGCGCCCAGATTTCCTTCATGATCTGCAAGGGCTCCCACGCCGGGATGGCGGCGGTGCGTGGCGGGCGTTCGGTGGCGAGGTCCTTGGCCGGGATGACGTACATGGTCACCGGATCGACAATCCTATAGCCACGCGCGTCGAGCGCTGCGTCCAGCTCCATGTCACCTTCGCGGATTTGAAAGAGGGACTGTTGGTTCAGGGCTTGCATGCCCGCTTCAGCCGCGGCGATGTCGTCCAGCACAAGGTCGCCGCTCAACGTGGCGGCAGAGACCCGTTTGCCGCCCCCCTGCCCGTCACGCAGGGTGAAACAGCCGCAATTGTGGGTCGCGGCGGCGGGCCAGGTGCCGTCGATCACATCATAGAGGGTGTGCGCCGTAATCTCAGAGGTCATGCGAAGAGGCCGGAGAGTTTGGTGATCGCCGCATCAATCCGCGCACCGTCGGTGCCGCGAATGACAATGTTGGAGCCGTAAGCCCCGTTGCGTTGATACGGATAGGAGCCAATGGAGAGGTCGGAGAACTCCTCGGCGAGCTCTGCCAGCGGGCCTGCGATATCACCCTCGCCACGTTCAATGCGCAGGGTTTGGCTCAGCAGGGGCGCGCCGCCGGTTAGTGTTGGCAGGACGCTGGCCACCATGGCTTGGAATACCGATGGCACCCCTGCCATGACGTAGACATTTTCCAGACGGAAGCCCGGCGCGACAGACACAGGGTTGTCGATCAGCGTGGCATCGTCCGGGATGCGGGCCATGCGCTTGCGCGCGTCATTAAACTCCTGGCCGGCGTTGTCGTAATGCGCCTGCAACAGCGCGGCGGCATCGGCGCGCACGTCGATATGTTTGCCAAAGGCCTCGGCAATGCAATCGGCGGTGATGTCATCATGGGTTGGGCCAATGCCGCCGGAAGTGAAGACGTGTTCATAGGCCTCTGACAGCTGCTTTACGGCGGTGACAATCGCCGGAGCATTATCAGAGACCACACGCACCTCGGTCAGGTCGATGCCATGTTTTGTCAATTCCCCAGCCAAGAAATGCATGTTGGCATCGCGGGTGCGGCCGGAAAGAATTTCATCGCCAATCACCAGCATGGCTGCGGTTGGGTTTGCCATGGTCTCATGTCCTTGTCAGTCACTCACCGCAGGTATAGGCCTGTGCCATGCGCTTTCAAACCCCTCTCGTTCCCGCCGTGCTACTTCGCCGCTACAAGCGGTTCCTTGCAGATGTTCGCCTAGAAGATGGGCGCGAAGTGACCGCGCATTGTGCCAATCCCGGCTCGATGATGGGTTTGAAGGATGAGGGCATCAAAGTCTGGCTGGAACCCAACGATGACCCCAAGAAGAAGCTGAAATACGGCTGGCGGTTGGTGGAGCAGGAGAACGGGCATTTTACTGGGGTCGATACATCGGTTCCCAATCGCGCTTTGAAAGCCGCGTTGTTGGCACATGAGATACCGGAGCTGGCAGACTATGAAACCGTGCGGCCAGAGGTGAAATACGGCAGCAACAGCCGGATTGATTTCCTGCTGTCTGGCGAAGGGCGCAAGGACCTCTATTTGGAAGTGAAGTCGGTGACGCTAAGCCGCGAAACAGGTGTTTCGGAGTTTCCCGATAGTGTGACTGCGCGGGGTGCAAAGCACCTCGAAGAGCTTATGGCGATGATCGAGCAAGGTCATGACGCGATGATGCTCTATCTGGTGCAGCGTACGGATGCAGCGCGTGTCACCTTGGCACCGGACATTGACCCGACCTATGCCGAGACTTTTCAGCGGGCGCGGGCGGCAGGTGTCAAAGTGCTGGCCTACGGTTGTGACATTTCCCCAACGGAGATCACAATTGGCCGCCCCCTGCCCTTTTCCTTTGACGGTGCGTGACAGAAGGTGGCGTGCCTAAGCCCTAGAAGTTTTAAGAAATTGCGCTTACATAGCCGCAAACCTTACGTGACGGAGCACTCCATATGATCGGCAAACGCCGCAAAACACGCGATAGCATCGACCTCTATTCGCCAGAGGATCATGCCGGCATGCACAAGGCCGGTGCTTTGGCGTCGCAGATCCTGGACGACATCGCAGAGCACGTGTTTCCCGGTCAAACCACTGCGGAGTTGGACCGGCTGATCGAGGCGCAGGTCAATGCGGCTGGCGCGACCTCGGCCACCATTGGCTATCGCGGCTATCAGCATGCGAGCTGTATCAGTGTGAACCATGTGGTCTGCCACGGCATTCCCGGCAGTCCGATCCCGAAGTGGAACAAAGAGACCAGCGCGCGCAAGGAAGACCCGATGCGCGACGACGACAAGCTGCGCGACGGCGACATTCTGAACATCGACGTGACTGTTGTGGTTGATGGTTGGTATGGCGACACCAGCCGTATGTATGTGGCGGGCAAGCCAAAGGGCTTTGCCAAGAAGCTCATTCAGGTGACCCATGATGCGCTGATGCTGGGCATTGAAGCTGTGAAGCCGGGCAACACTTTTGGAGACATCGGCTACGCGATCCAAACCTACGCGGAACGCCAGCGCATGTCGGTGGTGCGCGACTTCTGCGGCCACGGCTTGGGCCGGGTGTTTCACTCGCCGCCCAACGTGCTGCACTATGGCCGTGCCGGCAGCGGGCCGGTTTTGGAAGAAGGCATGTTCTTCACCATTGAGCCGATGCTGAACATGGGTCGTCCGGAAACCAAAGTTTTGGCGGATGACTGGACCGCGGTGACACGGGACAAATCCCTGTCGGCGCAGTTTGAACATTCCGTGGGTGTGACCGCAGATGGCGTGGATATTTTCACCTTGTCCAAAGCTGGATTGTATCACCCAACCTGGAAGTAACCTTCCGAAAAACAAAGTCCTCAGCCTGATAAGGGCCGAGGACAGGTGCCAGGGCACGGGAGCGCCCCGGTATGGGAAATGAGTGGTGGTTTTGCCGCTTTACGCGACGCCCGTGATCATTGAAACTATCTCGTTCTTGTCGGTCGATTTGGTGTCGCGCACGCCAATTTGCTTGCCGCGCCGCAACACGCAGATGCGGTCTGACAGGCGGAACACCTGATCCAGACTGTGGCTGATGATCAGGATGGCGAGGTCTTTGGCCCTGAGCTGTTCGATCAGCGCCTCCACCCGCGCGGTTTCCGCCACGCCAAGCGCCGCAGTAGGTTCATCCAGCAGCACCAGCTTGCTCGCCCAATGGGTAGCGCGAGCAATGGCGATGCCTTGGCGTTGGCCGCCGGAAAGGTCGCTGATGGTGGAGCTGGCAGAAGGGATGCGCACGTCGAGTTCGTCCACGAGTTCCTGCGTTTCTTGGCGCATGCGGGATTTGTCCAGCAGCTTCAGCGGACCTTTGGTCAGCTCACGCCCCAAAAACATGTTCATGTAGACCGGTTGCTGATCCGCCAGCGCAAGGTCCTGATAAACCACCTCGATGCCATTGGCGCGGGCAGCGGAGGCGTCGCGGATGTCCGCCGCCTCGCCATCCAGCAGGATTTCACCCGAGGTGGGGGTGTAGACACCCGAGATTATCTTGATCAGGGTCGATTTCCCTGCGCCGTTGTCGCCCACCAGCGCAACCACTTCCCCCGCTTTCAGGTTCAGGGAAAAGTCTTCAATGGCCACCACTCCACCAAAGGCTTTGTGGATGTTGGTGAGGGAAAGTACTTCTTGGTCACTCATGCGGAATACCCCTCGTGGCGGTCGACAGGCTGGCCGAAGATGTTTTCGATACTGGTGACTTTGGGTGTACCGGACGCGACACCGGAGACCCCAACGGCATTGGCGCGGGTGACAAAGCTTTGGCCTCGGAAACCAAACACCACGGTGTCGCCGGTGTTGGGTACAGGGCGGTCTTTGGTGTTGATCATGCCGTAGTAGTCGATGGCTTTGTACTCAGGGATGTCAACCTTGTAGAGCGCGTCCGGCGCAGAAGTCGGCGTGGCGGAGACCAACGCCTGCACGTCGTAGGCCGGGAACACCGGGTCAATGTAGAGACCACCGCCAAAGCAGTAGGCTTCGTCTTTGTGTTGGTGAGACACTTCGCTCAGGTACAACACCGCGGGACCTTCGGGCAGATCCTTCACAGCATGCAGAGGTGTGGTGCCGTGCAAGGCGTTGCCAGGTTCCACCTGCGTGGCGCCTGCTTCGGCCAGTGCTGGCAAGAGCGCCATGGAGTTGGTGCCGGGTGCGTTGACTTCGATGTCGCTGCGACCTGCATCCGCCAAAGCTTTCAGCGCTTTGCTTAGCGTGGCGAGGTTTTGGGTGGGTTTCACCGAGTTGCTGTCGAGATCAAACAGAAGAGCCGGGAAGGTGGTGATACCGGCAAAGCGCGCGCCGTCGAGCGCGTCGATCTCGTCGGCGATTGTCACAATGTCTTCGGCAGCAAAGCCCCCTTCGTGGCCGCGATAGAAGGTGTCGCCTCCGGTTTGAATCCGCGCGAGGATGTTTTGCACGCGACCGGCCTCGGACGCCGCTTTGGCAGCTTCGCGGGCTTTGTCCATGGTGAAGACGGTCCAGTAGTCGGGCTTCAAATGCGCAGCGACATAGTCTGCGTCTCGTTGAGGCACTTGCACCAGATGGCCGAGGTGGCCGGTGTGCAGACCGGCACGGTGACAGGCAATCGCGCAGTCCATATCAACCGCGACAGAGCGATCAATACCGCCACGCATTACGGCGGCGCAGAAGCCGGAGTGACGGCTGACCTGCTTGGTCATGGCAAAGGTTTTCAGACCGTATTTGGCGGCTTCTTCGGAAAACAGCCGCGCGTTGGCTTCGACTTGGTCGAGGTCGATCACATAGGAGTTGGGCGGGATTTCTCCGGCTTGGTGCAAGGCCATGGCGGCCTCGATAAAGCGCGGGTTTCGGTCAATCAGTGTTTTCAGGAACATGAGGTGTCCTTTCTTAGCGCGAGGTGTCGCGGAGCGAGACGGCAACAGCGATCAGGATGATCAGGCCACGCACAATCATTTGGTCGGAGACTTTGAGGTTCATCAGGATCAGCCCGTTGTTGAGCATGCCCATCAAGAGCGATCCCAGAAGGGCACCAACAACGGAGCCTTTGCCGCCGTTGAGCGCAGTGCCGCCGACAATCACGGCGGCGATCACGGTCATCAGGTCGCTTTCGCCAAGGGTATATTTCGCGGCCTGAAGGCGCCCGGCATAAAGCAGACCGGCAAGACCAGCACAGCCGCCGCAAATCATCATCACATACAGCCGCACACGGGCCACTTTGATGCCAGACACTTGCGCTGCGCGAGGGTTGTCTCCCGTGGCCAGCACATGGGCGCCAAAGCGGGTGTGGCGGTAGATCAGATGGCCGATGCCCACACCGAGGCAGGTCCAGATCACCAAGGATGGCACGGAGAACAACTTGCCGGAGCCAAACAGGCCGGTGAACGTGTCGTTCATCACCGGCACGGAGCGCAGGTTGGTCATGGAGCGGGCAATTCCGGCAAACAGCCCCATGGTCGCGAGGGTCACCAGGAACGAGGGCAGCTTGAGGTAAGCCACCAAGACGCCGTTGAACGCGCCAATGGCAACGCCGACGCCCAAGCCCACCAAGACCCCAACCGGCATGGGGAAGCTTTGCAAGGCGACCGCACAAGAGAGCGCGGAGACAGCCACAATAGAGCCGAAACTGAGGTCAATTTCGCCAGCGGAGAGCGCAAAGACCAAGCCCACAGCCATGATGGTGGCGGGTGCGGTTTGCAGCACGATGTTGGTGAGATTGCGTTGGGTCAGGAACCCATCGTCATAGAGGGTCACTGCAAAAAACAGGAAGATGGCCAGAAAGCCAAAGTAGACAACCGCTTGTTGGAAATCCAATCCTTGCAGTCGAGAAGAGACGCGGGTCATGTCGATCTTTCAGAGTCGAGGAGGTAGGGAATGAGGGGCGCGAACGCCCCTCTTGGAGTAGTCAGTGTTAGCGCAGACTTTTGGGCGCCTCTGAATGCAGGGACTGCATCCAGCCATCTGCCACATTGTTGGGGCCAATGGTCAGCGCGTTTACAACAAGAAAGGGATCTACCGGCTTGTCGAGCAGACCTGCCGCCGCCGCGTGTGCGGCATAGACCCCAATGTTGTAAGCCTCATCCGCGACAATCGCAGCAATGTTGCCGCCCCCAACCATGTCGAGTGCCGCAGGCTCGTTCAGGTCGATGGTCACCACCTTGGCTTCGGCATTGCCTTGCTGACGCAACACAGACAACACGCCCAGTGCCGGCTCAGCCCAAGGGGTGTAGATGCCATCAAGCTCTGGGTTGCGAGACAACATGCCTCGCGCGATGTCTTCGGCGTTGGCGGGATCGGTCATGCCACTTTCGGTGACAATCTTGATGTCCGGATATTTGTTTTCGATGGTCCATTTGAAGGCACCATCGCGTTGGTTGGTCACCGGGAAGTCCGCATCATGATACATGTATCCGACTTCACCTTTGCCGCCCATGGATTCAGCCAAAGCAACCGCAGCCTTATTGCCAATTTGGAAAAGATCCGCGGACACAACCGTGACGTAATCCTCGCCATGGGTGAAACCGTTAACCGCATTGTCGACAAAGACCAGCTTCACACCTGCGTCGCGGGCAATGCCGTAAACACCTGCGGCGGTTGGTGGATCAATCGGCAGAGACACAATGATTGATGGCTCCCGAGCCATGACGGTTTCCACATCGGATTTCTGACGGCTTGGGTCAAATCCCGCGTCCGTTTCAGCCACAACGTCGATACCAAGGCGGGCAAACTCATCTTTGGCGCCACGGGCCACTGAGTTGGACCAATCATAAAGTTCATGCCAAACAAGCGCGGCGGTATGGCCGCCGGCTATGATTTTGGCCTCGTCTTCTGCTGACAGAACCAACTCGGACACCGGGGTTGGCGCTTCGCCGTTTGGTCCAACGGTGGCTGGGGTTTCAGCGAGCGTAAAGGTCGGGACGGCTGCAATAGCAGAGGTGGCCGCCAGTTTGATAAACCAGTTCATTATTTACTTCCTCCAGACAAATTTGATATGCCGCTGGGGCAGCGCGCGAACGCTGCGAACATTTGCCTTGTGGGTAACGGGGCAACCGCCCAGCAGAACGCGACAGTTTCTGCTGGGCGTTTTCGTTTTAATTACTTGCTCAGGCTGGCCGGTGCGTCCACGCGCAGGGACTTCTGCCAACCGTCTTGCACGTTGTCTGCGGTCACGGTGATGGCCGGGGCCACGACAAAGGCAGGCACCTCTTCGCCCAGAAGATCAAGCGCGGCGGAGGCGGCCATGGCGCGCCCAAGCTCATAGGCTTCGTCCGCCACAATCGCGACCACGTTGCCGCCTTTGACCATGTCCAGCGCGATCGGCTCGGACAGATCCAACGTCACGATCTTGGTGCTGTCGTTGCCATTGGCGCGCAGCGCGGCCAGGACGCCTTCGGCAGGGCCCGCCCAGGTGACAAAGATGCCGCCCAGATCCGGATTGCGCAGCAGCATGGCATTGGCAATTTCCTCGGCGCGGGCCGGGTCGCTGATGCCTTGTTCTGCCACAATCTCGATGTTCGGATAGTCGGTTTCGATGGTGGTTTTGAACGCGTTGTCACGCTGGTTGGTCACGTAGTAGTCCGCATCGTGATAAATCCAGCCGACGGTGCCAGAGCCACCCATGGATGCGGCCAGTGCGTCTGCGGCCTGCTTGCCCATCTGGAACAGATCGTCGGTCACAATCGCGGCGTAATCTGCCGGATGGGAATAACCGGATGGCACGTTGGACAGGAAGCTGAGCGCCACACCGTTTTCCTTGGCCTCTTCAAAGGCGGCGGCGGAGGTCACTGGGTCCAAGGGCAGGGACAAGATGATGCTGGGCTCCTTGGCCATGGCAGTTTCGATGTCGCTGCGCTGTTTGGCGGCGTCAAAACCGGCAGAGGCGGTGGCGACAACTTTGATGCCAAGGCGTGCGAACTCATCGCTGGCGCCCGCGGTTACGGCGTTCACAAAATCGGATTGATCGTGCCACAGAAGCGCGGCGCTGTGATTGCCGGATTTGAGCGCGGCGATGTGATCGTCACTGACCTGTACAGCGGTTGAGGCGGTGGCCGCTTCGCCGTTTGGCCCAATGGTTTCCGCGCCGGCAGCCGAAGCCACCGACAGGCACGCAGCCGCTACGATGTTGAAGTATTTCATGTTTTCCTCCCACAAAAAACATAACTAGGTTTCGACCACGCCACAGAAGCGGGTCATGAAGAGGGCGTAGGCCCTCACGGCATCGAGGTATGCATCAATGGAGATGCGCTCCTCAAATGTATGGGCCACGGCGATGTTGCCGGGCGCGCAGTAAACGGTTGGGCAGCCAAGTTGATCGACCCAGAACGGGGATTCAGACCAGTAAGGCGCGCCGCCGATGTCGCCACCGGTTGCGCCGGTGTCCTTGAGGCTGGATTGCAGCATGGCGGCGGCGGGGTGGTTGCGGTCGATCTCGACCGGAGAGCCGCCTTTGGGGTGGTCGCGTCCCGCCGGATAGTCGAAAGAAATCTCAATGGACGGATCGATGTCGGCCCCACGCACCACGCTTTCAAAGGCAACCACGGCTTCGGACAGATCTTCGCCGGGGCGGAGTTTGCGGATGACTGAGAAGCTGCACTCGCCGGGCACTGCAATGTAGCCGCCGCCGGACAGATGGGTCACAAGCACATCCGAGGGGCCAACCAGATCGTGATGCGGCTGACTGCGCAGCGCGTCGCTGTGCGCCCAGACGGCAGACAGGATTTTATGGGTAGCCTTAAGTGCGTCGACACCCTCGTCCGGGGTGCCAAAGTAGGCGGATTTGCCGGTGATTTTCACATCCGCGATAAAGAAGCCGATTTGAGCGGTGTACACGTCCAGCTTGGTTGGCTCGACATAAACGGCAAAGTCAGGTTTGGGCACGGTGCCGGAGAGGATGCGGTGAGTCAGGTCTTTGGCACCTGCGCTGACGCCGGTGCCAACCTCGCCGCTTTCCTCATCGCCGATGAAGGCAAAGCTCAGGTCGTTGGCGAGGGTGATGCCGGCGCGATCCAGCAGGCGCAGGGCTGCCAGTGCGGCGCAGATGCCCCCCTTGAGGTCACAGGCCCCCCTGCCCCAGACATGGCCATCGACAATGGCCCCGCCAAAAGGATCGTTGCGCGGGTCGTCTTCCCAATGGTCGGCCCAGCCGCGTACGTGAACGGTGTCGGTATGGCCGGTGAACATGAGGTTACGACCCGGCTCTGTCTGAGAGCCTTTGCGCACGCCCCAGATGTTGGGGCGACCTGGCAGGAAATCCGCAGAGCGCGGCGCAAGGACCAAGTCTGCCATTTGCGTCTGCAGGAAGGAGACAAAGTTGGCCTCGTTGCCGGTCACGCTTTCGTGGCGCAGGGCGGATTTGAGCAGAGCAATGTCCGCGTCCCGGTCTTGCAGGTCCTTCAGGGTGTTCACCAGCGCATCGATCATGTGGTGGCCTCCTGAAACGTTTGCAGCGCGGGCGGCGGCACCTGGATTTCCGCGCCTTTCAGGCCGCCGGTGAACAGCGCCACATGCAGGCGCGACAGGGCGATGGAGGTGGCCCCGGCCAAGGCGGCGTGGTTGCCCAGAATGGTGTTTTCAATCGGGATCGCGCCGGGGAAACATTTGCGCAGAATGGGTTCGATCAGGGCAACCAACTCGCTGCGGGCGCCGATTGAGCCGCCGATGACAATGCAGGACGGGTCGACCACTGCGGCGATGGCCCCAATCGCCAGCGCGATGTTTTTGGCGGCGCGCTCAAGACAAGCCTGTGCCGCCGCATCCCCAGCCAGTGCTGCGTCAAAAATCTCTGGCACGCCAAGCGCTTTGCCGGTTTGTTCCTGGTAGTGCACAATCAGCGCCTGGGTGGCAGACACACGTTCCAGCGCGCCCACGCGCAAGCTTTCGGGATCAAAAGGGTCAGCCCCAAACGGCAGATAGCCCACTTCGCCCGCCGCGCCAGACGCGCCGCGCACGAGGTTGCCACCAATCACCAGCCCCGCACCAATGCCGGTGCCGATGGAGACATAAACCAGATCGTCGGTGTCGCCGCGCTTGGTCATCCAATGTTCGCCGAGGGCTGCGAGGTTCACGTCATTCTCAACAATGACCTCCACGCCCACGGAGTCGGACAGCGTGTCGGCAAAGTGGATTTTGTCCACGCCGGGCACGTTGGGGGCAAAGGCAATGGTGCCGTCCGGCTGAGGCACACCCGGAACGCCAACCACAACGGTGCGGATGGTCTGAGGGTCAATGGCGTGGGTTGTGGCCAGCTCGCGGATCAGATCGGCAATTTGGGTTGTGACCGCAACGCCCCCGTCCTTGACCGTTGGGGCAACCGTTTCGGCCACCACTTCGCCCACCAGATTGCAGATGGCGACGCGCACTTTAGTGCCACCGAGATCCACCGTGGCTACTAGTGCCGCACGCGGATTGATTTCATAGACAACCGCGCGCCGTCCGACGTGGCCTTCGGTCTGCCCGACAGTTTGCACCAGCCCGTCTTCTTCCAGCTGCGCCATGATTTCGGAGACCGTTTGTTTGGACAAGCCGGTCATCTTTGCGATCGACGCGCGAGAGATCGGCGCGTAGCTGGTGATCGCTTGCACAATGGTGCTCATCGACAGCTGTCGGGAGACATTTCCTGAAAAAGACACGCGGCTTTCCTTTAGTTCGGTCACTAGACGAACTATTTAAGCCAGCATGATTTCTGTCAACAATTTTAATTTCCGGCTTCGCCAAACCACATCTAGTGAATTGAATTTTAAAACATTTTACCAAACCCCACATGTACGACGTGGGGAGACAAAAGCCTCAATTATGTCAGCACGATTGTCTCTAATTCACACTGGGGAGATGGGTTTCTTCGAGATCACCAACGCTTTTCCAGTCGAGTCGACAGCCTCTGGAGGGAGGGGTTCGCTCCCCTCAGTTAGGGGCTGAGACCTCCAGAAAGGTCATCCATGTGTCGCCATATTTGCGCTGATCCAGTTGCGTGAATCCTTCAGGCGCCACTTGGGGGGTGTTTTCTTCCCAGACAATCAGGGCGTCCGGCGCAATCCAACCGTTTTGGGACGCCAGAGACAACGCCTTTTGCCCCAGGGATTTGCCGTAGGGCGGGTCCAAAAAGATCAGATCATAAGGCGCATCCGGGTTTTGCGGCAGGCGAGTGGCGTCGACTTTTACCAGCTTGGCCCGCTCAGGGCCGCAGGTTTTGCGGATATTGTCGCGGATCAGGCCGCCAGCCACGCGACCGTCATCCACAAAGGTCACGGTGGTGGCCCCACGAGAGACAGCCTCCAAGCCCAGCGCGCCGGTGCCTGCGAAGAGATCCAGCACACGAGCGTCGGAGATCGGATCGCCCAGCTTGCCTCCTTGTAGCACGTTGAACAGGCTTTCGCGCACCCGGTCTGTGGTGGGGCGCAGGTGTTTGCCCTGATCGCCTTTGCCCACCGCCGCAAGCGCGATGCCGCGCCATTCTCCGCCAATGATCCGCATGGGAACTCCTTAGAGACGCATCAGGTCTTTGATGTCGGTGTTCATGTCGGCGACCATGCCACGCGCGGGGGATTTCCCGCCTTCGATCAAGCGCTTGCCAACCATGTAGTCGCGTGGGGCATTCATGGCGTCCACCGCCAAGAGTGTGTCGCCTTGGTAGTACCAGAACGAGGTGGCACCTGCACCGCTGTCGCGGGTAACGATGGTATCAAATCCGGTGTTCAGGCCCGCAATTTGCAGTTTGACGTCGTATTGATCGGACCAGAACCAAGGCTTGGCAACGTAAGTTTTCTCCGCACCGAGGATGTTTTCGGCGACCACCTCGGCCTGATCAATGGCATTGGGCACGCTTTCCAGACGAATGCGGGTGCCTTTGTAGGGGAAAGAGGCGCAATCGCCTGCGGACCAGACGTTGGGCGCGCTGGTGCGGCCTTGGTCGTCGGTGGCGATGCCGTTGTCGAGTGTCAGACCTGCGGCCTCGGCCAGCACTGTATCAGGGCGGATGCCAACGCCAACAATCACGAAGTCCACGGCCAATTCCCGGTCACCGGACAGCTTGGCGGTGGTCACGCGGCCGTCGCCCGCGAGGCCTTCCAGCGCGGTGCCTTCGAGGATCTCAACGCCATGGGAATTGTGCAGCGCGCGGAAATAGTCGCTGGTTTCCTTAGCGGCGACCCGCTGAAGGATGCGGTCGGACATTTCCACTAGCGTGACTTTCAGCCCCTTGGCGGCAGCGACGGCGGCAGCTTCGAGGCCGATGTAGCCCCCGCCGACGATCAGCACGTGGCGGTTCTTGACAAACTCGGGGGCCATGGCGTCCACGTCGGCGAGATTGCGCACGGTGTAAACGCCGTCAAGGTCGCCGCCGATGGCGGCGGGCAGGCGAATGGGAGACGCGCCAGTGGTCAGCACAAGGTGATCATAGCTCAAGGTTTCGTCAGGCAGGGAGATCGTTTGCGCCGTTGTGATGATGGCCTGAACAGTCGTGCCAAGGCGCAGGGTGATGTTTTGATCCGCGTAGTAGCTTTCTGGCCGCAGATAGAGGCGTTCGAGGTCCATTTCCCCCAGCAGGTACTTTTTGGAGAGCGGTGGACGCTGGTACGGCGGGGCGGTTTCGGCCCCGATCAGGGTGATCTCGCCTTCAAAGCCTTTGGCGCGCAATTTGGCCACACAGGCCGCGCCTGCCTGCCCTGCTCCGATCACAACAACGTGCGTCACGTCACTCTCCCTCAAAACCCATTGTGTAAGCCGCTGGCGAGCCTATATCGCAGGTTCAGGGAAACGCAATGAGAGTATCACAAATGAGTATTTCGATCGGAGACAAAATCCCCGAAGGCACACTGATGAAGGTGGGCGCAGAAGGGCCAGAGCCGGTGTCGGTGGAAAGCCTGACCAAGGGGCGCAAGGTTGTGCTGTTTGGCCTGCCGGGTGCATTTACGTCCACCTGCAGCAGCGCGCATTTGCCAAGCTTCATGCGCAATGTAGATGCGCTGAAGGACAAAGGCGTGGATGAGGTGATTTGTCTGTCGGTGAACGATCCGTTTGTGATGGATGCCTGGGACAAAGCCAACAACGCAGCGGAATCTGGCGTTACGCTGCTGGCGGACCCAACCGGTGAGCTAACCACCGCGATGGGGCTGGATTTCAGTGTGCCAGCGATTGGCTTTGTGAACCGCTCCAAACGCTATGCGGCGATGATCGAAGACGGTGAATTCAAGATCCTGAACGTCGAAGAGGCGCCTGGCACCTGCGAGATCAGCGCGGGTGAAACCATGGTTGCCGCTCTGTAAGAGTTTAGAATGAGGCCTGACGTACTGCGCGAGCGCGTCAGGCCTTGGCTTTAGGCCTCACCAAACAACACATCCATTTTGCGCGCCAGTTTGGCGTCCAAAGCGGACAGCCCGCCCACGTCATGGGTGGTTAGAGTCACGTCGACAGTTTTGTAAACGTTGGACCATTCCGGATGGTGGTTCCATTTCTCCGCCCAAATCGCAGCTTTGGTCATCCAGCCAAATGCCTCCACAAAGTTCTCAAACACAAAGGATTTGCGGATCGCATCGCGCTCGTCGCAATAGGTCCAGCCGGTTTGCAACAGCGGCTCCATCACCGCGTCGCGGGCGGCTTGACTGAGTTTTTCGGTCATTCGTGGTCCTCCTCATTGCCGCGTTTGAACGGGCCGTAGCTGGTGAGCACTTCGACGTCCTGGCTAACCGCCTTCCGCTCCTCCTGCAAATAGCGGTCTATGGCGTCGCGAAAGCCCGGGTCTTGGATCCAGTGCAGCGAATGGGTGGTCACCGGCAGGTAGCCGCGCGCCAGTTTGTGCTCGCCTTGTGCGCCTGCCTCGACCGAGGCAAGCCCCTGCGCAATCGCCCAGCCCATCGCCTGATAATAGCACAGTTCGAAGTGCAATGCCGGGTGATGTTCGACGCAGCCCCAGTAGCGGCCAAACAGCGTGTCGCTGCCAATCATGTTCATCGCACCAGCCACGGGGGTTCCGTCGCGCTCTGCAAGGATCAACAGCGTGTCATCGCGCATCGTTTCGTGGAGAATGTCAAAGAAGGCGCGGGTCAGGTAGGGCGTGCCCCATTTGCGTGCGCCGGTGTCTTGATAGAAACGCCAGATGGCGTCCCAGTGGTGCGGCTTGATGTCGTCGCCGGTCAGGCAGGTGATGGTGCCGCCAAAGGCCTGCGCCTGTTTGCGCTCTTTGCGGATGTTTTTGCGTTTGCGGGAGGAGAGCGCCGCGAGGAAGGCGTCAAAGCTGTCGTAATTGTCATTCAGCCAGTGGAATTGTTGCCCGGTGCGATAGAGCAGGCCCATCTCTTGGCCGTTCTGCGCCTCATCTTCGGTGCAAAAGGTGATGTGTGCGCCGCTGAGGCCATTATCGGTACCTACCTGCACCATGCCTTGGACTAGCGCGGATTGCCCGGTGGCCTCCCAGCCGGGGCGGGTCATCAAGCGGCGGCCTGTGACCGGAGAAAATGGCACGGCGGTTTGCAGCTTTGGATAGTAGCGCCCGCCGGCCTGTTCGTAAGCATGGGCCCAGTTGTGATCAAAGACGTATTCGCCCTGGCTGTGCTGTTTGATGTACATCGGCGCGACGGCGATAACTTCGCCCCCGGCTTTGGCGGTCAAGTGGCGGGGCAGCCAGCCGGTGCCGGAGCCGACACTGCCGCTTTCCTCAAGCGCCCGCAGGAAGCGGTGGGTGACAAAGGGGTTTTCAGCGCGTCCAGTGCCATTTGGCGTAGGGTCAGCGCAGGCGTCCCAATCGGCCGCGGAAACGGTCTCCAGCGACTGATGCAATGTGATTTCAATCGGATCACCGTCCATGCGCGCGCCTCCTTGTAAGTAGTGTACCTGCTACGATGTAGGGCGCGAGACAAATCACTTTTAGGGCAGCCAATTCTAGCTGCCCTCTGGCACATAGCCCTCGAAAGTGACGTTATCGACGATCTGGCGCGCCACTTGCTCCTGCTTGGCCGAAGTCACCGTCCAGCAAAGGATATTGGCACCGCGCGCCTTGAGTCGTGCAACTTCGGCCGATTGCAGATCATCAACACTATGACTGATAAAACAGGCGCCGACGTCGTCATAATCCGGGATCGCTCGTAGGCGGGTGCGGACCGCTTCCGGCAGGAGCGGCCAACCCTCGGCGTGGAAGGGATCCGTGGTCAAACCACGTGGCACATCTGGAGCGAGGTCGCGCAAGGCGGCAACGCTGTATGGGTTGAACGACATAAAGGCTAAGGGACCGGCGTAACCCTGTACCGCCGCAACGGCAGACGCTTCAAGCTTGCCGACATTGGGCCCCATGATGCCATCTTGATCCTTAAACTCCACCAGCAGCGGCACGCGGCCTGCGATCAGATCGAGCACTTCGGCAAAGGTAGGGATGCCTTCATCCCCGCCAATCAACGGAATCGCGCCCAGCGCCGCTGCCGTGTGTTGGCGAATGGCGCCTTTGGCGTCGGCCAGGCGCTGCAACTGGTAGTCATGGAAGGCCATGGCCACACCGTCGGCGGACAGTTGCAGGTCAATTTCAATGCAAAAACCCTGCGCGATGGCCGCCTCAATCGCCGCCCGGCTGTTTTCCGGGCGGCCTTGAGTGACGTCATGCAGGGCCCGATGCGCGATGGGCGCATCAAAGAACCGTTTGTCGAGCATGTCAGGCGATCTGGAAGATGCCTTCGATTTCCACGGCCACGCCAAACGGCAAGGAGCCAGCAGAGACCGCAGACCGGGCATGGCGGCCTTTGTCGCCCAGCGCTTCAACCATGAAATCGGACGCGCCGTTGATGACCTTTGGTTGGTCGGTGAAGTCAGGCGTGGAGTTCACAAAGCCCACCAGCTTGACCACCTGCACCAGACGGTCGATGTCGCCGCCACAGGCCGCTTTCAAGGCGGCCAAAAGGCCCACGGCGCAAGTGCGAGCGGCGGCCACGCCTTCCTCAGTGGTCAGGTCCGCGCCCACTTTGCCAGTGGTGAAACCAGCTTCGGTCATCGAGATTTGACCGGAAACATAGACCATGTCGCCCACAACCACGTAGGGCACGTAGTTGGCCGCAGGGGCAGCCACGTCCGGCAGTGTAATTCCCAGTTCTTTCAGGCGTGCTTCGATCGTGCTCATCACGTGCTCTCCATTTGCGATGTTTGCGCCGACGCTAGACCGCGAAATGGGAATTGAAAAGCGCGAAATGCAGGCTCAGCTTTCGCGGAAGGCTCTGACAAAATAATCGGTCAAAGGCTTGGTGAGATACTCCCAAGGGGTCCGGTCCCGCGTGCGGAAAAACGCATCCACAGGCATGCCGGGCACAAGCGAGGCCTCAGCAGGCAGTTTTTCCACTTCGCCGTCCAACAGCTCGATCTCCGCTTTATAAAAAGACCCACCGGTTTGGTCATCCTGAAAGGCATCCGCCGACACATGCACCACACTGCCTTCCAGATCAGGCGTGGTGCGTTGATCAAAAGCGGAGAACTTCAGAGTGACGGATTGACCTGGATAGACCTGATCCACGTGGATGGTGGGCACCTGCACTGCCGCCACCAGCGGGCGGTCCTGAGGCACGATGTACATCAGCGGCTCCGCCGGCTGAATGACCGATTGGGAGGCGAACACCTGTAGACCGTAAACCAGACCGGCCACCGGTGCACGGATGTCGAGGTTTTCGATTTTGGAAATCAAGTGACGGCGACGCTCGGAAAGCTCCAACTCTCGATAGCGCAGATCTCGCAGCGTGGTGATGGCCTCTTCGCGGCGCGAGCTGGCAAGGGCCAGCGCCTCGATTTCAATTTCAGTGACGCGCCCTTCCGCCTGGGCGCGATTGGCCTGCAACTCACCTACGCGGCCTGCGAGGTTGGCCTCTTCGCGGCGCAGGGCCAGAACCCGGGTGGCCTGTGCAAGACCTTTGTCGAGCAGCGCCTGCTGATCCGTCAGCTCAGCCTTAATAAGGTCGAGCTGCTGTGTGAGCGCGATATTCTGGGCATCAATGCCAACAATCTGGCTTTGGATTTGCGCTTTACGTTTGGCCAGTTGATCGAGGTTTTTGTTTAGGGTGTCGGCGCGCGCGGCAAACAGGCGGCTTTGACCTGTCATCAAGCCAGCGGCCTCTTGTGAGGTTTCCGCGATCTCCACCAAGGCGGGGTCATACACAATGTCCTGCGCCTCGTCGCGTTCCGCTTCAAGCCGCCCACGCCGTGCCATGAGCTCCCAAAGCTGGCCTTCGGTCACGGTGAGTTCCAGCGTGAGTTCGGCTTCGTCGAGCTGCATCAGGATTTGCCCCGGCTCAACCCGGTCGCCTTCTTCCACTTTGATGTCCGTGACCACGCCGCCATCGATGTGCTGCACGATCTGACGGTTGCGATCCACCTCAACCCGGCCGGAGGTAACGATGGCCCCGGCGATTTCTGTGCCCACGGCCCAGGCCCCAAAGCCAATCACCAAGGTTGCCAGCGCAATGCCACCGATCCACAGCGGCTTGCGCGCGCTCCATGTTATCTCTGTGCTCATTGTACGCCTCCCGGTCCGATAGAGTTGCGAACCTCATTGTGGTTGCGCAGCACTTCCTTGAGCACCTCGTCTTTGGGGCCAAAACTGCGTTTCTGGCCCTGCTCCACCACCAAGAGCTTGTCACATTCCTGAATGGCAGCCGGGCGGTGCGCCATGATCAGCACGCTTTTGCCCTCACGTTTCATGTTCCGGATCGCGGTGTTGAGCGCCATGGAGCCTTCGTTGTCAAGGTTGGAGTTCGGCTCATCCAGCACCAGGATCACGGGATCGGAATACATGGCGCGTGCAAGACCAATACGCTGCAATTGCCCACCGGACAGGCGCCCACCGTGTGCGGCGACCTGGGTTTCGTATCCGTCCGGCAGCTTCAGAATCATTTCGTGTGCATCCGCTTTCTGGGCCGCGGCGATGATTTTCTCTGCTGGCGCGTCTTTTTCTAGTCGGGCGATGTTTTCCGCAATGGTGCCGTCAAACAGTTCCACGCGCTGCGGCAAATAGCCGATGTAGCGGCCTAGTGCGGCCGGATCGTATTGCTCCAGCGAGGCCCCATCGAGGCGGATTTTGCCACCTGCGGGGCGCCACACGCCAGTGATGGCCTTGGCCAAAGTGGATTTGCCTGCACCGGACGAGCCGATCACACCAATCGCTTCGCCGGGATTTACGTCAAAGGCCATCATCCGCAATGTGGCTTGGGACTCGCCCGGGGGCACGATGGTCACCTGTTGCAGTTGCAGTTTGGCGGCAGGTGCTGGCAATTCAGTGCGCGGCTGCACCGGCGACACTGTACCCAAAAGCTCGGCAAGACTGTTCCAACCTTTGCGCGCGCGTTGCACGACAGCCCATTGGTTCACAGCCAGCTCGATCGGCGCCAGTGCGCGGCCCAACAAGATAGAACCGGCAATCATGGCACCGGGGGTGATTTCGCCTTCCAGCACCAGATAAGCGCCGAGTCCCAGCATGGCGGATTGCAGGAACAAGCGAAAAGTCTTGATTGTTGTCGTGAAGCCACCGCCCACGTCCGCAGTGCTCATGGTTTCCTGAAGCGACATGCGGCGTACGGTTTTCCAACGTTCAAAAGCCGCGTTGCGCATACCGAGGGCAGAAACCAGCTCTGCCTCGGATTGCAACTGTGCTGACATGCGATTGGCGTTATGGGTGGCGGCCAGCATGCGCTCGTTGTGGCGTCGGGTGGCCAGTTGGTTGAACACAGCGGCCAGAATCAGCATGGTGCCGCCGACGATGGCCAACAGCCCCAACCAAGGATGGAACAGGGCAATGCCAAAAAAGAACAGTGGCGCCCAGGGCATATCAAAGACCGAGGTCAAAACCGGTGAGGTCAACAGCCTCTGCACCGACTCCAGATCCTGAAGCGCAGTTTCCGAGCCGGTGGATTTCCCAAGTGACGCTCGGCGCAGGGACGCATCAAAGACCCGCTGATCCAAAGCATCCTGAAATCTTGCCCCGACGCGGGCCATGATCCGGCCGCGGGCAAAATCAATCAGCCCCATCAGCCCGTAGAGGAACACCACCAGAAGCGACAAAGCAAAAAGCGTTTCCCGAGAGCCACTTCCCAGAACCCGATCATACACTTGCAGCATATAGAGCGGGCCGGTGAGCATCAGCAAGTTTACGAAGAAACTGAACACAGCAACGGTCCAGTAAAGGCCGCGGCTTTGCGCCCGGACGGAGCGGAGTTCCTGCAACCCGCGTTCATTGGCTTGTGTGGTCATCAAACGGTCCCTGTTTGCCGGGTCAGTCCACAAACATGTGATGTCCGGCGTTCTTGTGCCTGTTAAGCGGTCAGGCTTATGTTCCCAAACTGCCACATCATGTGACGAACATCACTATGACATTGGGGTAAGCAATCGATTAATCTAAATGGTGGAGTGTTGTGGCGAATTGAAAGACGTGTGGTAGCCTTTTGAAACTTGTTTCTCTGAATATGTTGCGGTCCATTGTACTGACCCTCTGCGTCAGCACAACCCTTACGGCATGCGCGAAATCCGACCTCCCGCCGACCGGCATTCATGATCCAAATGAAGCCGCCAACCGGCGTATCCATGAGTTCAACAAACGCGTCGATACGATCCTGTTATCGCCTGCGTCCAATGGCTACGGCACGATCATTCCAAGGCCTGTCCGCACTGGCGTGTCCAACTTTGCTGACCATTTGTCGCTGCCAAATGACGTGATCAACAACACGCTCCAAGGCAAACTGCCGGAAGCCGGTTCGTCTTTGTTCCGCTTTGTGTTCAACTCCACATTTGGCATTGCCGGTCTGTTTGACCCCGCCTCGGCGGCTGGTATGGAGCGCCATGACACCGACTTTGGCGAGACCTTGCATGTCTGGGGCGCGGGCGAAGGGGCCTACACCGAGATGCCATTCTTTGGGCCGTCCACAACCCGTGATGCCTATGGCTTTGCCGTCGACATTATGTTGGACCCGTTCTTTGTCGTGGTGCGGGAACCCACACGCTACATCGGCGGCGTGGCCTATGTCGTGAACAAGATGGGGGAGCGTTATGACTATGACGCCACCGTCGACTCGATCCTTTACGACAGCGCTGACAGCTATGCGCAGGCACGTATTCTTTACCTGCAAAACCGCCGCTTCCGTCTTGGAAACCAGGGCGAAGAGACTTATGTCGATCCGGAATTTGACCCGTATGAGGATCCCTATGCAGATTTCTAAGCTGACCCGACGCAATTTCGTCGCCTTGTCTGCCGCTGCTGGTGCGGTGGCAGCCCTGCCCTCTTCTGCCTTTGCGCTCAACGATGCACAGGCCAAAGCGCTGATCGACAAAGCGGTTGCCGACATCAACAAGGTGATCTCTTCCGGCAAGTCGCTGGACCGGATGATCAAAGACTTCGAGAAGATCTTTGTGAAGTATGGCGACGTGAGCATTATTGCCCGCTCCGCTCTTGGTCCCGATGCCCGCAGCCTGAGCAAAAGCCAGCTGAACAGCTACACGAAGGCGTTTCAGGGCTACATCTCCCGCAAATATGGCAAGCGCTTTAACGAGTTTGTTGGCGGCAAAGTGGAAGTGACGGGCTCTCGCGCCGTGAAGAGCTTCTACGAGGTAAACGCCAAAGTGACCCTGCGCGGCCAGAAACCGTTTCAGGTGGCCTTTCTGGTGTCTGACAAGTCCGGCAAAAACAAGTTCTTTGATCTGATCATCGAAGGCATCAGCCTACGCCTGTCTGAGAAGGCAGAAATTGGCGCGATGCTGGATCGCCGCAAAGGCGACATAAATGGGCTGATCCAGGACCTCAAGACCGCAGGCTAAACGCCTCGTTCCCAATAATGGCAGGCCGGATCAGTTCCGGCCGCCAAAGATGTCGCGCAGGATGCCGTTCACGACATCATCAATCCCCTGCCCTTTTCGCTGACGATTGCCACCTGTTTGCGCTGGTCTCTTTTGGGGCACCGGTGTGAAGGCTGGCAAAGGCGTGGGCGTCAAACCCTCATGCACACGCACCATGGCTTCGCGCCAGATTTCCGCGGGCAGACCGCCGCCGGTTACCCCAGTCAAAGGGGTGTTGTCGTCATAGCCCATCCAGACACCAGCGACATATTCATTGGTGAAACCAATGAACCAGGCATCGCGGGCTGCTTGTGTGGTGCCCGTTTTACCTGCCACCTGCCAGCCGTCCATCTTGGCGCGCCCGCCGGTGCCTTCGCTGACCACTTTTTCCATCATCCAGATGAGTTCCCGCGCAGCGGCGTCTGAGATCACCCGCTCACCAATGCCGCCACCGGTGCCCATCAAGGCGTTGTCTTCCCCCAGCAGGCGCAGCTCCACGAGGCCATAGGGCGTCACGGAGGAACCGCCGTTCAGAATTCCCGCGTAGGCCCCGGTCATTTCCAGCAGGCTGCTTTCCGACGCGCCCAGCGCAAGCGCGGGACCTGCGGCCAGATCGCTTTCAATGCCAAACATACTGGCCACGGTGCGGACGTTTTCGCGTCCTGCCTTTTCCGAGACCTTCACGGCCGGGATGTTGAGCGAATTCATCAACGCGAAAGTCAGCGAAACGTCACCGTAATGTTTCCCAGTATAGTTCTTGGGGCACCATTGACCGGAGCCCGCGATATTGAGGCAGTAAGGTTCGTCCACAACGCTGTCATCGTAATGCCCGCCAAGTTCCAATGCGGTTGCGTAGACAAAGGGCTTAAACGCACTGCCGGTTTGGCGTTTGGCCTGTGTCGCGCGGTTGAAGGCACCAGAGACTTTGGTTTTGCGACCGCCGACCATAGCGCGCACCGCGCCGTCGGCGGACATGACCACAATGGCCGCCTGGGCTTTGGAGCCTTCACGCACTTTGTTTTCAAACACCCACTTCAGACCATCTTCCGCAGCCTTTTGAATACGCGGATCCATGGTGGTTTTCAGGATCACATCTTCGGTGGTGTTGCGGGTGAAGAACTCTGGGCCAGAAGACATGACCCAGTCGGCAAAATACCCACCTGCCTTTGCTTCAGCCGCCTTGGATAGCGTCGCCGGGTTGTCCTGATAGTATTTGGTTTCTTTGTCGGACAGGTAGTCCTGCTCATTCATCAGACGCAGAATTGTGGCGGCGCGGTCCTGGGAGCGCTGCAAGTTTGCTGTGGGCGCTAGAGAGGACGGCGCGGTCAAGAGACCCGCGATCATTGCGCCTTCCGCTGGTGTCAGGTTTGCAGCGGGTTTTCCAAAATACCGCTGGGAAGCTGCTTCCGCCCCGTAGGCGCCGCCGCCCATATAGGCACGGTTGAGATAGACGGAGAGGATTTCATCCTTGGTGTATTTAACCTCCATCGCCATGGCGTAGACAGCTTCTTTGACCTTCCGACCCAGAGAGCCACGGCGGCAGTCACGTACGTAATCCGCTTCGCTGTCCCACGCGTCGGCATCATACTCCACGCCCAGGCACAGCAGTTTTGCCGTTTGCTGGGTCAGCGTGGAGCCGCCGTGACCGGACAATGGTCCCCGACCTTCGCTCAGGTTAATGCGCACAGCGCTGGCGACGCCGCGGGGGCTGACGCCAAAGTGGCGGTAGAAGCGTTTGTCCTCGGTGGCAATAACGGCGTTCTTGAGGTGTTTGGACACGGTGTCCGCCGTCACCACGCCGCCAAACTGATCGCCGCGCCAGGCAAAGACCTTATCGTCACGATCCAGCAACGTCACCGAGCCGCGCGCGCGCCCATCCAGCAACTCGTCTACCTCAGGCAAGGTCGCGTAGACATAGGTCACAGCCAAGCCAACCATGATGCCGATCACCACGGAGGTGCGCCAGACAACGGTCCAGATCAGGCGCAGAATCCAGCGGATGATATTGCTAAAGAACCGGGCAATGGGATTGCGCGACTGCTTCCGAGGCCGTTTCGGAGCCGCCTTGCGACGGGTGGGGCGCTTGGGGGCAGGCTTGGCTTTGGATTTGGTCGGCTTGCGCGCGGGTTTGGCGGATTTGCGCGAGTAGCGCTTGTCCGCCACCAAAGGTGGTTTCCGACGTCTTGAATCACTCATGATCTGCCCACTGCCCGGGATGTTCTTTTGAGGCATTTTAACCTGTGTGCCCCCCGATGTAGACCCACCGAAGCGGTCAAATCCGTTCTTTTGATGCCCAATTTTCGCGCAAATTAACCTTTTTGCCCACTTTTTCACCCCTCAAACTAAATTTTTGCCCAAAAACCAGCCTCGAATCTTCGTTTTTCAGGCTCTGCCGCGTTTTTCTGCAGGTGCAAATTCGCGGGGCACTCCCCGCACCGCCAAAAGGGGAACAAGGTGAAACTGATTATCGCAACGATCAAACCGTTCAAGCTTGAGGAGGTCCGCGAGGCGCTGACCGACATCGGCGTGCGCGGCATGATGGTCACTGAAATTAAGGGCTTCGGCTCCCAATCCGGCCACACTGAAATCTACCGCGGCGCAGAATACGCGGTGAACTTCGTACCAAAGGTCAAACTCGAACTCGTGGTTGCCGCCAACATGGCCGACCAGGTGGTCGAAACCATCACCAAAACCGCTCAGACCGGCAAGATCGGTGACGGCAAAATCTTCGTGCTGGACGTGCAGCAAGCCATTCGCGTGCGCACCGGCGAAACGGATGCAGACGCCATCTAAGGCGCCGCAAGGAAGGAATACACTGATGAATACCCTCGCAAAACTGGCCCTGCCCGCTGCGCTGATCGCGCTGCCGAGCCTTGGCCTGGCCGAAGAAGGTCCGGTGCCGGGCGTAAATGCCTCCACCGACACTGTCTTTATTCTCAACTCGCTGCTGTTCCTTGTGGGTGGCTTCCTCGTGTTCTGGATGGCGGCTGGCTTCGCCATGCTGGAAGCGGGTCTCGTCCGCTCCAAAAACGTGACCATGCAGTTGATCAAGAACATCTCTTTGTTCTCGCTGGCCGCGATCTTCTATTACCTGATCGGCTACAACCTGATGTACCCTCTGGGCACATGGTCTGTGGACGGCATCCTGTCCGGCGTCTGGGGCCCTGGTGTTCTGGAAGCGGTTGGCGTGACCTCCGATGCAGCGGATGACTACTCCTATGCCTCCACCGGTTCCGACTTCTTCTTCCAGCTGATGTTCTGTGCCACCACCGCGTCCATCGTGTCCGGTACTCTAGCAGAGCGTATCAAGCTGTGGCCATTCCTGATCTTCACGATCGTCCTGACTGCCGTGATCTACCCATTGCAGGCGTCCTGGAAATGGGGCGGTGGCTTCTTGGATGCGGCTGGCTTCCTGGACTTCGCAGGTTCGACCGTTGTGCACTCCGTAGGTGGCTGGGCCGCTCTGACCGGTGCCATCATCCTCGGCCCACGTATCGGCAAGTACAACAAAGAAGGTCGCACCGTGCCAATCCCAGGCTCCAACCTGACCCTCGCCACACTGGGTACATTCATCCTGTGGCTCGGCTGGTTCGGCTTCAACGGCGGCTCCCAGCTGGCCATGGGTACCGTGGGTGACGTAGCAGACGTATCCCGCATCTTTGCCAACACCAACACTGCGGCAGCAGGCGGCGCAATCGCAGCTCTGATCCTGACGCAGATCATGTACAAAAAGCCTGACCTGACCATGGTTCTGAACGGCGCACTGGCGGGCCTCGTGTCCATCACTGCCGAGCCTCTGACCCCATCCCTGGGCGCAGCAACTCTGATCGGTGCAGTTGGCGGTGTGATCGTGGTCTTCGCGGTTCCATTCCTGGACAAGCTGAAAATCGACGACGTGGTTGGTGCCATCCCGGTACACCTGATCGCCGGTATCTGGGGCACCATCGCGGTTGTGTTCACCAACGGTGACGCCTCCCTCGGCACCCAGCTCTACGCCATCGTTGTGGTTGGTATCTTCACCGTGGTTGTCTCTGCAATCGTCTGGTTCATCCTGAAAGCCACCATGGGTCTGCGGGTTGACGAAGAGACCGAGATCAACGGTCTGGACATGGCAGAACTCGGCATGGAAGCCTACCCAGAGTTCTCCAAAGGCTAAACAGCCCCAAGAGACACGAAAATTTGACCCGGGCCATCGCGGCCCGGGTTTCTTTTTGCCGATTGGAGCCGCGACAGTGATACGCCGGGCTGCTACCCTCTCGACATGCGATATCTTGTTTTACCGATAGTTTTTGCCGCGAAGACGGCGCTGGCCGATCCGGCTCAAATCACCGATGTGAAAGCCACTCAAAGCGATGCAGGCTGGCGGTTTGACGTCACCCTTGAACATCCAGACACAGGCTGGGACCATTATGCAGATGGCTGGCGCATTGAGACCGAAAACGGTCAAGTGCTTGGCACGCGGATTTTGGCGCACCCTCACGTAAACGAGCAGCCGTTTACCCGCAGCCTCTCCCGCGTTTGGATCCCACCGGAAATCACCACGATCTATGTGCGCAGCAAATGTAATCAGGATGGGTGGGGTGAGGAGACGGTGGCCGTATCCCTCAACAAATGAAGGCGCCAACCGGCGCCCTCCAATTACTCAGAATCTGCGGTGTTCTTAGTGCACTGTCACCGGCGAATAGTTGTTCTGGCGCGCCAGAACAAAGGCCAAGCCGCGCTCCTTCACCAGAGCCAGCCGCTCGCCATCGGTGGCGTGCACCGCAAACAGGGTTTCGGCCCCGTCCGCCTCTTCCTGCATCTCTTCGGGCAGGTCGGACACCATGACCTCACGCACATAGACGGTGCGATCATCGGTGAAATGGGTCAGCAGGTCATCATTATGCATGGGTTATCCTTTCTTGATTTGGATCGTCTGAACAACTGTCTCTGGCCGCGCGTGCGACAGATCGATGTGCAACAGGCCGTTTTCCATCGACGCTTCGCCCACTTCGACGCCGTCGGCGAGCACAAAGCTGCGCTGAAATTGGCGAGAGGCGATACCTCGGTGCAGGAACACCCGCTCGCTCGCGTCATCAGAGGAGCGGCCACGGATCACCAATTGGCGATCTTCTACCGTGATGCTCAGATCCTCTTCGCGAAAGCCAGCCACTGCCAGCGTGATGCGATAGGCATAGTCTGCGGTTTGTTCGATGTTAAAAGGCGGGTAGCCTTCGGAGGACTTGGCGGTCCGTTCCAAGAGGCGTTCGAGCTGTTCAAAGCCCAGCATGTGGGGGTGAGACCCCAAAGATAGTTTGGTCATCGACACGTCCTTGTGCAAAGCGACAGTCCGCACAGAGATCCCTTTCTGGCAACCTCCGTGCCTTTTGAATATGGGGCAGCCTGACCTGTGCTGCAAGTGTCGCGCAATCGAATGCTAAACAAGCTCTCAAAAAATGGACAAATCGCCTTCTTTTCAGCGGGCGTGGAAAGCCCTATCTTAAGAGTCCGCTTAGGCTAAGGACCCAAAGATGAACGCCACCACTGATCTCGCGATGAAAACCGACGACGTTTTGCGTGTCGAGTTGGAGGTGTTCAAACAGGAACACCGCGATCTGGATGAGGCGATCAACGCCTTGGTGGATCGTGGCACCGGCGATCAGCTGACAATCCAGCGGCTGAAGAAACAGAAACTGCGGTTGAAAGACATCATCGCACGGATTGAAGACCGGCTCACGCCAGATATCATTGCCTAAGCCCGACGCAGGTCAGCGGCGGCGCTTGCTGCGTTCCGTATCGATGTCGAACATAGCCCGTGGATAGCTCATACCGGTTTGCGTATCCCCCAGACGAATTGTGGTGCGTCCGCCGTGCGCGTCCTGGATCACCCATTCGTCAAGCGTGACCGGCGAGGCTGAGAACTTCATCTGAATGCGGCCAATATCCGGGTTCTTGGGATCCTGCGCCGTCACAATGGTGTGCTTGCCGTCGTAGGTATGGCCAATCACTGCATTGGCGGATTGCAGGTTCACTTTGCGCGCGAGAATGATCGACAGCGGCGTGCGTTTTAAAGGATAGGTCTCCGGCTCACCTTTGGCGCGGTTGTCAAAGATCGCAACGGCGTTGTTGGAGGCCAGAACCAGCGCCTTTTGCGGCGGGTCATACTCAAAGCGCATTTTGCCGGGGCGCTGGATAAACAACGTGCCGGTTTGCACCGAGCCGTCATCAGAAATCTGCATGAAGTCAGACTTCGCAGTTTTCAGAGCGTTGAAATAGTTGCTGATCTGATTGAGCGAGAGCTTTTCCGCCATGGCGGGCATGGCCGTGGCTAGAGACAGAATCGCAGCGGTGGCAAAGGTTTTTAGTTTGGTCATAGGTCCAATATAGGGGCGCTTTGCCCGCTTACCCTGATACGCGTTACAAAAAAATGTGATTGGGCCTGAGCATCACTGCTCAGGCACCAGGATTTCCCGTTTGCCAACGTGGTTGGCCGGGCTGACGAGGCCCTCTTCTTCCATCTGCTCGACCAGCCGCGCGGCTTTGTTGTAGCCAATCGCCAGCTTGCGCTGGATGTAGGAGGTCGAGCATTTGCGGTCCTGAATGACGATCGCCACGGCAGAGTCGTAGAGCGCATCCTCACCGTTGGTGTTGCCACCGGTGTTCAGGCCCAGCACAGCATCGATGTTGTCTGCCTTGTCTTCGGCCGGACCGTCGATCACGCCACCGATGTACTCTGGCGGGCCAAAGCTCTTGAGGTGGTTCACAATCTCTTCGACTTCCTCGTCGCTCACAAACGGGCCATGGCAGCGAGTGATCTTGGCACCACCGGCCATGTAGAGCATGTCGCCCATGCCCAAGAGCTGTTCCGCGCCCATTTCGCCCAGGATCGTCCGGCTGTCGATTTTTGACGTCACCTGGAAGGAGATTCGGGTTGGGAAGTTGGCTTTGATGGTGCCGGTGATCACGTCCACGGACGGGCGTTGTGTCGCCATAATCAGGTGGATACCGGAGGCACGCGCCATTTGCGCCAGACGCTGGATGCAAGCTTCGATCTCTTTGCCCGCCACCATCATCAAATCTGCCATCTCGTCGACGATAACGACGATATACGGCATTTTCTCCGGGATGATCTCCTCGGTCTCAAACACCGGCTCACCGGTGTCGTCGTCAAAGCCGGTTTGCACGGTGCGAGAGAACGTCTCGCCTTTGGCCAGCGCATCCGCCACGCGGCTGTTGTAGCCGTCGATGTTGCGCACGCCCATTTTGGACATCTTGCGATAGCGCTCTTCCATCTCGCCCACGACCCATTTCAGGGCCACGACCGCCTTCTTCGGGTCGGTCACAACTGGCGAGAGCAGGTGCGGAATGCCGTCATAAACGGACAGTTCGAGCATTTTCGGGTCGATCATGATCAGGCGGCACTCGTCTGGTGTCAGACGATAGAGCAGCGAGAGGATCATGGTGTTGATCGCCACGGATTTACCGGAGCCGGTGGTCCCTGCGATCAGCAGGTGGGGCATCTTCGCGAGGTTGGCGACCACAGGGTCTCCGCCAATGTCTTTGCCCAGCGCCAGCGGAAGTTTCATGTTGCTGTCGCCAAAGTCGCGGGCCGCAAGGATTTCGCGCAGCACCACTTTTTCGCGGTTTTCGTTGGGCAATTCGATGCCAATCACCGAGCGGCCTGGCACGGTGGAAACACGGGCCGACAGGGCCGACATGGAGCGGGCGATGTCATCTGACAAGCCAATCACACGGCTCGCCTTCAGACCCGGCGCAGGCTCCAGTTCATACATGGTCACAACCGGACCGGGGCGCACAGAGACAATCTCGCCTTTGACGCCGTAGTCATCCAACACGGATTCCAGCATGCGCGCGTTTTCTTCCAGCGCGTCGTCTGAGAGGTGATGGCGCTGAATTTCCAACGGGTTCTCCAGCAGGCCCAGTGGTGGCAGTTCGAACTCGGAATGCGTTTCTTCGAAGGCCAACGATGGCTGCGCCTCGGCTTTCGCGCGGGTCGAGGGCTGCACGGTTTTGTTGACGCGTGGCTGCACCACCTTTTTGGGTTCTGGGGTTGGAATCGGCGCCATGCGCGGCTGTTGCGGGACGGGCTGCGGCACAGGTTCTAACACAGGTTCCACCATGGGCGCTGGCTCCATCGCGACAGGCTCTGCAACCGGCGCGGCCGCAGGTGCAATTGTCGGCGCTGCGGCGGCAGGTGTGGCGACAGATGCGGAGAGCGGCGGCTCTGCGCGGGTCAGGATCGGGCCTGCGGTCAGCGGCGGTTCCGCTTGCAGTGGCACATGATGCTCCTCCGGGCCTTCGTCCAGCAGCAACGGATCAGGACCACGCCCGCGCCCTTTGGTCAGCGGTTTATCAGGATGCAGCTCCGGCGGTGCAATCGCCGCCCCGCGGCGCGCACGGGTGCGCATCACGTCAGCGATCTTGGCACTGATGCGCTCTTCTTCGGGCTTCACGTCCCAATCATCGGCAAAGACGTTTTCGACCAGCTCAGGCTCGGGCATGGGCTCCGGCGCGGGTTCGGCCCGTTTGATCAAGGTGGGCATGCGCAAGCGTGGCTTGGGACGCTCGTCTTCGACCGGCACGTAAGGCTCATCTACCACATCTTCGACCAGGCTTTCTTCTTCCCAAGCAGCCTGCTCTGCCGCGTAATGCGCCTGCGCTTCCTCGCGGCGTTCAACACGGCGGGCCTGCGCGGATTTGGCGGCATGCACGGCACCGGTGGCACCACGGCCCAGGAGGCGCATGATGGCGTCATAGGTCAGCACAAGGCCGATCATGAAACGGCGGGCCAGGTTGCCAAGCTCGTTGCGGGTGAAGCCAAGTACAAAGGCGCCGGAGAGCACAAACACCACACCAGCCAGCATGGACATGAGCTTCACGCCGGACTGTGCACCGATTGGCAAGATGGTCAGCAGAGCGCCAGTGATGGTGTCACCGAATAAACCACCAAGGCCAAAGGCGTGGATCCATTCAGCGCCAGGCGCGAGCGTTGACGCATAGATCGATGCCAAGGCCAACATGATCGGCGCAAAGATGATCCGGCTCTGAGCGCGTTCTTCGCCGAAGTGGAAGGCAAAACGCACGCCCCAAACACCCAAGATCAACGGCAGACCAAAACTGCCCCAGCCAACGATGATGAACAACGGCGCCGCGATAGACGCGCCAAGGCGCCCCAGCAGGTTTTCCACTGGTGCATCGGTCACGGATATCCAGCTGGGATCAGTGGGCGAATACGACAGGATCGTCGCAGCCAGCAACAGGGCCACAGCGATCAGCGCGATGCCAATCAGCTCTTTGCCGCGTTTTTCCACTGCGGCCTGGGTTGCGCTATCCAACAAGGGTCCGCGTCCGCGTGCTTGATATGCCATGATCCACCTCGTTTATTCTTATCCGTAGAGGCAGTTACGCAGCTTGGTCAGCGCGTCTGCCACTTCGTTTTTTGGGGCCACTAGTGCAACCCGGATATATCCTTTGCCGGGGTTTACCCCGTTCACGTCGCGGCTCAGATAAGCGCCGGGCAGCACCCGGATACCTGTTTCTGTCCACGCCTTGATCGCCGCCTCTTCACCGTCTTCGACCGGAATCCAGAGAAAGAACCCTGCATCCGGGCTCTTGTAGCCGGGCACATTCGCAAAGATTTCGTCGGCGAGGTCAAACTTCTCCGCATAGAGGCGGCGGTTTTCGACAACATGCGCCTCGTCGTTCCAGACTTTTTCGGCCACCTTTTGCAGTGGCAGCGGCAACGGTGCGCCGGAGTAGGCACGCAACTGCTTGATGCGACGCAGGCTCTCAGGCCCACCAGCCACGAAACCAGAGCGCAGGCCTGGCAGGTTGCTGCGCTTACTGAGTGAATGGAAAATCAACACGCGTTCCGGATCAGCGCCAACCTCTTTGGCTACTTCGAGGGCGCCAGGAGGGGGCGTGTCGCGGTAGATTTCCGAGTAACACTCATCGGCAAAAATCTGGAAGTCGTGCTTTTCGGCCAGCGCAATCAACGCTTTCCAATAGTCGCGATCTGCAACGGCTCCCTGCGGGTTAGCCGGAGAACAGACGTAGGCAATGGCCACGCGGTTGAGGTCTTCTTCTGGTAAAGACGCGATGTCAGGCAGGTGACCGCTGGCGTCGGTGGCGGGGACAAAGCGCGCTTCCGCGCCAACCGATTGGGCGGCTACTGCGTAAACTTGATAAAACGGATTGGGCGTGAGGATCAGCGGTTGCTGCCCGTTTTTTTGTTCCGGGCACAGAGCCATAGCGGCATTATACAGACCTTCGCGGGTGCCATTGAGCGCCATGACTTGCGTGGACGCATCCACTTTCACGCCATATCGGCGATCAATCCAGCCCGCAATTGCGGCTTGCAGCTCGGGGGACCCATCATTGGGGGGATAGCGGTTAAAACCCTCGGCATGCGCAACAATTTCATCCGTCACCCAAGAAGGGAACGGATGTTTGGGCTCGCCAATGGTCATGTGCACCACCGGGCCGCCGGGCTCCAAATGGTCAATAAGCGCCCGCAGGCGCGGAAACGCATAAGCCGGTAGGTTCGAGAACCGCTCGGGGAAAGTCATATTCGTACTGCCTCAATATCGGGATCATTGCGCCCCGTTTTGTCCCAAGTTACCCAAAGGCCTGAGGTGCGTCCACTAAAATGCCGTCCAATTTTGGGCTTGTGTCCTCTGCGCCACCCTCGCTGTTGGCGGCCATGGACACTGTCGCGCGGGCGCGTTATGCCACGTGCATTATGGCAAAGAAGCAAAAGAACTCTGATCCGAATTACAAGGTGATCGCCGAAAACCGGCGGGCACGGTTTGACTATGCCATCGATGACGACATCGAGGTGGGCATTGTGTTGTCAGGGTCTGAGGTGAAGTCTTTGCGGGAGAAATCCGGCAACATCGCAGAGAGCTATGCGGCGGTGGAAGACGGCGAGCTGTGGTTGGTGAACTCCTACATTGCGCCGTATGAGCGGGCGATGTTCCCACATTTAGAACGGCGCAAGCGCAAACTTCTGGTCAGCAAAAAGCAGCTGTCTGATCTGTGGAACGCCACCCAGCGCAAAGGCATGACGCTGGTGCCGATGGTGATGTACTTCAATCACAAGGGTTTTGTGAAAATGAAGATTGGCATCGCCAAGGGTAAGAAAAACCACGACAAACGAGCGGCGGATGCCAAACGTGACTGGGGCCGCCAGAAGCAGCGTCTGCTACGTCACGGCGAGTAAATCTCTTCGTAAGCTTGCAGCCACATCTGGTCGATCTCAGAAATTTTGCTCGGGTCGATCTTGTGGGCGATTTTCCAATACCGACCGCTTGGTGCATCGTAATCCAGCGCCGCTTCGGCCCGCTGGATTTTATCAACCGCAAACACGGGGCGCACCACTGGTGCCGCGATGTCGCGCAATTGGGCTACATGGAACCGCTCATATGGCAGAACACTGTCCAAGCGAGACAGGTTCACACATTGGCAGCCGTGATAGGCCGCAATGAGGCCCAGGCGCGCGGCTTTGGCTTCCAAACTTTGTAGTGAGACGTCTTCGCGCAGAGGATCGGCGGTGCCGGTTCCATAGAAATGTGTGTGACCCACCGTGGGATAAACCATGTCGCAGCCGATAAAGGCCAAGACCTTGGGACGAAAGGAACCCAACGCCCAATAGGCGGCGGTGAATGCCATAGTCCCACCGGCAAACAACACACCACCAAAGGCGTTATTTTGTGGCACATAGTTCTGATAAGTGACCTCGACCTGATCTTCACCCTTGTTAGGCGGATGGCGCTCTTCTGGGAAGTCTTCCGGATGGATGAAATGGCTCCAGTCGTCGCGTACTCGCCACGCGTTGTTGAGCACCACTAAGTGGTCAAACATGTCGCGAGACCAGCTTTGCGCCTCCGTTGCATTGGGACCGCTGCCCAAAATCACCACCACGTCCTGCATCAATTCTTCCTTGTTCGCTCCCCTTATGTACGAACAAAGCGCCGCGCCAGTTCAAGGAAATTGCGCAAAAGGCCCCATTACTTTGTCGTGTGTTGCGAGGCCACTCTTGCCTCTCGACCACACCGGTTGTAGGCAATGACACAGACGTGACAGAAGAGGGATAACATGTCCGACGATCCCAAAACGCTTGTTTCGACCGAGTGGCTGGCCGCTCACCTCAAAGACCCGGATTTGCGCATTTTGGATGCCTCCTGGTACCTTCCGGACATGGGGCGCAATGGCCGCGAAGAATTTGCCGACGTGCATATTCCCGGCGCGCGCTTCTTTGACATTGACGATATTTCCGATGGGCGCAGCGACCTGCCGCATATGGTGCCGCCGGTTGAGAAGTTCATGTCCCGCCTGCGCGCCATGGGGGTGGGTGATGGACATCAGGTAGTGGTCTACGACGGTAGCGGAATTTTCTCTGCGGCACGTGTGTGGTGGATGTTCAAGCTGATGGGTCAAAAAGACGTGGCCGTGCTCGATGGCGGGCTGCCGAAGTGGATTGCCGAAGGGCGTCCAACAGATGACATGCCGCCAGTGGTCCGCGACCGCCATATGACCGTGCGCCGCCAGAACCACATGGTGCGAGACGTAACTCAGGTGTCCCATGCCGCGAAGCTGGCCGATCACGAGATCATTGACGCTCGAGGACCATCGCGTTTTGCGGGCTCTGAGCCAGAACCTCGTGCGGGCCTGCGCGCCGGGCACATCCCGGGCAGCAAGAACGTGCATTACGCCACTCTGCTCGATAACGGGGTGATGAAATCCCCCGAAGAACTGCGAGCAGTGTTTGAAGGCGCCGATATTGATTTGTCCAAACCCGCCATCACAACCTGTGGATCCGGTGTTACTGCTGCGATCCTGTGTCTTGCGATGGAGCGGTTCGGCAAGACCGACCATTCCCTTTATGATGGATCATGGGCTGAATGGGGGGCCTTCCCCACCCTGCCCGTAGCAACCGGAGAAGCGTGATGCTCACCAACCTCAAAGAGCAGCCCAAAGACAAAATTCTAGGCCTGATGGCCATGTACCGCGACGACCCACGTCCCACTAAGGTGGATCTGGGTGTAGGCGTGTACAAAAACGCCGAAGGGGTGACCCCGGTGATGCGTGCCGTAAAGGCCGCTGAGCGCAAGATCATCGAAGAGCAGACGTCCAAGGCCTACACCGGTCTGGCCGGTGATCCAGCCTACGCCGATGCGATGATCGACATGCTGCTGGCAGGTGCGGTTGAGCGTGACCGTTTGGCGGCAGTTGCGACACCTGGTGGTACCGGCGCGATCCGTCAGGCTTTTGAGTTGATCAAAATGGCCAACCCGAAGGCACGCGTGTTTGTCTCTGATCCAACCTGGCCAAACCACATCAGCATCTTGAACTACCTCGGCATCGAAATGGTGAAGTACCGCTATTTTGACGACGAAACCCGGGGCGTGAACTTTGCCGGCATGATGGAAGATCTGGCAGATGTGACCAGCGACGACGTTGTGCTGCTGCATGGTTGCTGCCACAACCCAACTGGCGCCAACCTCAACCTGACGCAGTGGCAAGAGGTTGTGGACCTGATCAACGAAAAAGGCTGCACGCCGATGATCGACATTGCCTATCAGGGCTTTGGCGACGGTCTGGAAGAAGACGCGGCGGCAACCCGATTGGTGGCGAAGTCTGTGCCAGAGCTGCTGATCGCGGCGTCTTGCTCCAAGAACTTCGGCATTTATCGTGAGCGTACGGGTCTGTTGATCGCGATGAGCGAGAAGGCGGAGAACACCGCGGTGACTCAGGGCAACCTGAACCACCTGAACCGTCAGAACTTCTCTTTCCCACCAGATCACGGCGCGCGGGTTGTGACCACGATCCTAACCGATCCAGAGCTGAAAGCGGACTGGATGGCGGAGCTGGAAGAGACCCGTTTGGGGATGCTGGCGCTGCGTGAGCAGTTGGCAAGCGAGTTGCAGCGTCTGTCTGGCTCTGATCGCTTTGGCTTTCTGGCGCAGCACCGCGGCATGTTCTCCCGTCTGGGCACCACGCCGGATCTGGTGGAGAAAATCCGTGTGGACAATGCGATCTACATGGTGGGCGACAGCCGCATGAACATTGCGGGCCTGAACGCACACACTGTACCGGTTCTGGCAAAAGCCATCGTGGACGCGGGCGTTTAAGCGTTTCATCTATTCAGTCGCGCGCGGGGCCTGCCTTGCGCGCGGTTTTTCTTTTGAGGTTTTGCCATGCGCATCGACTACCCCACCCTGTCCAAAACCATTGCCTCACTGACTGAGGGCGAAACCGATGCGGTTGCGCTCATGGCGACAGTGGCCTGCGAAGTGCATCACGCGGATGATCGCTTTGATTGGACCGGGTTTTACCGCGTAGTGGCGCCGGAACTGCTCAAGATTGGGCCGTACCAAGGCGGGCACGGCTGTTTGGTGATCCCCTTTGCGCGTGGCGTTTGCGGCGCGGCGGCGCGGACCGGTGAAGTGCAGCTGGTGCCGGATGTGGATGCGTTTCCAGGGCACATTGCCTGTGCCTCCTCGACCCGCTCAGAACTGGTGTTGCCGGTCTGGAACGGTGCGGGCGAGCTGCTCGGCGTGTTTGACATCGACAGCGATCAGCCCGATGCGTTTACACAAGAAGACGCGGATCAGATGGCAGCCATCTTGGCCGCGACTTTCAAAGACGCCGCCTAAAACGGGGCTTTGGCGCGGAAGGACATGCCCTTGCCGCTCTCGGGGTGATTGATGCGCAGTTCCTCAGAATGCAGCATCAACCGCTCAAAGTCGCGCGCCGCGCCTTCGGCGTAAAGCGGGTCCCCCAAG
The DNA here is from genome assembly GCF_047124445.1 of Shimia sp. MIT1388. Classification (GTDB taxonomy): domain Bacteria; phylum Pseudomonadota; class Alphaproteobacteria; order Rhodobacterales; family Rhodobacteraceae; genus Shimia. Next base: position 3,704,550 of record NZ_CP138921.1, on the reverse strand, counting down.
ATCACATGGCCCAGCGCTAGCATATGCACACGTAGCTGATGACTGCGCCCGGTTTTGGGCGTCAGTCGCACGCGGGTCTCATTCTCTTTGAGCTTCAGCACCCGCCAATCAGTGATCGCGGGTTTGCCGTTTTCGTGATCCACCATCTGTCGTGGACGGTTGGGCCAATCGACAATCAGCGGCAAATCCACCGTGCCGGTTTTCTCAGCCACCTGTCCCCACACGCGGGCGACATAGGTTTTCTTGGTTTTGCGCTCTTCAAACTGTTTGGACAGAGTGCGCTGCGCATGGGGCGTGAGGCCAAAAACCATCACGCCAGACGTATCCCGATCCAGACGGTGCACCAGAAGCGCCGTCGGAAACGCCGCCTGCACACGTGTCAGGAGGCAATCCGCCAAATGTTCCCCGCGCCCCGGAACTGATAAAAGGCCGGACGGCTTGTCGACCACCACAATGTCACTGTCCTCATACAAGACAACAAGCGGGTCCAATGGCGGGTCATATGGCGTGATCTCGGTCATGGCGCCCGACATAGGGCTTTGACGGGCGCACGGCAACCCAACGTCAACCTTGAGTTACGTGCGGGGATGGGCAGGCTGTCTTTAACGAGAATTGAGGGAGGGGACCCAATGCACCCGACAATCGTGCGTATGCAGGAGGTTGTTGCCAAAGGCAACGAGGAGGACATCAAAGGCCTGCTGGCGGAGGATGTCACGTTTCAACCGCCGACCTATTGGGCGACCTGGACCGGGCGGGACGCGGTTGCCGCCGTGTTGGGCCATGTGGGTCAGGTATTCAGTGAGTTCCGCTATCGCCGCGTGATGGGCGATGGCAATGACTGGGCCTTGGAGTTTGAGTGCAAAGTTGGCGATTTGGACTGCGTCGGTGTCGACCTGATCACTTTAAACGAGGCCGGCGACATTCAACATTTTGAAGTGGTCATGCGCCCCTATAAAACCATCGGCGCGCTGCGTGAGGCGATGAACAAGCGCGTGATGACGGACGTGCGGTTTCTCAAGTTCAAAGACGCCATGAGTTGAGCCCAGATGCCTGTCGCTCTGGACCAAGTCCTACGCATTCCGCTTGCGCCGCTCTTGGTGGTGCAGGGGCTTGGCGTGCGACGGCGAGCCAACACGCTCTCGGAGCCGCCGGGGGCGCGAGAAGGCTGTGCCGGATCTGGTGTCGCGCTGCGTTTACTGATCATCGGCGACAGCTCTGCGGCGGGCGTCGGCGCGCGGTCACAAGAGGCGGCGCTGTCCGGGCAGCTTGTGGCGGCTTTGGCCAAAGACTTTGCGGTGAGCTGGAAACTGATTGGCGAAACCAGTGCGACCACCAGCATTGTCTTGGACAGGTTGGCACAGTCGGAGCCTGCGCCGTTTGATGTGGTAGTCTCGGCCCTTGGCGTAAATGATGTGACGCGGGGGAGCAGCCGAGTGTTTTGGCAGGCGCGGCAAAAGCAGTTGGCAAAACGTTTGGTGAACCGCTTTGGCGCGAAGCTGATTGTAGCGTCTGGATTGCCGCCTATGGGGGCCTATCCGGAGCTGCCACAACCCTTGCGCTGGGTGCTGGGGCAGCAGGCGCAGAGGCTAGATCTGGCCTTGGCCGAGTTGTGCGACACGCATCAGGTGATGACACATCTGCCGATTGATGTTCCCTTTGAACCGCATTTTCAGGCGGCAGACGGCTATCACCCTTCTGAAGCTGCCTATGCGTTGTGGGGGCAGATGATTGCCACCCACATTCGCCAGCACTTCAAAGGCTGATCAGCGACAGATCATCGCCGCGCGTTGCGCAGGTCGCGGATCATTGGGATGGAGTAGACTACCAAGGCAGCCCAGATCAGCGGGAAGGCGATCATGCGTGCTTGGCCAAAGGGTTCGTTAAACACAAAGACCGCCATCAGGAAGATCATCGTTGGCGCGATGTATTGCATGATACCGATGGTGGACAGCCGCATGAGCTTGGCCCCATTGGCGTAGAACAACAGCGGCACGGCGGTGACCACACCGCAACCCAACAGCAGGAACGTGTCCCGGGTGCTGCCGCCAAAATGCCCCTGCCCTTGGGCGGTCAGCCAAAGCAGATAGCCGGTGGCGGGGATGGTGAGGATAATCACCTCCAGCAGGAAGCCTTGGTTGGGGCCGATGGGCAGGGATTTTTTGAAGAACGCATAAAAGCCCCAGGAAACCGTGAGCGCCAGCGCGGCCCATGGCAGGCTGCCAGCGTCAACCCAAAGCACCACGACGGCGGCGGCAGCCAGCGCCACGGCAACCCATTGCAGGCGGGTCAGGCGCTCGCCCAGCAAGAGAGCTGCCAAGGCGATGCTGAACAGCGGGTTGATGTAATAGCCAAGCGCGGCATCCAGCGCGCGATCGTTGGCGATAGACCAGACATAGACGCCCCAGTTCACGGTGATCAGCGCGGCGGTGAGGCAGCCCATGGCCAGTGTGCGCGGGTTGCGCAGAGCTGCGACAAGATCGGACGTGCGGCGCAATACAATCAACACGAGGCCGGCAATAGGCACGGACCAAATCACCCGATGTGCCACCACTTCGAGCGCGGGCATATGGGCCACAAGCTTCATATAAAGCGGCAAGAACCCCCAAAGGAGATAGGCGGTCATCGCATAGGCCAACCCTTGAGGCGTATCAACATTTTCCGGCTGTTCTGCACGTGTGGCCATGATCGGTTCCTCCTGCCGCGACGCACTTTGGTAGCGCCGTGAGAGACAGAAGAAAATGCCACTTTTCGTGCGAAAGGCCATCACAAAATGTGATGACCCTTTTGAGGTTCGACAAAGCCGAAGCAGCTTAGACTTTGACGCGTTCCGATTTTGGATCGTACATCGGCTTCAGCGAGGCTTCGGCCTTCACCTTGGTGCCCATAACGTCGATCTCATAGGTCGAGGCGAGAACCTCGGCGGCTTTCTCTCCAGCACATGGCACGTAGCCGAGGCCCATGGCGCCGCCCAAAGTGTGGCCGTAGTTGCCCGAAGTCAGATAGCCGACATACTCACCGTCGCGAATGATTGGCTCGTTGTGGAACAAGAGCGGTTCGGGGTCCGTTAGCTTGAACTGCAGCAACCGGTTTTGCGGACCGCTTTCCTTGCGCGCAATCACGGCCTCGCGACCGATGAAGTCCGGCTTGTCGGTTTTCACCGCAAAGCCGAGACCCGCGTCCACCACGTGGTCTTCGCAGGTGATGTCGTGGCCGAAGTGGCGGAAGCCTTTTTCAATGCGGCAGCTGTCCATCATGTGCATGCCACAGAGCTTCAGCCCCATGTCTTGTCCTGCTTCCCAGAGGGTTTCAAAGGCATGGCCTGCCATGTCTGAGGACACGTAAATCTCCCAGCCAAGTTCCCCCACATAAGTCACACGGTGTGCGCGGGCGAGGCCCATGCCCAGCTCGATGTCCTGGGCGGTGCCAAAGGGGTTGGTCGCGTTGGAGAAATCGGCGGGAGAAACTTTTTCCAGCAGTTTGCGCGAGTTTGGCCCCATGATCGCCAGCACACCTTCGCCCGGTGTCACGTCGGTGATCACCACGTTGAAGTTACCTTTGTGACGCTCCATCCAAGTTTGATCCGCCAGACGTGTCGCCGCCGGGGTCACCACCAGATAGGAGGTTTCCGTCAGGCGCGTCACGGTCACGTCAGCCTCAATCCCGCCGCGGCGGTTGAGGAACTGGGTGTAGACAATTTTGCCGTTGGGCACCGAGTAGTCGCCGCCGCCCACGTAGGTCATGAAGGCTTCGGCGTCTGGGCCTTCGACCCGGATTTTGCCAAAGGAGGACATGTCGTACATGCCGACGTTTTCACGAATGGCGCGGTGTTCAGCGGCGGAGTTCTCAAACCAATTCTGACGTTTCCACGTGTATTGATATTCTCGTACCTGGCCTTCATTTGCAAACCAGTTGGCGCGTTCCCACCCCGCGAGTTCTCCAAAAACCGCACCCTGTTCTTTCAAATGATGGTGGAATGGCGTGCGGCGCACACCGCGTGCGGAGGCCTTTTGGCGATAAGGGAAGTGATCCGCATAGAGCAGGCCCAAAGTTTCCTTGGAGCGCTCAAACAGGTAGGTTTTGTTGCCTTGAAACGGCTGCATGCGGGAGATGTCCACATCGCCGAGATCAAACGGCTTTTCGCCGTCGTCCATCCACTGCGCCAGCGCCATGCCTGCGCCGCCCGCTGATTGGATGCCGATCGAGTTGAAACCGGCTGCGACCCAAACGTTATCCATCTCTGGCGCGCGGCCGAGGTGGTAGGCGTCATCCGGTGTGAAGCTTTCGGGACCGTTGAAGAAGGTGTGAATGCCTGCTTCCGCCAACATCGGCATACGGTTCACCGCCGCTTCCAATATAGGCTCGAAGTGGTCGAAATCCTCTGGCAACTGGTCAAATTCAAAGCTGTCCGGGATGCCATTCATGGCCCAAGGTTTGGCGTTTGGTTCAAAGGCGCCTAGCAAGATTTTCCCTGCGTCCTCCTTGTAGTAGGCGCATTCATCCGGCACACGCAGGACCGGCATTTGGGTGAGTTGCGGGATGTTTTCAGTAACTATATAGAAATGCTCACAGGCGTGCAGAGGCACGTTCACACCTGCCATGCGGCCAACCTCGTGGCCCCACATGCCCGCACAGTTCACGATCATGTCGCAAGCGATGTGGCCTTGCTCCTTGCCGTCGTCCGACACCCAATCGACGCCTGTCACCTTGCGGCCCGACTTGGCGACATTGGTGACTTTTACGCGCTCCTTGACTGTCGCGCCCATCTGACGCGCACCTTTGGCCAGCGCCAGCGCGATGTTGGCTGGATCGCCTTGACCGTCGAGCGGCAGGTACACACCAGCGGTGACATCGTCGATGTTGAGATGCTCGTACCGGGCTTTGACTTCGGCTGGAGAAATCTCCTCAACCTCTACCCCAAAGGCGCGGGCCATGGCGGCCTGACGGAAGATTTCTTCCTTGCGCTCTTCGGTCAGGGCAACGGTTATGGACCCGCAACGTTTGAAGCCTGTGGCGACGCCGGTCTCCGCTTCGAGGTTGCCGTAGAGTTCTTGCGAATACTTCGCGAGTTTTGTCATGTTGGCGGTCGCGCGCAATTGCGCGATCAAGCCAGCGGCGTGCCATGTGGTGCCGGAGGTGAGCTGTTTGCGTTCCAGCAGAACGACATCTTTCCAGCCCAGTTTGGTGAGGTGATAGGCAACTGAGCAGCCAATCACACCGCCACCGATGATGACCACACGGGCTTTGTTCGGGAGATCAACCATAAGCTACGTCCTTTTTGGTGTTTTGTGTGGCGTGCGCCACGCAACCGGCCGGGGCATTTCGCCCCGACACCGGAGTATTTCAGGCCAAGAGAAGGCAGAGGCGCATTACGCCCGCAGCCGTTCGTTTTCTGGATCCCAGAGAGGTTGATCTTCTTGCACGACGGCGCGGTATTTCTGACCGTAGATCTCGACCTCAAGCTGAGTGCCCGGTTTGGCCAGATCGGCCTGCACCATGCCCAGCGCGATTGAGGCATTCACGCGATACCCCCAACCACCGGATGTGGTTTCGCCGACGATCTGATCCCCATGGTAAATGCAGGACATGTAAGGCGCATCGGCCTCACCTGCGTCGACCTTCAGGGTGACAAAGGACTTTTGCACGCCTTGTTGTTTCTCGCTCTGAATCGCGGCCTTGCCTGGGAAATCCTGTGGTTTGTCCAGTTTCACAAACCGCGCTAGTCCACCTTCAAGCAGGGAGTAATCGGTGGACAGGTCGCCCTTCCAAGCGCGATAGCCTTTCTCCAGACGCAAAGAGTTCAGCGCATACATGCCAAATGGCGTTGCTCCGGCGTCGCGGATCGCGTCGTAGATTGCCGGCATATGCTCGTTCAGTGCATGCACCTCCCAACCCAGCTCACCGGCAAAGGACACGCGGACCAGATAGGCAGGTTGCCCAGCCACGGTAGCGCTTTGGTGGGTGAGCCAACCGCTTTGAAGATCCGCATCGGTCAGCCCCGCGAGAATCTCGCGCGACTTTGGCCCCGTCACAATCAGCGTGTCACGGGTTGTGGTCACATCCTCCACGGTGACTGACGCAGGCATGGCGCGCATTAGGATGTCGCGGTCATGCCACTGTGCCGTTGCCGCCGTAATCATCAAAAACGCGTCGTCTCCCATGCGAATGCAGGACATTTCTGTCAGGATGCGCCCCCGATCGTCAGAAATGTAGACAAGGTTCATACGACCCACTTTGGGCAAGCCGCCAGTGACCAGACCACGCAGGGCTTCTGCCGCACCTTCGCCCGTGACCATGAAGCGGGAGAACCCGGGCAGATCAAGCACGCCGCAGTGGTCGCGCACGGCTTCACATTCTTCTTTCACACGCTGTTCCCAAGGACCGGACCGGCCCCAAGTGTGGGTGGCAGCGAGCGACGTGTCATCACCTTCTTTGGCAAACCAGTTCGCTCGCTCCCATCCGTTATAGGCCCCCATAACACCGCCAGCTGCGACAACCCGGTCATGGACGGGGGAGAGCTTCTTGTCCCGGGCGGCGGGCCATTCGTGATGCGGGAAGTGCATGGCGTATTCGTTTCCGTACACCTCCATGCCTTTCTTCACGCAGTAATCGTGGTCTGTGTAATCGGTGTAGCGGCGCGGATCGACGGCCCACATGTCCCACTCTGTGTGGCCATCCACTATCCATTCTGCGAGCACCTTGCCCGCGCCACCGCCTTGGGCGATGCCGAAGGTGAACACACAGTTTTCAAAGGCATTTTCCACACCCGGCATCGGACCAATGAGTGGTAGGCCATCAGGCGCATAAGGAATTGGGCCGTTGATCACGCGGCTCACGCCGGAAGTTTGCATCAAAGGCACACGTTCCATGGCGTCGGTCACAATGTCTTCAATCCGATCGAGGTCATCGGACCAGAGTTGGAAAGAGAAGTCATCCGGCATTGGGTCAGCTTCTGTGTCCCAGTGGGCCTTACAGTTCGGCTCATAGGGGCCGAGGTTGTAGCCGTGCTTTTCCTGACGCAGGTAGTAGGACACGTCCACGTCGCGCAGCAGAGGCAGTTTCACGCCGCCGTTGGCTTTGGACCACGCCTCCACCTCGGGAATTTCTTCTGTCAGCAGATACTGGTGGCTCATCACCATCATTGGCACAGAGCGCCCGCCATAGGGTTTGAACCATTCACCCACACGCTGCGCATAATACCCAGCCGCGTTGACCACATAATCACAGGCGATGTCGCCTTTTTCCGTATGGACGATCCAAGTTTTATCGTCTTGCTGCGTCACGCCGGTCGCAGGGCAGAAGCGCAGGATTTTCTGGCCCATGTCGCGCGCACCTTTGGCCAGCGCTTGCGTCAGCTGTGCCGGGTCTATGTCACCATCAGTTGGGTCATAGAGGACGCCTTCGAGGTCATGAGTTTCCAGGAAAGGATAGCGTTCCTTGGCCTCTTCCGGAGTCCACATCTCCATCGGAATACCTTGGTACTTAGCCATGGACATAGCCCGCTCAAATTCCTGCGCACGCTCTTTAGTATGTGCCAGCCGGATGGACCCCGACTGGTGGTAGTTCATCGGGTAATCCACCTCTTCCCCAAGCCGGGCATACAGCTCGGTGGAGTAGCGCTGCATGTTCATGATTGCCCAGCTATTGGAAAAAGTAGGCACATTGCCCGCAGCATGCCAGGTGGAGCCAGCGGTCAGTTCGTTCTTTTCCAGCAAGACACAATCGGTCCAGCCTTTCTTGGCCAAATGATAGAGGCTTGAGGTGCCAACGACACCGCCGCCAATGATGACCACACGGGCCTTGCTTGGAAAATCAGACATGACCATCTCCCTCAGTCAAAGACTAGTTTTGCTGCCAAGCCGCCAAAGATGACGGCGGCGATTTTGTTTAGAATGCCCGTGGCTTGTTTGAGCTTTGCGCCAACGATCCCAGCTGACAGCCCGATCATCGACACCACGAGAAAGCCACCGGTGGCAAACATCGCGCCCAAGATCACAATCTGTTGCCAGATTGGGCCCGCTTCTGTCGTGATGAACTGTGGCAAGAACGCCAGAATGAAGAGGATGATCTTGGGGTTCAGAATGTTGGTGAGAAACCCGCGGCGCACCGCGCGCAGGATGTTGGCGCGGCCTTCGACCTCGTCAGACACAGGTTTTGCCGTCCAAGCCTGATAGGCCAGCACCACCAGATAAGCCGCCCCCGCATAACGGATGACCAACAAGGCCGTGGGAGAGGCCGCGATCAGCACTGCCAACCCCGCTGCCGCCAGAGTGATATGGGCCACAAGCCCCAGGGTGACTCCCACGGTGGCGGCCAGCCCCGCTTTGGGGCCGCCGGAAATGCCGCTGGCGATGGTGAACATCATGTCTGCGCCTGGGGTTAGATACATTACCAGAGATGCAGCCATGAAGGCCCAGAGCGTGACGCTGCCCATATTTGCGAAGGTTTCCAACATGGTCAGTCTCGCTGTGGCACGTCATCAGCGATTGTGTAGTAATCGCCTTTGTTGCGGACAAAGATGTGTTTGGTCAGTTCCAAACCGGTTGGGCCATCCACGGCGCCAAGGGCAAAGCTTATGATGTCCTCATCGTGAGCTTTCCAGAACAAGTAGGACCCACAGCGCGGGCAGCTGCCACGCTTGGCGCTTTGACTGGCCTCGTACCAAAGCACATCGCCGGAGATTGTGAGGTCCGTTTCTGCGACATAAGCGGACGACCAAATTCCGCCGGATTGTTTGCGGCATTGGCTGCAATGGCACATGGAAGCGCCTTGCGGGGCCCCATCGGTTTGGAATGTGATGTCGCCACAGAGGCACGATCCCTTCAGCATTGTGTCGTCCCTAATATACAGGTGGCGCGATCACCCAGATCGCCACGCAAGCTTCGTCATGGGGATTGGCCCAGTGGTATTCCTCCCCACGAATGCGGAAGCTGTCACCCGGCCCAACAGAGAAACTCTGTTCCCCGATGCGCAGCTCCAATCGACCGGAGATGACATAGCCAACCTCCTGCGTTGGGCGCGTGGTCGGCTCTTGCATAGAAGAGCGCGGCGCAAAGGTGGAGTGCACCATTTCAAAATCGTCGGTCAGATCGGGGGAGAGCAGCTCTTCGATCAGACCTTCCTCGCTGCCCCCCATGGGACGGCGGGCACCGGACCGCACAACATAGCCCTGCTCATGAGCTGGGGCGGAGGACTGACCAAACAGCATCGACATGGGCACACCAAGCACTTTGGCGATCTGGCGCAGGTCGGAAATGGTGGGTTCGGATTTGTCGCGTTCCACCTGGCTGAGCCACCCTACAGAACGGTCCAGCGCCTCTGCCATCTCGGTCAGGGTCAGACCACGTGCCTTGCGCAGGGCGCGCAGATCCGCCCCCAGCGTTTGCACATCTTGTGGCACGTTATGCAGCATGTGGCGCGAATCCCTGCCGTGAAATTTTTCCCTCGAATTTCACGCTGCACCAGTTTCGTGAAATTTCAAAACATTTTTTCACGCATGTAGATATCTTCTACAGACTCCCCAAGAGAACAAAACGTGAATATAATAACGATTCTCATGATTGCCGAGCTTTGCATCACGTCGAACTTCACGTTTCTCACCGGAGCATCCCATCCGGAGGAGTATATGCGGCGTGCCGCCATGGCTGGGTTGGACGCCATTGCCATTGCCGATGTGAACAGCGTGGCGGGCATTGTGCGCAGTCATACCGAAGCACGTGAAATTGCCCGTAAAGTGCGCGAACGGCGCAACTTTGATCATGCAACAGGGCTGATTGGTCCCCCCTGCCCCGAGCACATCGCGCCCCCGCCCAGTGCGCCAATCTATGCCACCCCACGCCTGATGCCCGCCGCCCGGCTAGAGTTCAGTGACGCGCCGCCCATCACGGCGTTGCCGGAAAACCGTCAGGGCTGGGCGAGCCTGTGTCGCCTGCTGTCCAAAGGGCGCCTGCGGGCCGAAAAGGGCAGCTGCATCCTGCATCTGGGCGATCTGTTGGAGTTTGGCACCGGGTTACAGCTGATCCTGCACCCCTATCCGCACACACACCGCACACCGCGCGGCGCGTGTGACTGGGCCAAGCTGGTGCCACAGTTGACGCGCCGCTTTGCCGGACGCCTGCAACTGGCATTAGCGCCGGGATATGACGGCGAGGATGCCACCCGCTTTGCCACCCGCGCCCAGCACGCTGCACAGCTGGGCCTGCCGCTAGTGGCCACCACCCTGCCGGTGATGCATCACGGTGGACGTCGACGCTTGGCCGATGTGGTGACCGCCATCCGGCAGGGCTGTCGCGTCGATAGCCTCGGCGCGGAGGCGCAGACCAATGGAGAGCGGCGGTTGCGCAGTGTGGAGGAAATGCGCCGCCTGTTTGCGGGACATGAGGCGGCATTGGCGCGCACAGACTGGCTGATGCAGCGCTGCACGTTTTCACTGGATGAGCTGCGCTATGAATATCCCAGCGAGGTGGCCCAAGGCGAAACGCCCACAGACCGGCTGCATCGGCTGGCCTATGAGGGCCTGCGCTGGCGCTACCCGCATGGCGCGCCAGACAAAGTGCGTGGCATGCTGGAACATGAGCTCGCCCTGATCGGCAAGCTGAAATACGAGCCCTATTTCCTGACCGTGCGCGATGTGGTGCACTTTGCCCGGTCGCGTGAGATCCTCTGCCAGGGGCGGGGAAGTGCTGCAAATTCAGTGGTTTGTTTCTGTCTTGGGGTGACCTCGGTGTCCCCGGAAATTGGCACCATGGTGTTTGAGCGTTTTGTCAGTGAGGCCCGGGATGAGCCGCCTGATATTGATGTCGACTTTGAACATGAACGCCGCGAAGAGGTGATCCAACACATCTACGAACGCTACGGGCGGCACCGCGCGGGGCTTTGCGCCACCGTGGTGCATTACCGCGGCAAACGCGCGATCCGCGAGGTGGGCCGCGCCATGGGGCTGACCGAAGACACCATCTCCGCACTGTCGTCGCAGCTTTGGGGGTTCTTCTCCACCGATGCGGTGCAGGATGCGCGGATGCGCGAGATTGGGCTGGACCCAAATGACCGGCATCTGGCGCAGACCATGGCGCTGGTGCAGGAGATCATCGGCTTCCCGCGCCACCTGTCCCAACACGTCGGTGGCTTCATCATGACCGAGGGGCGGCTCGATGAATTGGTGCCGATTGAGAACGCCAGCATGGAGGACCGCACGGTCATTTGCTGGGACAAGGATGACATTGAGAGCCTTGGGATTTTGAAGGTCGATGTGCTGAGCCTTGGCATGCTGACCTGCATCCGCAAAGGCTTTGATATGCTCAGGCGGCACCATGGCATGGACCTGGCCTTGTCAACGATTCCGCCAGAGGATTCAGCAGTTTACGACATGCTATGCAAGGCCGACAGCATCGGGGTGTTTCAGGTCGAAAGCCGGGCGCAGATGAACTTTTTGCCCCGTATGAAGCCGCGCAATTTCTATGATCTGGTGATCGAAGTGGCCATCATCCGACCGGGGCCGATCCAAGGCGATATGGTGCACCCCTACATCCGGCGCCGCAATGGCGAGGAGAGTGTGACCTTCCCCTCTGATGCTTTGGGCGAGGTGCTGGGCAAGACCTTGGGCGTGCCGCTGTTTCAAGAACAGGCGATGCAAATTGCCATCATTGGCGCCGGGTTCACACCGGAGGAAGCCGACCGGCTCCGGCGCTCTTTGGCGACCTTCAAAAAGCACGGAAATGTCAGCGAATTCCGCGAGCGTTTCATGCGCGGTATGAAGAAAAACGGCTATGAGGAAGACTTCGCGGCGCGCTGTTTTTCGCAGATTGAGGGCTTTGGCTCTTATGGTTTTCCCGAGAGCCACGCCGCCTCTTTTGCGCTTTTGGTTTATGCCTCGGCCTGGATCAAATGCCACCATCCGGGCATCTTTGCCTGTGCGCTTCTCAACAGCCAACCAATGGGATTTTACGCGCCTGCTCAAATCGTTAGGGACGCGCGGGAGCATGGGGTTGAGGTTCGACCGGTGGATATCAATGAGAGTTTTTGGGACAATGTCATGGAACCGGACGGACGGGGTGGTTTGGCGCTCAGACTGGGGTTCCGGCAGGTGCGGCGGCTGCGCGAGGAGGACGCGAGCTGGATCACGGCGGCGCGCGGCAATGGGTATCAAACCGTAGAGGATGTCTGGCGCCGCGCGGGCATTGATCCGCATGTGTTGACCCGGCTCGCGGAGGCGGATGCCTTTGCCTCCTTGGGGCTCAAGCGGCGGGACGCGTTGTGGGAGGCCAAGGCGATCAAATCGGACAAGCCACTGCCTTTGTTTGCGGGCGATATGGACGGCGAAGGCATTCTGGAGCCTGCGGCGATCCTGCCGGAGATGTCGATGGGCGAACAGGTGGTCGAGGACTATGTGGCCATGCGGCTGACCCTGCGCAAACACCCGATGGCGCTCTTGCGGCATATCCTGACGCCGGGGGAGCCGAACCAGGCGTTAACGGACTAAAATTGGCCCCAAATTCACGTCGGTATTTTGTCGGTATCACGACTGTTTTGCGGAGGTGCGAATTTCGGCGAAATTGGATTAACGCAACGCCCTATGTGTTGCGCAGCTGTTCGGCTATCTCGCGGGCATAAGAGGGCTCCCGCGTCCAGCTACAGGCCACCTCCCACGCGAGATGCGCCCGTGTCTCGGCTTCGGATTTAGGCGCATGTGGCGCGGTGTCAAACAGCGGCAGATCCACCCGGCATTCATCCCAATCCAGCAGCGCAAAACAACCATCTGAAAGCCGCAGCACATTGCCCGGCGCGAGGTCGCCATGCACAACACAGGTGGTTGTATCAGGTACTGCCCGCCAAGCCGCGCGACACAGCGCGACCACATCCGGCGGCATTTGTGAAAGGTCCACATCGCCCCCGCGATCTTGAGCGAGCAACGCGGTAGAGGACAGGAACCCAGGCCGCTGGTCCGAACCATGGGTCTGAGCGTGAAGGTTGGAGAGCAGAGCCGCCACCTCGGCGAGACCGTCGTGCGGGACACTCTCCCCCGCAACAAAGGCTTCACAGGTCCAGCCAGCGTCGGCCAACAGACCATTTGCGCTCCGCAGCATTTGGGGGACCACAAATCCACAGTGCCGCGCTACATCTTGTATCGACACAAGCCAGTTGAGCGCCGCTTTGCTGCGGGTGGTGGATTTGAACACCACATCCTGCGGTAATCCACGGGTGCGCCAAGCGTGATTGCGGTGGCCGCCCGAGAGGGGTTCAATGAACGCAGCGCAATTCCAAAGTTCTGTTGGCGGGCGGGACATCACTCAATCGGCGTCCCTTGATGGAACCTTAGCCGCCAGCGACCATTTTCCTTGATCCATATCGACGACCGCCGCGCCTTCTCTGTCCGCGCACCATAACGCACAACACTGGAATAGGTTGCCAGTGCAACGTCGGGTGCCACATACTCCACAGTGTAGTCCGTGAGCGGCAACTCCGCATCAAACCGCGCCCCGTCTTCCTCCGAGATAAGGAGGTCAGCGCGATCATAACAGCGACCGGAGCGCCCAATTTCATGACATGCCATCGCAAAGGTATGCTCCATAACTTGGGGGTCAAATCGAGTTTCGGCGCGCCAAAGACTTTCTTCCAAATCCCGAAGCGTCGTGAAATCGTCACTCATCACGCCCCCCTTTCCGTTAAGGCACCACACAGGTGTAGAGGCGCACTTTCAAACCACCATGCGCCACCGTGGCAAATGGGGTCTCAAGCGGCAAGCCTGTGGCTTTGGCAAGCCCGGCATCTGTGGTGATTATACCGACCTGCCAGCCGGAAAAGCGGGCGGAGAGCGCCTTGCCAAAGTTGGCGTGCAGGGCAAACAGCCCCTTCTTGTCGCCAATGCGTGCGCCGTAGGGCGGGTTTACAATCACAATGCCGGGCGGTCCGTCTGGCGGCATGATGTCGCCGGCGCTCAATTGCTCGAAACTGCAAAGCTCAGCCACGCCGGCCCGCGTGGCGTTTTCCGTTGCCATGCGGACCGCCCCAGCGTCTTTGTCCGACCCAAAGAAACGGTTTGCCGGAACCTGTGTGTCCGACGCTTTTAGGGCCGCATAAGCATCGGTGTCAAAAGTGGCCAGCTGCTCAAAGGCGAAGCTGCGGGAGCGCCCTGGCAAAAGGCCAGCGGCGATCTCGGCCGCCTCGATCACAAAGGTGCCGGAGCCGCACATCGGATCATAGACCGTCTGGCTGCCGTCAAAGCCCATCTGGCGCAGGAACATCGCGGCCATGTTTTCCCGCATGGGGGCTTTGGCCACAGCCGCCTTGTGGCCGCGTTTGTGCAGGCTTTCACCAGACGTATCCAGCGACAGGGTCACCATATTGTTGTCGATGCGCACCTTCAGCACGACCTCGGACTCTGCCGAAACCGGCATGCCAAGCGCCGTGACCAGGCCTTTTTCAATGCGCTCCTTGGCGGCCCCGGCGTGGTAGATTTTCGACTTCTGGGTCGCCACCTCAACCTTCACCGGCACATCCGGACGCAGGTACTGCGACCAGGGCATCTCGCTGATCTGCCGCTCCAACTGTTTCAGGTGCATGCATTGGAAATTGTCGACCCGCGCCAATACGCGTGCCGCACCGCGCAGGGTCAGGTTGGCACGCCAGACATCCTGCCAATTGCCACGAAAGCGCACGCCGCCGGGCATCATCTTGGGCTTCTTGAACCCAACCTCGGCGATCTCTGCCGCCAAAGGTTTTTCCAAACCTGGCGCTGTGACCACAAAAATCTCAAACTTACGCATATCGCTCTCCATACCAAAGCGATCTGTCGCCTCAGGCTTCACAGTCTCTAAATATCCCGGGGGAGAACTTGCGCAAGGCGCAAGTGAGGGGGCTGGCCCCCTCGCCTTTGGTTAGGGATGCCCAAACAGCGGTTCTGCTGCCGCTGCCAACCGCAAGAGCCGCTCTTCCGAGCCGCCCTGCCCCAGCATCATCAGGCCGCAGCTTGGCACGCCGGTTGGCAAGGTAATTGCCGCAGAGCCCATCAGGTTACCAATGCGCGTGTTGCGCAGGGCCAGTAGGTTTTCGGTCACATAATATTCCTGGTCATTCATCAACCGCTCGATGTTGGGCGGCAGGATCGGCGCGGTGGGCAACAGCACCGCGTCATACCCGGCAATCCGTGCGTTCCAAGTGGCGCGATGCGCATCAAGCTTGTGCCAGGCGGCCACGTAGTCCGGACCGCTGAAGGCCGCGCCCGAGCGGAACCGTTCCAGAATTTGCGCGAACATCTTATCCGGCGCGGCCTCGATCACCTCTTTCCACTCGCCGTAGGCTTCCGCTGTGAACAACGGCGCGGAGAGCGCCATCGCCTCGGCGATCTCCTCAGCCTTGAGGAACTCCAGTTCCACACCCGCTTCACGCAGGCGGTGCAGGGTGCGCTCAAACCCGGCGAGAGGCGCTTCGCGCACCTGATCCAGCGCCACGGTTTCGAGCACCGCCATGCGGGTGCCTTCCAGCGACGCGCCGCGCAGGTCCGGCACTGGTTTGCCTTCCAGAATGCCCAAGAGCAGCGCCGCATCTTCCACCGTACGAGTCAGCGGACCCACGGTGTCAAACTTGCGACACAGCGGCACCGTGCCGGCGCAGGACACGCGGCCTGCGGTGGTTTTGAGGCCCACCAGATCATTCCACGCTGCCGGAATACGCACGGAACCGCCAGTGTCAGAGCCGATGCCTGCCGCCGCCAGGCCAAAGGCCACGGAAGCCGCTGCGCCAGACGAAGACCCGCCGGGCACCGCGCCGGGATCGTTCACGCAGGGCGGTGTGGCGGTGATCGGGTTGAGACCAATGCCGGAAAACGCCAGCTCGCTCATATGGGTTTTGCCGAGACAGATCAGCCCTGCGGCGGTGGCATTGCGCAGCACTTCGGCATCCTGTGTCGGCACGCGGTCTTTCAGCAAAGCCGAGCCCGCTTCTGTGGCCACGCCAGCCGTGTCAAACAGATCTTTCCAACTGATCGGCACGCCATCCAACGGCGACAGGCGCTGCCCCACGCGAGCTCGTTCGGCGGCGGCTTCGGCTTCGGCCAGGGCGCGCTCTGCCGTCACACAGGCGTAAATCCGGTCGCGCGCATCATGGCCGTCAATCGCGCCCAGAAAGGCTTGGGTCAGCGCCACAGGGTCAATCGCCCCGCTCTCAATGCCCCGTCCCAGGTCCGCCGCGCTTTTCTCCAGCCAATCCAACATATTGCTCTCCGAATTTGTGGTTGTGGCGACGGTAGCGGCGCAAACGCACATGGACAATCCCTGCAAGAGCCCCATATTGGCCCCATGACATTTGACAGCGACATTCTGATTGCCGGTGGCGGGCTGAACGGCCCCGCCTTGGCTCTGGCACTGGCGCAGGCCGGCTTTGACGTCACCGTGGTGGACGCCCGCCCCGCGCCCGAACGCGCAGGCAGCAACTTTGACGGGCGCGGCTACGCGCTGGCGTTGGCCTCCAAACGGTTGCTGGCTGCGATTGGCGTCTGGGACAAGGTGGCGGAGCAGTCCGAGCCGATGCGCGACATCAAAGTCAGCGACGGGCGCGCGGGCGAAGGGCCGGCGCCGTTTTTCCTGCATTTTGACCATACCGAGATCGAAGAAGGCCCGATGGGCTTTATGCTGGAGGATCGCTTCCTCTACCGCGTCTTTCTGGAGGCCATGGAAGCAGAGCCCCGCATCACATTGATCTCTGGCACCTCGGTCACCGATCAGGCCGTGGACACCTCTGGCGTCACCGCGACCTTTAGTGACGGCCGCACACATCGCGCCAGGCTGCTGGTCGGCTGTGACGGGCGGCAAACCGGTGTGGGCAAGCGCGCGGGTATCAAACGCACCGGCTGGGGCTATGGCCAAACGGCTTTGGTCTGCGCCATCAAACATGAGCTGCCGCACAATGGCGTCGCGCATCAGTTTTTCATGCCGCCGGGACCGCTGGCGATCCTGCCGCTGCCGGGCAACATGTGCTCGATTGTCTGGTCCGAAACCGATGACAACGCCGCCGCGATCCATGCGCTGTCCGATGAGGACTACATGGCGGTGCTTCGGCCGCGCTTTGGCGACTTCCTGGGCGAGATCGAGCTCACCGGCAACCGCTTCACCTATCCTTTGAGCCTGTCGGTTGCGAATGAGTTCATCGCGGAACGCGTGGCGTTGGTGGGGGACGCGGCGCATGGGATGCATCCCATTGCCGGGCAAGGGCTAAACGCGGGTCTGCGCGATGTGGCGGCGCTGGCGCAGATCCTGACAGAGGCGCAGCAGCGTGGCGAAGATTTTGCCTCAGAACTTGTGCTGGCGCGCTATCAGGAATGGCGGCGGTTTGATACGGCCACATTGGTGGCGGCGACGGACCTGACCAACAAGCTGTTTTCCAACGACAATCCCTTGCTGCGCGCCGCGCGTGATGTGGGCATGGGGCTTGTTGGCGCGATGCCCGGTCTGCGCCGGACCTTTATGCGCGAGGCGGCGGGGCTAAATGGCGAATTGCCCAAGCTTATGCGCTAGGGCGCTTTCTCAGTCTTAAAATATCCCGGGGGTGACTTGGCGCAGCCAAGAGGGGGCTGGCCCCTCCCTTTTGGGGATCAGTCCAGCACGCGGGCTTCGTCAATCAACATGACCGGAATGCCCTCGCGGATCGGGAACGCCAGATTGGCGGCTTTGGACACCAACTCCTGACGCGCCGCATCATATTCCAGACGCGTGCGGGTCTGCGGGCAGATCAGCGCTTCCAACATACGGCGGTCAAACTCCGGGCCGGGGGTTGTATGGGCGTTCATTGCATCAAGTCCTCTCCAGCGCCGCCACGCAGCGCAAATTCCAATAGGGTCACAAGCGTTTCCCGACGTGTGGACAAAGACGGCGCCTCCAGCAAGGCCTGTTTGTCCTCCGCGGTAAATTCCAGCAGCATCGACAGGGAGTTGATCAGCAACTCGTCATCCGCGTCTTTGAGCGTGTCCCAATCTGTCGACAGGTCGAGCTGCTCAAAATAGCGTTTGAGAAGGTCCATAAAGACCGGGCGCTGAAAACTGGTGTCGTGTTCTGTGGGGCCGAGATCGCGGGCAAAGCCGTCCCAGCTCACCTTGCAACGGCGATAGGGCGTGAACCCGTCGATTTCTTCCAACACGCGGAAACGGGACACGCCGGTGAGCGTGATCAGATAACGGTTGTCGTCGGTTTCGGAAAACTGGGTGATACGGCCAACACAGCCGATGGTGTGCAAGCCGTTGTCGTCGCGGCCCGGCACTTCGTTGGGTTGCACCATGCCAATCAGCCGCTCGCTGGTTTTGAGCGCGTCATCCAACATGGCGAGGTAACGCGGTTCAAATATATGCAGTGGCAGGCGCGACCGGGGCAACAACAGCGCCCCGGGCAAGGGAAACACAGACAGTGTCTCCGGCAGGTCAGCGGCTTTGATCATGGCGGCCAGCCTACTCCGGTTTCCGTAATCCGCAAAGCGGGATCAGGCGAAGATCATCGAGCTGAGCTTACGACGGCCATTCAGCACCACCGGATCATTGGGTTTGAGCGCCTCAAAGATGGTGAAAAGCTGCGCTTTGGCGGCGCCGTCGTTCCACTCGCGGTCGCGGCGGAAGAGTTCCAGAAGCTCGTTCACGGCGTCCTCGACCTGATCCGCGCCGTGCAGCGCCTGTGCCAGATCCAAACGAGCCTGATGGTTGTCCGGATCCGCGTCCACAGCGGCGCGCAGTTCGGCCACCGGACCGGCGTTTTCTGCCTGGCGGGCCAGTTCGATCTGGGCACGGACAGCTTCGATTTCGGCAGCGGAGGAGATGGCTTCTGGCACGCCGTTGATCACGGCCTCAGCCTGATCTACTTGGTCCAGAGCGAGGTAGGAGCGCGCCAAGCCGGCAAAGGCTTCGGCATTTTCCGGGTCCTGCTCGGCAATGGCTGCGAAGGTCTCAGCGGCGGAGGCTGCATCGCCTTCGGCCAGCATTTCTTCAGCGGCGGCCAGCGCATCTGCGAGACCACCATCCGGCACCTGACCACCAGCTGCTTCAACCACACGGGCCACAAAGGCCTCGATTTCGCTGCCCGGCAGGGCGCCCTGGAAACCGTCAACCGGCTGGCCCTGCCAGAAGGCATAGACGGTTGGGATCGACTGCACGCGCATTTGGCCCGCGATCATCTGGTTTTCGTCGACATTGACCTTGGCCATTTTCACCGCGCCACCGGCGGCGGTCACGGCGGCCTCAAGGGCCGGGCCAAGGGTTTTGCATGGGCCGCACCAGGGCGCCCAGAAATCCACGATCACTGGCACGGTCATGGAGGCATCCACAACCTCGGCCATAAAAGTGGCCTCAGACACGTCCTTGATCAAATCGCCTGCTGCGGGCGCGGCTGGGGCGCCTCCGCCAAGAATATCCATCATCTTTGTTCTCCGTCTGGAACTTGCCCCCTATATGGAGGGGAGCGCAGCAGAAACCAAGAGAGGAGTTGGCCGGATATGCCCTCAAAATGGGACATCTTTGCACTCTCGGAACGTATGATGGCGATGGACGATGCGGCCTGGGCACGGCACGCCAATCCGTGGAGTGTTTACTCTCGCATGTCGATTTTGCCACTGATGACGCTGGCGGTTTGTTCTCGCGTTTGGCTTGGCTGGGGCGCATTGCTGCCTGTGGCGCTGGTGGTTTTATGGACCTGGTGGAACCCGCGCGCTTTTGCGCCACCAATTTCCACCGACAGTTGGGCCGCACACGGCACCTTTGGCGAGCGGGTATTTCTCAATCGCAAGACCGTGCCAATCCCCAGTCATCACAAGCGATGGGCCACTGCGCTTGGCGTGGTTTCCGGCGTTGGCATGGTGCCGTGGATCTGGGGACTTTGGCAGCTTGATCCCGGTATGACGCTGTTTGGTCTCAGCCTGATGATTGGCGGCAAGCTGTGGTTTGTCGACCGGATGGCCTGGCTCTACCAAGACATGAAAGACGCCCACCCCGATTATGCGGCGTGGGCGCGGTAGGCTGTCTTACAGATCAAAGGTCGCAAAGACCGGCGCGTGATCCGAGGGTTTCTCCCACCCACGGGCGTCCCGCAACACGCGGCTGGAGTGGCCCGCGTTGGAGATATCACCAGTGGCCCAGATGTGGTCGAGACGGCGGCCTTTGTCAGCCGCGTCCCAATCCCGCGCACGGTAGGACCACCAGCTGTAGAGGTTGCCCTCAGGAATGTCCTGACGCGTGATGTCGACCCAGCCACCAGCGTCTTGGGTTTCCGCCAGCTTTTCCACCTCGATGGGGGTGTGGCTGACCACCTTCAGAAGCTTTTTGTGATCCCAAACGTCATCCTCGCGCGGCGCAATGTTCAGGTCGCCCACCATGATCGATTTCTTGAGCTGTTCTTTGCGGAACCAGTCGCGCATGTCCGCAAGGTAGTCGAGCTTCTGGCCAAACTTCTCGTTCTTTTCACGGTCCGGCACATCGCCGCCTGCGGGCACATAGAAATTATGCACGGTTACGCCGTTTTCCAGCGTGCCTGCAATGTGGCGGGCATGGCCGAGGTCGGCAAAGTCTTCGCTGCCCGCTTCGACCATTGGGATCTTGGAGAAGATCGCCACGCCGTTGTAGCCCTTTTGGCCGCGCGCCACCATGTGGGTGTAGCCCAGTTCGGCAAAGGCCTCGGTTGGAATTTTGTCCACCGGGCTTTTGCATTCCTGCAGGCAGAGCACGTCGGGCGCCTCCTCTTGCATGAGCTTGAGCACAATTGGCTCGCGCAGGCGCACCGAGTTGATGTTCCAGGTGGCAAGGGTGAAAGACATGTGGCGCGCTCCCGTTTTGTTCTCCTCGCGACCCTAGCCATGTGGGCGCAGAGTGCCAATGCGAAATCCTGCGCATTTGGGGGAATGTAAGATGCGGGAGAAAAAAGCGCCCGAGCCGGAGCTCGGGCCAGTCCAACAGGGAGGTTCATGTCATTACCCGGACATGGGCGGGAACTCTTAGGTCACTTGTAAATGATGTGTCTCAGATATTGCTTTGATCCACATCAACGTAACATATTTAGTATCTCCGCGCCGGTTCCAAAGGGCGGCACGGAGAAATCGGCAAGATTATGCCACTAGGCGGTAGCCACCGGACTCTGTGATCAGCAGGCGGGCGTTGGAGGGATCCGGCTCGATCTTCTGACGCAGGCGGTAGATGTGGGTCTCCAGCGTGTGGGTCGTGACACCAGCGTTGTACCCCCAGACTTCGTGGAGCAGCACATCGCGGGCCACAACACCTTCGGTAGCGCGATAGAGAAACTTCAGGATGTTTGTCTCTTTTTCGGTCAGCCGCACCTTGCTTTCATCCTCGCGGATCAGGAGCTTCATGGAGGGCTTGAAGGTGTATGGCCCAAGCTGGAATACCGCGTCCTCGGACTGCTCATGTTGACGCAGCTGCGCACGAATCCGCGCAAGCAGGACGGGAAACTTAAAGGGCTTGGTCACGTAATCGTTGGCACCCGAATCGAGGCCCAGAATCGTATCCGCGTCGCTGTCGTGACCGGTCAGCATCAGGATTGGGCTTTTCACGCCCTGTTTGCGCATCAGACGGCAGAGCTCACGACCATCGGTGTCCGGCAGGCCCACATCCAGGATAATGATGTCATAGAGACCTTCTTTGACGCGGCCCATGGCCTCAGCGCCGTTGCCGGCTTCAAACACGTCGAAATCCTCGGTCATCACAAGTTGCTCCGAGAGCGCCTCGCGCAGATCTTCGTCGTCATCTACCAGCAGGATCTTTTTCAACTGTGCCATGTGCGTCTCTCCGTAATGCGTTGCTTGGTAGCCATGTGAGGGGACTTCACGGCCAGAACAAGAATTGCTGCAATCTGCTCACGCCCTCGTGTTTCAGCACCACCAAATGTTTCATATTGCTGCAGAAGAGGCTACATGGGATTGGCTGAAGACTGAGGTTCGCATGAGTTTTGCCCCTGACATTATCGAGCGATTGGCCCGCGCGCGGGCAGATCTGCGCATGGGTGTGCCAATTGTGCTGACCGGTACCGGGACGCCTTTGCTGGTGCTGGCTGCAGAAACGCTCACCGCTGAACGGCTGGCGGATGTGCGGGCGCTGGGGGCGACACCGGATCTGACGCTGACCGCGCGGCGAGCGGAGACGCTCAAGGCGCGGGCCTATGACGGCGATATTGCGCGGGTGGCGCTGCCTATTGATGCAGACCTGCACTGGATCAAAGGCATTGTCAGCCCGGAAGATGATCTGAAGACACCGATGAAAGGCCCGCTGGCCACCGCGCGTACCGGCGACGCGGAGTTGCACCGCGCGGCGGTGAAGCTGGTGAAGTCGGCGCAGTTGTTGCCTGCGGCGTTGACCGTGGAACTGAGCGCAGCAGGTGATTTTGCCTTGGAACATGGGCTGACGGTGATCCCATCTGCATTGGCGGCCCCACATTTGGCAGCCACCAGCCCCCTGCATCCGGTGGTGCACGCGCGCCTGCCCATGGCGGCAGCCGAGGCAGGGCGGTTGCATATTTTCCGGCCTGAAGACGGCGGAGCGGAGCACTACGCGATTGAGATCGGTCGACCAGATCGAGACGCGCCAGTGCTGGCGCGGCTGCATTCGGCCTGTTTCACCGGGGATGTGCTGGGCAGCTTAAAATGTGACTGTGGTCCGCAGTTGCACGCAGCGCTTGGGCACATGGGGGCTGAGGGCAACGGCGTATTGCTGTACCTCAACCAGGAAGGCCGCGGCATTGGCCTGGCGAACAAAATGCGGGCCTATTCCCTACAGGATCAGGGGTTTGACACGGTAGAGGCCAATCACCGTTTGGGCTTTGAGGATGATGAACGCGACTTCCGGATTGGGGCCAAAATCCTGCAGGAGATGGGGTTCTCCTCTGTGCGTTTACTGACCAACAACCCACGCAAGATTGCCATGATGGAAAATGCCGGAGTGGCGGTCGCGGAGCGGGTGGCGCTGAAAGTGGGCGAGAATGCGCACAATCAGGCGTATTTGGCGACCAAAGCGCAGAAGTCAGGACATATGCTGTGAGCCCACATGATCTGGTTCTGACCCCGCGCGGGGTGCGCTTTATGGGGCGGTATTTCCCCTGCAGCATTGGCAAAGGCGGCATCCGAAGAGACAAGCGTGAGGGGGATGGCGCGACGCCGGTTGGCGTGCATCAGATTACCGGCCTGCTCTATCGCGCCGACCGACTTGTGCAGCCTGCGCCCTGGGCCACGGCCATTGGCAAGGATGATCTGTGGTCCGATGCCTCCGAGGATCTGGACTACAACCAGATGGTGCGCGCGCCATATGGTCCGAGCCATGAAAAACTGCGACGGGCGGATCCGCTGTATGATGTGATCCTGCTGACCGATTGGAACTGGCCGCAGGCGCAGGCCGGCAAAGGATCGGCCATTTTCCTGCATCAATGGCGGCGGCCAGGCTATCCGACCGAAGGCTGTATTGCTTTTGATCGCAGGCACTTACACTGGATCGCGCCCCGGGCAGCGCCGGGCACGCGAGTGATCGTGAAACCTAACTAGTAATCGCGTGCGCCAAAAATTGCAGAGCCGACCCGCAAATGGGTGGCGCCGAGCGCCACGGCGCGTTCGTAGTCACCGCTCATGCCCATAGACAAACCAGCAAGACCATTGCGGGCGGCCAGTTTGGCAAGCAGCGCAAAATGCAAAGATGGCTCTTCATCCACAGGCGGGATGCACATCAGGCCGACAACCGGCAGGTCCATCGCGCGGCAGTCGGCGACAAAACTGTCCACATCCGCCAGCAGCACGCCGGATTTCTGCTCTTCCTCGCCGGTGTTGACCTGAATGAACAGCTCGGGACAAGTGCCTTCTTCCTGCGCGAGACGAGCCAGGGTTTTGGCCAACTTGGGGCGGTCAAGTGAGTGGATGGCGGTGAACAGACCCAGCGCCTGACGGGCCTTGTTGGTTTGCAACGGCCCCAGCAGATGCACCTCGGCATCCGGATAGGTTTCGCGGAAGGTCGGCCATTTGCCAGCGGCTTCCTGCACCTGGTTTTCCCCAAACAAGCGGTGGCCTTGCTTCAGCACCGCCTCAACCACGTCATCGGGCTGGCGTTTGCTGACCGCGATCAGTTTGGTGTCGCCAGCGGGACGCCCGGCGGCGGTTTCAGCTTTGGCAATGCGGCTTTGAATTTCGGAGAGCGACATGGGCAGGCCTTCTGTTGGTACTGCCCCCGCAAAAACCATGGTTTTGCACAAAAAGAAAGGGGCAGGCTCTTGCGAGCCCGCCCCAAAGACTTGACGTCTATCAGCTATTAGAAGCTGAAGGTCACGCCTGCGTCTGCCTGGGTGTTGCCAGCGGAGTTGGAACCAACGCCTGCTGCCAGGGAAACGCCGCCACCCAGGGAGTGGCTGTAGCCGATGCCGTAGGAGGTGTCGAGGGCTGCGCCGCCGCCACCGGATACGAATGCGGAGATGGAGCCAGCTGCGGAAACAGCGTATGCACCGGAGATACCGTACATGGTGTCGTTAACGGTGTCGTTGTCACCAACCAGAACAGCGTAGGAGAAGTCGCCGAAGGAGCCGTCAGCACCGATCGCCCACTGGGAACCAGCGTTGGCGTTTGCGGAAGCGTTGTCACCGTACATTGCACCGATGCGGTGTGCACCGAAGCTGTAGCCGGCACCGATCTGCCATGCTTCGTCAGAACCCGCGATGTTGGTGTCGTTCAGGGTGTAGGACGCGTTTACGGTGAAGTCAGCTACAGAGTACAGAGCTTTGATGGTCTGAACGCTGCGGCCGGTGTTGCCGAAGCCACGCTTTTCGAAGCCGGAGAAGTTTGCTGCCTGGTCCAGGAAACCAGTGTAGCCAACGCCGTAGCCGCCCCAGTTCACAACGTCGCCGGAGTCGAATACGTCGGAAACGTGACCCGCGTCAACGCGGAAGCCGCCGGTGGATACTGCGAAGCCAGCTGCGCCTGCGCCGCCGGTTGCGCCTGCACCGTTGTTGCCGGCGTCGTCAGCCTGCCAACGGATACGGCCTTCGAACTTAACGCCACCGTCAGTTTCGGTAACGCCGTTCACGGTCAGACGGAAGCGGTGATCCAGAACGGTGTCGTTGTTCACGTTGCCTTCGTCATATACAACACCCAAACGGCCGGAGCCGGACCAGGTCAGTTCTGCTGCTGCCATGCCCGCGGTTGCGATCAGTGCAGTCGAAGCGAAGAGAATCTTTTTCATGATTTTTCCCTCGGATTTCCAATTCATGCGCCCAACCCGGAGAATCCCTGATTGGGTATGCCGTAGTCTCTCGCTCTTTTCGGGGTGTTTTGGCAAGCACGGCGCGAAGGTTTAAGAGAAGATGACCAGACGTGGTGCAGACATGTCACAGTCGGATTTCCCAAGCAAAAAACCGCCGATACATTAACCAATCCGCAGGCTTGCGCCATTTCACTGCCGCGTGAGGCTCCCCCTTATATATAGCGCAAGACTCTTGCCCAACGCCCAGTGGTTGGCTAGGACGGGTACAAACCACGTCTTGAGGCAGTTTTATGGAACTTCACCGTCGCCCCGTCCTGCTGGCCGCTCTTGTTGCTGCGCTGTCTCTCAGCGCCTGCGGCAACCGGGACAAAAACCCAACTGGCCTTTTGGCAGACGGCCGCACCACCGAATACAGTCAGGAACGTGAGACCATCTGGGACATCTTTGGTCCGGACAATTCAGATGAGACCGTTCGGGTGAACAAATACCTCTGGGCGGCGTCGATGGAAGTTCTGGACTTCCTGCCGATTCAGACCGTGGACCCGTTCAGCGGCGTGATCTCCACCGGTTATGGCACCCCTCCGGGCGGTGGGCGGTCCTACCGCGCCACAATTTATATCCGTGATTCTTCACTCGACGCGCGCTCTCTGAATGTGGCGCTGCAATCCAGCGGCGGACGGGCGGTGCCGGAAAGCACGGCGCGCGCGGTTGAGGATGCGATTCTCACGCGAGCGCGGCAGATCCGGATTGCAGATCGCAAGATCTGACCTGACGCCCAGGAATTTTCGAAAGCCGCAGTTTTGGGACTGCGGCTTTTTTGATTCAGCTGCGCAACGCGCCCGGGGGCATATCGTACAGCTTCTGAATCCACTCCAGTTGCCTGGGCAAGCAGCAGCTTTGCAGATCATAGTTCTCTACGGCATAGGCACGGGAGGCTTTGGCCATCTCGGCGCACATGTCGGGATCATCCAGCACGGTGCAGATTTCTTCGATCATGCGTTCGCCTTCAAAGAAGGGGAACAGGCGGCCGGTTTCACCGTGGGTGATGACCTCGGTCACAGGGGCGGTATCGCTGGCAACAATCGGCGCGCCAATGGCCATGGCCTCCATGAGCGACCAACTGAGTACAAAGGGATAGGTCAGATAGACATGCGCCTTGCTGATTTGCAGCATGGAGAGGAACTGGTCGTAGGGCACTTTGCCCAGGAAATGTACGCGCTCCCAGTTGGGCGTTGAAATTTTGCCGCGCACTTCGTCGATGTAGATCTGCTTCCAGGTTTGGCCTTTCGGTGGGGCCGCACCGTAGCTCACCTCATCCCCGCCAACGATAAGCACACGGGCGTTGGGGCGCTGTTTGAGCAATTCCGGCAGCGCCCGCATAAAGACGTGGTATCCGCGGTAGGGCTCCAGGTTGCGGTTCACAAAGGTGATGACCTCGTCCTCACGGGTCAGAACCGTGCCATCCTCCAAAGCAAGTGAGGCGTCCGGATTCGGCTTCACCACGTCGGTGTCGATGCCGTCGTGAATCACGCTGATGATGTCTTTGTATTCCGGCGGGAAGGTATTCGCCTGAAAATGGGTTGGACTGATGCCAAGGTCCGCAGACTGATGATGCATCATATTGTTGAGGTTCTTCAGCCGCAGGCGGATGGAATCAGTGTCGGCATTGCGCTTGGGGAATTCCGGATCAAAATGCGTGTCGGAGTCATGAAGCGCATAATAAAGCTCGCAATAGAGACCAATGCGTGCGGTGGGCCAGAGATCGCGCAAAAACATCGACTCACCCCAGCCCGGATGGGCGACAATCACATCCGGCGTGTAGCCTTCCTGATCGCGGAGATTGCGCGCGGCGGCGTAGCAGGCTTCGGCGCGCAGGACTTTGGTTTCAAAATCCACCATCCACGGGTGCAAGCCCTGCGCCGGTTTGCGTTTGATTTGATAGGGGTAGAGTTCCACCCCTTGCCAGGTGCCACGTTGTTTGGCGCGCAGGGTGATTGATCGCACGTCATGGCCGCGCGCAACCAACTCCGGTGCCAGATGTTTGAACTGTCCGGGGAAATTCTGGTGAATGAAGAGGATTTTCACGCCAACAACCTGTCTCAAATATTCTTGTTAGAGGTGTATAGCGCGAAAATAGGCCACCGTAAGCCATGTGATAGGTCAAATTGCGGCGCTTGTGACTGGACCAAGGCGCGCGGGCGGCCTATCACCTTGCGCAACCCGCGCCACGCTTTTGAAGTGGCTGACACGAATAAATGAAAAGGTGCCACCGCATGTCGCGCTATAGCCCCGCAGAGATTGAAGCCCGCTGGCAAGAGGCCTGGGCCAAGACCGAGACCTTCAAGGCCGTTCGGGATGAGAGCAAGCCCAAGTACTATGTGCTGGAGATGTTCCCCTACCCGTCCGGCAAGCTGCATATGGGGCACGTGCGCAACTACACCATGGGGGACGTGATCGCGCGCTACAAAATCTCCACCGGGCACAATGTGTTGCACCCGATGGGGTTTGACGCGTTTGGCATGCCAGCGGAAAACGCGGCGATGGCCTCTGGCGGCCACCCGAAGGATTGGACCTACTCCAACATCGACACGATGGTTGAGCAGATGAAGCCCTTGGGGCTGTCGCTGGACTGGTCGCGCATGTTTGCCACCTGTGACGAAGATTATTACGGGCAGCAGCAGGCGTTGTTCCTTGATTTCCTTGAGAAAGGTCTGGTTTACCGCAAGAATGCGGTGGTGAACTGGGACCCGGTCGACATGACCGTGCTCGCCAACGAGCAGGTGGAGAACGGTCGCGGCTGGCGCTCTGGTGCGCTGGTGGAGCGGCGCGAGCTGACGCAGTGGTTCTTCAAGATTTCCGACTATTCCGACGAGTTGCTGACCGCGCTGGACGGGTTGGACAACTGGCCTGCGAAAGTACGTTTGATGCAGGAAAACTGGATCGGCAAGTCGCGCGGGTTGGAGTTTGGCTTTGAACGTGAGGATGGCGGCGAGGCGATCACCGTTTATACGACTCGTCCCGACACGCTGATGGGCGCGTCGTTTGTGGGAATTTCGCCGGATCACCCGATTGCCAAAGAATTGGAAGCGGCGAATCCTGAGGTCGCGGCGTTTGTGGCGGAGTGCCGCAAAGGCGGCACGACGGAAGAGGCGATCGAGACTGCCGAGAAGCTGGGCTATGACACCGGCATTCGTGTGAAGCACCCGCTGAACCCTGAGTGGGAGCTACCGGTTTGGATCGCGAACTTCATTCTGATGGACTATGGCACCGGTGCGATCTTTGCCTGCCCGGCGCATGACCAGCGGGATTTGGACTTCTGCCGCAAATATGACCTGCCGGTCGTGGACACTTTCTTTGCCATTGGTGACGAGACACCGGTGGAAAACACCGCGTTTGTGCCGGGCAAAGAAGAAAAGGTGAAATGGGTGAACCATTTTGCTGGTCTGGATGAGGCCACCGGTCAGGAAGCCATCGATGTGACCATCGATTTTGCCGAAAAAGCCGGTTGGGGCAAAGGTGTGACCAACTTCCGCCTGCGCGACTGGGGCCTGAGCCGTCAGCGCTATTGGGGTTGCCCGATTCCGGTGGTGCATTGTAATGACTGCGGCGTGGTGCCGGAGAAGAAAGAGAACCTGCCCATTGCCCTGCCCTACGATGAAGACGGCAAGGCGATTGATTTCTCGGTGCCCGGCAACCCGCTCGACCGTCACCCAAGCTGGCGTGATTGTTCCTGCCCGAATTGCGGTGCGCCTGCGAAGCGAGAAACCGACACCATGGACACCTTTGTGGACAGTTCCTGGTACTTTGCACGGTTCACCGCGCCAAAGGCCGACACACCGACCTCCATGGCGGATGCCGAATACTGGATGAACGTCGATCAGTATATCGGCGGTATTGAACACGCGATTTTGCACCTGCTCTATTCGCGTTTCTTTGCGCGGGCGATGCACATTTGTGGCCACCTGCCGGAAAGTGCAAAAGAGCCGTTTGACGCGCTGTTCACGCAGGGCATGGTGACCCACGAAATCTACCAAACCACTGGTTCAAACGGGCGTCCTGTTTATCACCTGCCGGAAGACATTATTTGGAAAGACGGCTCACCATTTGTCGAGGAAAGCGCGACTGTTGCGGGTGAACAAATAACTGTGGGCGGTGAACCCGTGACAGTGCCTGTGGAAGTAATTCCTTCTGCAAAGATGTCCAAGTCCAAGAAGAATGTAGTGGATCCAGTCACTATCATCGAAAGCTTTGGCGCCGACACCGCGCGTTGGTTTGTGCTGTCTGACAGCCCGCCCGAGCGCGATGTGGAGTGGACCGCCTCCGGTGCGGAAGCGGCTTACAAGCACCTGACCCGTGTTTGGAACCTCTGTGACAAGATTGGCGAGATGGAAGACGGTGCCAAGGGCCAAGGAGACGACGAGTTGCTGCGCGAGACCCACAAGGCGATCCGCGACGTAACGCTGGGTGTGGAAAGCTTTGGCTTCAACGCATCCATCGCGAAGCTCTATGCTTTCACCAACACCATCGCCAAGTCCAAGGCGGGTAAAGCCGCCAAGCGCGCGGCGATCATGACCTTGGCGCAATTGATGTCGCCAATGACACCACACCTCGCGGAAGACATCTGGGCACACCAAGGCGGCGAAGGCCTGATCGTGAACGCGCCATGGCCAGTGGCCGATGAGGCAATGTTGGTTGAGGCCAACGTGACCTTGCCGATCCAGATCAACGGCAAACGTCGCGGCGAGATCACCGTGGCCAAAGACCTGCCAAAAGAAGAGGTTGAAAAGCTGGCGCTGGCGCATGAAGCTGTTGTCCGAGCGCTGGATGGGGCCCAGCCCAAGAAGATGATTGTTGTCCCCGGTCGGATTGTGAATGTCGTCGTTTAACCGCCGCTTCTTTTTGTTGTCTGCAGCCGCGTTGGGGGGCACCTCCCTGAGCGGCTGTGGATTTGAGCCCGTCTATGGCACGGATGGGGCGGCGTCGATGCTGCTCAACAATGTGCTGGTGGATGAGCCCAAGGCCAATGAAAGCTACCTGTTGGTGCGCGAGCTGGAGAACCGTTTGGGGCAACCCGGTGGCGCGCCGCAGTTTGGCTTGTCTCTGGCGATGAACCTGGATGAGCAGGGTGTCGGCCGGACCTCGGCGCAAGTGACCAACCGCTATGACGTGGTGGGCTCGGTGACTTATGCGTTGCGCGGGATGGACAACAAAGAAGTGCTGACCACCGGCAAGGTGTCGAGCTTCACCAGCTATTCCGCGAGCGGCAGCACTGTATCCGAACTGGCGGCGCGCGATGACGCCTATGAGCGGCTGATGGTGATCCTGGCGGATCGGATTGTGGTCGATCTGCAGGCCTATGCGGTGTCTGAGGCGGCATGAAGCTTTCTGCGCGTGACGCCAATCGTTACTTCGGCAATCCGGAACCGGATCGCACCGGCCTATTGATCTACGGGCCGGACGCGATGCGCGTGGCGCTAAAACGCCAAGAGGTGATTGCCGCTTTGATTGGCCCACAGGGCGAAGAGGAAATGCGGCTGACGCGCATCCCCGGCGCGGATTTGCGCAAAGACAAAGCCGCGGTGCTGGATGCCATCAAAGAAGTGAGCTTCTTCCCCGGACCGCGCGTGGTTTTTGTCGAAGGTGCGACGGACGCTGGTGCTCCGGCGATTCTGAGCGCGTTGGAGGACTGGGCCGAAGGTGATGCGCAGATTGTGGTGACCGCCGGGCAACTCAAAGCCAGCTCCAAGATGCGCAAGGCATTTGAAACCCATCGCAATGCCTATGCGGTCGGGATTTACAACGATCCACCCAGCCGTGAAGAAATCGAGGCCGATTTGAAGGCCGCCGGGCTGGGCAATGTTGAACATGAGGCGATGACCGACCTGTTCAATCTGGCGCGCGAGCTGGACCCCGGCGATTTCCGGCAGACCTGTGAAAAGCTAGCGCTTTATAAGTTCAAAGATGACCTGCCGGTGACCTCCGAGGATGTGGCAGCCTGTGCGCCTGTGTCCACCGAGGCGGCGCTGGATGACATTTTGAACATCGTGGCCGAAGGGCGTGCGCGGGAGATTGGCCCGGTGCTGCGCAAGCTGGAAGCACAAGGTGTGAACCCTGTTTTGCTGATCATCTCGGCCACTCGGCATTTCCGGGCGCTCTATGGCGCGGCGGCGGACCCCGGTGGAGCAGCCGCAGGGATTGCCCGAATGCGCCCGCCGATCTTTGGACCCCGCCGGGATCGCATGGTGCGGCAGGCGTCGAGCTGGGGCGCGCCCAAGCTGGAGCAGGCGCTGACCGGCCTGACCGACACCGACTTGCAGCTGCGGTCCGCCGGACAGCGCGCGCCGGAGATGGCGCTGGTGGAGCGGCTGTTCTTGCGGCTGGCGATGCTGGGCCAGCGCGGGCGGTAACGCGCGACGAGGCGTCACGACAGCACGCGGCGCTTGTTTCATGAGAGTTCGGCGGGCAGTCTCCCCTCAATGAGCAGGGAGGATGCCATGTATGAAGTGATCGGAAGCCCCACCAGCCGCGCGTTCCGGGTGGTTTGGATGTTGGAAGAACTGGGCCAGCCTTACAAGCTGTCGCCGGAAAAGCCGCATTCCGAGGTGGTGAGCGCGCTCAACCCTTCTGGCAAAATTCCAATTCTGAAAGATGGTGATGCGGCGATCATCGACAGCACCGCAATCCTGACTTATCTGGCGGATAAACATGGCGCGCTGACCTACCCGGCTGGCACCATCGCGCGGGCGCATCAGGACAGTTTTACGCAGCAGATCCTGGATGAGATTGAAGCGGCGCTTTGGACCGCGAGCCGTCACAACTTCATCCTGCCAGACGAGCGCAAGGTGCCTGCGGTGAAAGAGACGCTGATGTGGGAATACAGCCGTGGGCTCAAAAACGTGCTGCGGCGTCGGCAGGGGACCTATCTGATGGGCGAAGAGATGACCGTGCCGGATATCATCCTGACCCATTGCGCGACTTGGGCCAAGTTTGAGGGCTTTCCAACCGACAATGAAGAGCTGCTTGGCTACATCAAGGTCACGCGGGGGCGTGAGGCGTTTCAGCGGCTGTTGCCGAAGAAAAAGTGAGGGGCCAGCCCCTCTTGGCCTGCGGCCAATTCACCCCGGGATATTTGGGGAATGAGAAAGCTAGGGGGCGCGTGTCAGCCAGTTGGTGGCCCCTAAGCCGGCCCAGCGGCCAGTGGAGAGGCAGGCGGTGAGGAGGTAGCCACCGGTGGGTGCCTCCCAGTCCAGCATTTCGCCCGCCGCAAAGGTGCCTGGGTGATCTTTGAGCATGAGGGTTTCGTCCAAAGCATCAAGTCGCAGGCCGCCTGCGGTGCTGATCGCCTCGTCCATTGGGCGTGGGCCAGCATGGACTACCGGCAAAGCCTTGATAAGTGGCGCCAAGTCCTCTGGCAGCGGCTGGCCAAACTCCATCAACAGGGCCTGTTTCTCCGGTGAGAGTTTGAGGGCTTTGCGCAGGAAGTTGGCGCGGCTCATTTTGCCTTTGGGGCGGGACAGGCGGGCGCGGATGTTTGCGACGGTCATGTCCGGCAATAGGTCGAGCGTGAGCGTAGCCCCGTCACGCATGGGGCGGGAGACGGCGTAGATACCGCCGCCTTCAAGGCCCCGTTCAGAGAGGACAAACTCTGCGCGCAGGGAGGCATCGCCCGCGGTGAGTGTGACGTTTTTGATCGGTGTGCCGAAGTGGCGCGCCATATGCGGCGACCAGTCGACTTCAAAGCCCATGTTGGCGGGTTTGAAAGGCGCGAGAGGCGCTTTGCACCAGTCAGCCCAAGCGCCATCGGAACCAAGTCGCGCCCAGCTGGCACCACCGCAGGCCAGAACGCAGACCTTGGGGCTGATCTCTTGTTGGCCGGTCGGTGTGTCAAAACAGTAGCTGCCGCCCGTCCAGCGCCAGCGGGTGCGGATTTCCACGCCCTGATCTGACAAACGTGAGAGCCAGGCCCTCAAGAGCGGCGAGGCTTTCATGACTTTGGGAAAGACACGCCCAGATGACCCGGTGAACATCTCCTGCCCCAGCCCTTCGGCCCAGGTGGTGACATCCTTGGAGCCAAAGGCCTCCAGCATCGGGCGCAGAGTGGGGGCGGCCTCATGGTAATGGCTCAGGAAGGTCTCAAACGGCTCGTCCTTGGTCAGGTTGAGGCCGGACTTGCCCGCCATCAGGAACTTGCGCGCGATCGAAGGCTTGGCCTCGGCCACCACAACCGAATGACCCGCCGCGGAGATCACGTCAGCGGCCATAAGGCCAGCGGGGCCAGCGCCTATAATCAGCGCATCACTCACGCGGTTGGCAACGATGCAGGCAGAGGCGTTTTGAGTTCCACCACACGCTGCGGATATGGAATGGTGATGCCTTCGTCCTTGAGCGCGTTCCAGATCAGGAAGAGCACATCAGAGGTGAACTTGTTGCGGCCATCGTCGATGCCTTCGACCCAGAACTCCACGGCAAAATCCACACCGTTGTCGCCAAAGCCACGAAGTTCGCAATCTGGCGGGAACGGTTCAGACAGCACGCCGGGGTGTTTGGCCACCGCCGCCTCGATGATGTCCGGCACTTTGTTGATGTCCGTGTCGTAGCTGACCGAGAACGGCGCCTCGTAGCGGTTGGCAGAGCCAGAGTCAGAATAGTTCACCACGCGGGTGGTGATGAAATCCTCGTTGGGCACCACAATCCAGCGCCCATCGTAGGTTTCCAAAATGGTGGCGCGGGCGGTCATTTTGATGATGGTACCAGCCTCACCGCCGTCCAGCTCGACATAGTCGCCCACCGTGGCCTGCCCTTCGAGCAGCAGGATCACACCGGAGATGAAGTTCGACGCAATCTTTTGCAGGCCAAAACCAAGGCCCACACCAATCACACCGGTGAGCACCGCGAGGGAGGTGAGGTTGATGCCCATGATGTTCATCACCAACAGGAAGGCGACACCAAAGATGCCGATTTCCAATGTCTTAGCGATGAGCTCGCGCATGGCAGGGCGCATCTCGTCCTGTTTCTTGATGAACTGGCTGGATTGCTCGTTGGACCAACGGCCAAGCCAGAAGATCGCGCTCGCCACAACAACAAAGCGGATGGCAAACAGCACAGAGAAGGAGAGGTTACCCAGTGGAACGACTGTGGCGTCCAGATAGGCCATGACCTCGTCCAGAATGCCCAGCGCATAGAGGCCAGCGACGGGCACAAGCAGGTAGCGCCCCAGCACTTTCATCACCGGATCAGCGATGATCTCCTTGACCAGAATGCGCACGGCGAGGAACAGGAATACCCGTTTGCCAAAGGCAATCACCGCGCCGGAGCCAAACAGCGAGCGGGTCACGTTTTCGCCAATGCCGATGAAGACATAAGCCAGAAGAGGCAGCAGCAGCGGAAGGAACATCGACACAAAGCGGCGGGCGCGGGCGATGTAGCTGTCCTGGCCTTCTGGCGGGGTGAGCCAGCGATCCAGCAGCGGGTGCAGCTTGCGGCTGGCATAGAGCGCGGCAAGGTAGGCCACCAGCAGCAGGCCAAATTGGGACCAGGCGGCGGGGCTAAGCAGCCAGCCCTGGGCAATGCCCCACAGGCGGTCGACCTGTTCGAGGGCTGAGTTGAGTAAGGCTGTGCCGTCCATGAGAGGTCCACTTGCTGAAATGGGCGCTTTGGGTATCCTCTTGCCTTGCGTGCCTTGGTAACTCAATCAAAAACGGGGGGAAAAACGTGGCAGATGCGGCATCAGATGTGACGCGCGACCCGATTTGCCCGCTCTGTAGCCGCCCCATTCCACCCGAGGCGCGGCAATCTAAGCACCACCTGATCCCACGATTGCGCGGAGGAAAAGGCGGGCCAACCGTGCTGCTACACCAGATTTGCCACAATGAAATCCACGCCACATTGACGGAGACCGAGCTGGCGCAGGTCTATAACTCGATTGAGATGCTGCAGAGACATCCAAGACTGGCCAAGTTTATCACCTGGGTCAGCAAGCGCCCGCCGGGGTTTCACTCCAAAACGCCGGGCGGGCGACGAAAGCGCTGAATTCAGCTGTAGTGTTTGTTGCGGGACATCTTCCCGATGCCGGGGTTCAGGCTGTTGGTCGGGTCGACGGATTTGTAGAAAGCCGCCAGGTCTGGTTTGGCCGCATAAAGGTGGCCAACGTTGTGTTCAGCGGGATATTCAGCGCCGCGTTGATCGAGGATCTCCAGCATAGCGGCTTTGAGCGCTTTGGGATCGCAACCCTTTTTCACGATGTAGTCCTGATGCAGCACGTGGCACATGAAGTGGCCGTAGTAGAGCTTGCTGACCAGTTGATCGTCGATCTCCTTGGGCAGGGTTTCGAACCAATCCTCATCATTGCGGCGCAGGGCAATGTCGAGCGCGATGATGTCTTCGACCTCTGCGCTGTGCACATTCATGTAACGCACGGCGGCACCAGCGGCGGCAAAACGAAGAAGACCGGCCATTTTGGCTTCGCGGTCGTCACATTCAAAGAAGTCGAGCGCGCCGTTGGTGGTCATTTCAGTCAGGAGCGCGCGGGCCTCGTCGATGCCGCCGTCCCGCATCTTCAGGATCAGGTGGTGCGGGTAGGCTTTGCGGAAGGCGCGCATGCGTTTGGGCACCACGTTAGGCCAGAGGCGGGCGGCGAACTGCATGAACTTATCGGTGAAATGCGTCAGACCCGGCACGTTTTGCAGGCGGGCATCAACCGTGCCTTTAATGGCAAAGAACGTCGGCAAACGGTCTGTGCCCAGTTTGTCGATCATCACCATCGTGTCTTTGCCATACACATCGGAGAGATCAAACACGTCCTCATGCAGGTACTCGGCGCTGACCGGCAGGGTTTTGAAATCCTTCAGAATGCGACGGCGCAGGGTGCCCAGCGCGGCGGTATCCGAGGCGGCCACGTAGAAGGTCTTTTCCGCGTCGTTCTTGGCATAGGTGTCCAAACGCACCGCAAAGACGGCAAGTTTTCCGGCACAGCCTGCGGCCTCATAAAGGCGGGATTTGTCGGCGTTGAACCGCGCCGGGCTGTCGGCGTCCACATCCCGAACGCGACGGGCGTAGTCGGTGTCAGAAGCGCGGCGGTTGTCGTCGTGGATGTTTTCAGCGGTAAAGTTGCCAGATTGCAGATTGGTCAGGATCTCCTCTGGCGTGCTGCCGAGATCAATGCCGAGATGGTTGACCAATTGCAGCTCGCCCGCTTCGGTGATCTGTGCAAAGACGGACAGTTCGGTGTAGCTGGGACCACGTTCCACAAGCGAGCCGCCGGAGTTGTTGCACACACCGCCCACCACAGAAGCGCCAATGCAAGAAGAACCAATCACGGAATGTGGCTGACGGCTAATGGGCGCGAGCAGCTTTTCCAGCTTGAACAGTGTCGAACCGGGGAAGGAAATCACCTGCTTCCCGTCTTTGATGAGTTGGATGTCATCCATGCGGCGGGTGTTGATCAACACAACTTCGCGGTCATAGGTGCCTTTGGGAGTGGAGCCTTCGGTCAGGCCGGTATTGGCGGCCTGCATGATGACAATTTTGTCTGCCGTCACACAGGCTTGCAGCACCTGCCATTGCTCCAGAAGGGTCGCGGGCTGCACCACGGCGAGCGCGTCACCTTCGCCGGAGCGGAAACCCTTGCGGAAACGCTGCGTGCGGCGTGCGCCGGTCAGGACGTGACGTTTGCCAACAATTTTGCGCAGCTGCGCGATCAACTGATCTTCGCTCATGAGACCCTCACACCGTGGACACTGGCGCCGGTGATGGGCAAGCGTGGCCAGCCACACCGGCGCGGGCGTTGTGCGACAGAGGTGCCTTTGGGTCAAGCGCCCGCACAAATTGGTCCAAAAACATGACCAAAATGATACATGCGGGAAACTGGGTAGTTAGAGGCACATTTGCTTGATGCCGGATGCGATCTCCGGTTTGGCGGCCAAAGTGTCCGCCGCAATTTCTCGCGCTACGGTGACAACGTCTTCTGCGGGCACGATGCGCTCGATCAGACCATAGGTGAGCGCCTCTTCGGCTGTGAGTTTCTGTCCCCCCATCAACATGAGTTTGGCGCGGGCGGGGCCGACCAAAGCAGCCAGGCGGGCCGGATCAGAGGGCTGCGGCAAGTAGCCAAGTTTCATCACCGGATAGAAGAACTTGGCGTGTGGTGCCGCGATGCGGATGTCACAAGCCAAGGCCATACCGTTGGCACCCCCCGCCAAAGTGCCGTTTAGAGCCGCAATGGTCAGGCCCGGCAAAGCGACGACAGCGCCGGACAAACGCTCCCAAACCGGGCTGGTGGCCAGGCCAGCACGGGCCTCGTCCAGATCGGCACCAGCGGAGAAGACCTTGCCGCTGCCGGTGAAGATCAAAGCGCGGGCGTCCCGGGCCGACTCGGCGATTTCGGCAAGCTCCGTGAGCATGGCTTCGGTCAGGGAATTGGCTTTTTCCGGCCGGTTGATGGTCACCACCCAGAGGCCGTTTTTGTCTTTGGTCAGGTCAATCATGTCTGTCTCACTTTGGGCAAAGGCCCGGATTTGGCGGCGGGAGGCTGATTTTTGCCGACAAGTGTCAGCAAACAACCCTTTGGAATGTTTGATTTCCCTTGAAGTAAGGCGATCGTGGCGAGGCGTCTACCCCAAGCTAAAAAACCCGCCGGTTTGACCCTTGACCCTGCCCCACCGAAGACCCAGTCTTAGGGGGAAGGCTTTGAAAAGGTAGATAAGTTGATGCAGATTTCAGCACCCCGCATTTTCACGACCACGGCTTTGGCCACGGTATTTTGCGCTCAGGCAGCCTGGGCAGATGTCACCGCAGAGGAAGTCTGGGGCAGCTGGCGCGACTCAATGACCGGTTTTGGCTACGAGATCACCGCAAACGAAAGCACCAGTGGCGACGTGCTGAGCGTGAACGATCTGGTGATGACCGTGGCGGTTCCTGAAGAGGATGTGACCGTGGCCATCGACATGGGCACCATGTCCTTTGAGAACGTTGGCGACGGCACCGTGCGCGTGCTTTTGCCAGAAAACGCACCGATCAAGGTCAATGTGGTTGAGGACGATGAAAACGTCGAAATCACCCTGACCATGAGCTCTGCCGACATGAACAACATCGTGTCCGGCACCGTTGACGCCATGGTCTATGACTATGCCGCCAGCAAACTGGACCTGACCGTGGACAGCATTGTGGTGGACGGCGAGACCGTGCCGGACATGGATATTGCCTTGACCATGGCCGATCTGGCTGGCCGGTCGCAGACCACGTTTGGCGACGTGATCAAGAGCGTTCAAACCGGCACCGTTGGCAATGTGAGCCTCGTGGCCAAAGGCACCGACCCGGAGTCCGGTGATGCCTTTGACGTGAACCTCTCCGTTGCAGGCCTGAAACTCGACGGCACCGCCAGCATGCCAACCGGCGAATACGGTGAGGACGTCGCAGCATTCTTTGCCGACGGATTTGCTGTGGATGGCAGCTACGCGCTGGAGTCCTCGACCTTCAACATGAACGCAATGGACGGTGGTGACCCTGTAGCGATGTCCTACACCAGCGGCGCTGGCGTGGTGGGTGTCGAGATGAACAGCGACATTATGGCCTATGACGGCACCATTTCAGACGTGGCCGTGAACATCTCCAGCAGCGAGTTCCCGCTGCCGATTGATGTGAGCTTTGGCGAGATGGGCTATGGCTTCTCTGTGCCGCTGGCCGCCTCCGAGGAACAGCAGGACTTTGGCCTGACTGTGAAACTGTTGGACCTGAGCGTGTCCGAGATGCTGTGGGGCATGTTTGACCCCGGTCAGGTGCTGCCGCGTGATCCGGCCAACCTGATTGTGGACGTGAGCGGTCTGGCCACCGTGGCGATGGACATCCTGACACTGGACGAAGACAGCCCGGAAATCCCGGGTGAGCTGAACTCCCTGAGCATCAACGACATCCAGCTGAACCTGGCCGGTGCCGCCGTGGAAGGCGCGGGCAGCTTCACCTTCGACAACACCGATCTGGAGAGCTTTGACGGTCTGCCTCGTCCTGAAGGCAGTCTCGACATCAAGATCGCTGGTGTGAACGGCCTGATGGACAAGCTGATCTCCATGGGTTTGCTGCCAGAAGATCAGGCCATGGGCGCGCGTATGATGATGGGTATGTTCACCCAGCCAGGTGACGGTGACGACACGCTGGTCTCCAAGATCGAAGTCAACGACAAAGGTCAGGTTCTGGCCAACGGTCAGCGCCTGAAGTAAGCGCTTCTCCATCAAAATGCATTCAAGGCCGCGGGATTTTCCTGCGGCCTTTTTGCTTGGGCCGATACGTCGCGTTCCTTCCTGCGGCGACCCACTGGACGTTGCGGCAAGCGCGGCCTAGTCTCGCGCTCAAATCAGCAAAAGGACCTGCGCCATGGCGACCGGCACGAACATCCGCACCTATTACAACGGCTCTTGGCATGACGGGGATCTGTCGATCATCCGCGCCGCCGATCATGGCGCGTGGTTGGGTTCCAACGTGTTTGACGGGGCACGCCTAGTGAACGGGCTGACGCCTGATCTGGACAAGCATTGCGCGCGGACCAATCGCT
The DNA here is from genome assembly GCF_047124445.1 of Shimia sp. MIT1388. Taxonomy (GTDB): domain Bacteria; phylum Pseudomonadota; class Alphaproteobacteria; order Rhodobacterales; family Rhodobacteraceae; genus Shimia. The sequence continues at coordinate 3,664,807 of NZ_CP138921.1, read as the reverse complement.
CGGCAGAGGCCCTGATGCTCACGCCAACAGTCTCCACCGACGATATGGTTGAGATTGTAAAAGAGGGTTTGAGAGCTTACGCGCCGGGCGCGGCGGTTTATATCCGCCCGATGTATTGGGGACTGGATGGCGACGCCACCGCGATTGTGCCAAGCGCGGACACCACAGGCTTTGCGGTGTGTCTGGAGGAAATCCCTATGGCATCGCCGGATGCGGCTGTATCTTTGTGTAAAACCCAGTTCCGCCGTCCGGTTTTGGAAAGCGCTGTGGTGAATGCCAAGGCGGGCTGCCTCTACCCCAACAACGCGCGCATGTTGCGCGAAGCCCGCGCCAAAGGGTTCAACAACACGCTGACCTGTGACGCGATGGGCAATGTGGCAGAAACCGCCACCGCCAATGTGTTCATGGTGCGCGATGGCGAAGTGTTTACACCAATTCCAAATGGCACCTTCCTGGCGGGCATCACCCGCGCGCGCCACATCGAGAACCTGCGCGCAGATGGCGTGACCGTGCATGAAACCATCCTGGGCTATGGCGACTTTGAAGAGGCGGACGAGGTGTTCCTGTCTGGCAATATGAACAAGGTCACGCCGGTGAAAGCTTTTGAGGAGCGCCAGTATCAGATTGGTCCGATGACACGCCGTGTGCGCGAGATGTACTGGGACTGGGCCGCGGCCTCCGCGTAACGCGACAGAAAGAAACATTGCGCGCCAAGGCGCTAGGCGGCATGATCGCGGAAACGGAGGGGCCTTATGCGCAAGTTTCTCGTGGTGCTGGATGACAGCCGGGAATGTCTGAATGCGATGCGGTTTGCAGCGATGCGGGCCGCACGTACCGGTGGTGGTGTCAAAATCCTGTCAATCATTCCGCCGGAAGAATTCAACCACTGGATTGGCGTCAGCGACTTGATGCGCGAGGAAACCCGCGAGCGGATTGAGGTGCATTACGAGGTCTTTGCCAAGTGGATGCGGGACCGGCAGGGGGTCGATCCGGAGTTGAAGATCCGTGAGGGCGAGGCGGTGAACGAGATCCTGGCGGAGATCAAAGAAGACGAAGAGATCGGTGTCTTGGTTCTGGGCGCGGGCAATGACCGCAAGGGGCCTGGTCCTCTGGTGTCTCAGTTGTCGCGCAACTCCGGCAGCCTTCCGGTGCCGATCACGGTGGTACCCGGTGATTTGACCAAGGAGCAGCTTGAAGCTGTGACCTAAAGGCCCATCCAGGCAAACCTCAGTTTAGAATGAATCTAAACCTTGACTAATGCCATGCGCAGGCGCATATCAATTCCCGATAGGAAAGGTCTGCCAATGTTCATTCAAACAGAATCCACACCAAACCCCGCCACGTTGAAGTTTCTGCCCGGCCAGACCGTGCTGGAAGTTGGCACCGCCGATTTCCCGACCGCAGACGGCGCGTCGGCGTCTCCTTTGGCGACCCGCATCTTTGCGGTAAACGGTGTGGCTGGCGTTTTCTTTGGCAATGACTTTGTCACCGTAACCAAAGCCGACGGCATTGAGTGGGACCACATCAAGCCGTCCATTCTGGGCGCGATCATGGAGCACTTCCAGTCCGGCCAGCCGGTTTTGGCGGGCGATGCTGCGGCGCCATCCGGCCACGCTGAGCACACCGGCGAAGACGGTGAGATTGTGGGTCAGATCAAGGAGCTGCTGGACACCCGCGTGCGTCCGGCTGTGGCGCAGGATGGTGGCGACATCACCTTCCACGGGTTTGATCGCGGCGTTGTGTACCTGCACATGCAGGGCGCTTGCGCCGGTTGCCCCTCTTCCACTTTGACCCTGAAAATGGGCATCGAGAACCTGCTGCGTCACTACATCCCTGAAGTGACCGAAGTGCGCCCTGTTGCGGTATAAGCCACAGGCATGACCAACCCTCTGGTTCTGAGTTTTGATACATCGGCCGCGCATGTCGCGGCCGCTTTGCTGTGCGGAGATGAGATCATCGCGCGCAAGGTAGAAGAGATGAAGCGCGGACAGGCTGAACGGCTGATGCCGCTGCTGGAAGAGGTTTTGGCCGAAGGTGGCAAAACCTTTGCCGATCTGGATGCGATTGGCGTGGGTGTTGGGCCGGGCAACTTTACCGGCATTCGGATTTCGGTGTCCGCAGCGCGTGGGCTGGCGCTCGGGCTGGGCATTCCGGCCGTTGGCGTGAATAGCTTTGATGCGATTGAAGCCGGATTGAGTGGCGACGGTGTGGCCATGGTTGGCGCCCCCCGTGGACAAGGGTATTTGTTTCCGAAAGGCGGCACGCCCTATTTGGCCTCCGAAGACGAGCTTGCGCAGATCGCGCAAAACACGTCGCTTGAAACGCCAGAAGCCACGAGTCTCGTGGAACAGATCGCGCGATTGGCGGCGCAACGGTACCAAGACAACCCGCCGCGCCCTGCCCCGCTGTACATCAAGCCAGCAGACGCGGCCCCGCCCAAAGATCCGGCACCGGTGATCCTGCCATGACGCCAGAGGCGATGGCGGCGATCTATGCAGCGGCTTTTCCCCACAGCCGCGCTTGGAGTGCTGCTGAAATTTCAGACATGTTGGGCTCGCGCCTGACCTTTGCCATCGAAGGTGACGTAGGGTTCGCTTTGGGCCGGGTGATCGCGGATGAGGCGGAGTTGCTGACCATCGCGGTGGACCCGCACCACCAGCGCAAGGGGCTGGGCCTTATTTTATTGAGTCAATTCGAAGCCGAATCAAAAACACGCGGAGCGTGTTGGGCGATTTTGGAGGTCGCGCAAGACAACGCAGCGGCGCTTGCGCTCTATCAGCGGGCGGGCTACGAAATCTGCGGTGAGCGGCCTGGCTACTACAGCAGACCGGACGGAGAGCAAATCACTGCCAGCCTTATGAAAAAGGCGTTAAGGTAGTCATAGGTGTGATTCGAGAACGGTCATTTTTGCCCAAACGGTCAAAAAATCGTTGACGCTAACGGTCTCAATCGCCTTAGTAACACGATGATCCGGCGGGATCTAAACAACAGACGGGACGGCAGCTCGCCAAAACAACGACCGACCCGCTCAATATATGGGAGACATTTATGAGCCTCATGCACAAATTCCTCGGCGCAGCCGCAGCCGCAGCCCTGTCCGCAGGCGCAGCTCTGGCAGAGCCAGCGCTGATCTTTGACCTCGGCGGCAAATTCGACAAATCCTTCAACGAAGCGGCCTTTGGTGGCGCGACCCGTTGGGCGGATGAAACCGGCGGCACCTTCCGCGAAATCGAACTGCAGTCCGAAGCTCAGCGTGAGCAGGCTCTGCGTCGTTTTGCAGAAGCGGGTGCAAACCCAATCGTGATGACCGGCTTTGCTTTCGGCAACGTGCTGAGCGAAGTTGCGCCTGACTACCCAGACACCAAATTCGCCATCATCGACATGGTTGTAGACGCGCCAAACGTGCGTTCCGTGGTGTTCAACGAGCACGAAGGTTCCTACCTGGTTGGCATGATGGCCGCGCAAGCGTCCAAGTCCGGCACCGTGGGCTTCATCGGCGGCATGGACATCCCGCTGATCCGTAAGTTTGCCTGTGGCTACGTTCAGGGCGTGAAAGCTGTGAACCCAGACGCCACCGTGATCCAGAACATGACCGGCACCACCCCTGCCGCATGGAACGACCCGGTAAAAGGCTCTGAGCTGACCAAAGCACAGATCGCACAGGGCGCGGACGTTGTATACGCAGCGGCTGGCGGCACCGGTGTTGGTGTTCTGCAGACCGCAGCGGATGAAGGCATCCTGTCTGTAGGTGTGGACAGCAACCAGAACCACCTGCACTCCGGCAAAGTTCTGACCTCCATGATGAAGCGCGTAGACAACGCGGTTTACGAAGCCATGAAGGCAGGCGTTGACCTGGAAACCGGCTTCAACGTGATGGGTGTGGCCAACGGCGGCATCGACTACGCCATGGACGAGCACAACGCTTCCCTCGTGTCTGCGGACATGAAAGCGAAAGTGGACATGGCAAAAGACGCCATCGCGTCCGGTGAACTGGCCGTACACGACTACATGAGCGACAACACCTGCCCAGTAGAATAAGTACACCCGGGTCGCCCCGGAGCTAGAGACAGGGCCGTGCCGTGCCGGCGCGGCCCTTCCACTTAAAAGAGGTCCCTAATGTCACACGCGATCGAATCCTTTTTCGCCGCATGGGGCGAGACCGACGCAAACACACGCAAAGATGCTTTGCGTGCGGCTGTCTCTCCTGACTTTTCCTACCTTGATCCCCGCACTGACGCACCGGTCACTGATTTTGACGCGCTGGTTGGCTATGTGGAGATGTATTCGCAATACGCCCCCGGCGCGACCGCTGCGGTGGTCAACCTGAGCGACACGGCCGGTGTGTTCCGCGCCACCGTCGCGTTCCGCATGGCGGATGGAAAAGAACAGCTTGGACAGTACTTTATCGAACCAGATGCCGAAGGCCGCGCACAGCGACTGGTTGGCTTCGCAGGACTGGGAGAGCCTGAATGACGGCGCCTGCCATTGAACTCAAAGGCATTTCCAAAGCCTTTGGCCCTGTCCAGGCAAACAAGGACATTTCGATTTCGGTGCAACCGGGCACCATCCACGGCATCATCGGCGAAAATGGCGCGGGCAAATCCACGCTGATGTCGATCTTGTATGGCTTTTACAAAGCCGACGCCGGAGAGATTTTCATCAAGGGGCAGAAGACCTTGATCCCGGACAGCCAAGCCGCGATCCGCGCAGGCATTGGCATGGTGTTTCAGCACTTCAAGCTGGTGGAAAACTTCACCGTGCTGGAGAATATCATTCTTGGGGCCGAAGACGGCGCGATGCTGAACAGCTCGCTGGGCAACGCCCGCAAGGAGCTCAAGCATCTGGCCGAAGAATACGGGCTGAACGTGGACCCGGATGAGGTGATCGAGAACCTCTCCGTAGGTCACCAGCAGCGGGTGGAAATCCTCAAGGCGCTGTATCGCAAGGCAGAAATCCTCATTCTGGACGAGCCCACCGGCGTGTTGACGCCAGCGGAGGCGGATCAGCTGTTCCGCATTCTGGATCGTCTGCGCGAAGAGGGCAAAACCATCATCCTGATCACGCACAAGCTGCGCGAGATCATGGAATATACCGACACCGTGTCCGTGATGCGCCGCGGCGAGATGACCGCAACGGTGAAAACCGCCGAGACCTCGCCGGAGCATCTGGCAGAGCTGATGGTGGGCCGGAAAGTTCTGCTGCGTGTTGACAAAAAGCCTGCGGAGCCGGGTGCGACCGTGCTGGACATCAAGGGCCTGCGGGTTGTGGACGAGGCTGGCGTTGAGCGGGTTAAAGGCATCGACCTGACCGTGCGCGCGGGTGAGATTGTGGGCATCGCGGGTGTGGCGGGCAACGGACAGTCCGAACTGCTCGAAGTGCTCGGTGGCTTTGCCGATGGCACCGGCACCATCACCATGAACGGCGCGGAAATCCCGCTCAGCGGCCATGGTGCCGATGGGCAGGCCCGCCGCGCCGCGGGGATAAGCCACGTGCCGGAAGACCGGCAGCGCGAAGGTCTGATCATGGAGTTTGCCGCCTGGGAAAACACGGTGTTTGGCTATCACCATTCGCCGGAACTCCAGAACGGCCTGCTGATGGACAACAAAGGCATCTACTCCGAGGCCGAGGCCAAGATGCAGCGCTTTGATGTGCGTCCGCCCGATCCCAAGCTGGCAGCAAAAAACTTCTCTGGCGGCAACCAGCAGAAGATCGTTCTGGCCCGTGAGATTGAGCGTAACCCGGACCTGCTGTTGATCGGGCAACCGACACGGGGCGTGGACATTGGCGCGATTGAGTTCATCCACCAGCAAGTTGTGAACCTGCGCGACCAGGGCAAAGCGATCCTGCTTGTGTCTGTGGAACTGGAAGAAATTCTGTCGCTGGCGGATCGTGTTGTCGTCATGTTTGACGGCCATATCACCGGCGAGCGTGACGCGGCGCAGACGAACGAAAAAGAACTGGGCCTGTTGATGGCCGGGATCACCGATACATCCGCTGTGGCCAATGGCAACGGCGGCAACGACACCACACAACAGGAGGTTCCCGCCGATGGATAAGATGCCTAAATGGGCTGACATCGTCCTGATCCCCTTGATTTCGCTGCTGTTGGCGGCGTTTTTCTCTGCGCTTGTGATTTTGGCCATTGGCGAAAATCCGATTGAAGCGCTGAAACTGATGGTTGATGGCGCGCTGATGCGGTCATCCGGTTGGGGCTATACGCTGTACTACGCTACCAACTTCATTTTCACCGGTCTGGCGGTGTCTGTCGCCTTCCACGCACGACTGTTCAACATCGGTGGCGAAGGGCAGGCGATGTTGGGTGGTCTGGGCGTGGCGCTGTGCTGCCTCTACGTGCCTTGGCCCCATTGGTCGCTTGCGATCCTTGGCGCCTCTGTTGGCGCGGCCTTGTTTGGCGCGCTTTGGGCTCTGATCCCGGCGTATCTGCAGGCCAAACGCGGCAGCCACATCGTGATCACCACCATCATGTTCAACTTCATCGCGGCGGCGATCCTGAACTACGTGCTGGTGGAACTGCTGCGCCCCGTGGGTGCAATGGACCCGGCCTCTGCGAAGTTCCCGGACGCAACACACCTGCCATCTTTCCAGGACATGTTCTCCACCGAGAGTAACAAGATGTTCCGTGGCGCGCCGGCAAACGTGACTTTCTTCCTGGCGCTGGCGGCAAGTGTGTTTGTCTGGCTGCTGATGTGGCGCACCAAATTGGGGTATCAGATCCGGGCCTTTGGGCATTCGGAGTCCGGCGCGCTCTATGCAGGCATCAGCCCGGTGCGCATCACCGTGATTGCGATGCTGATCTCCGGTGCTCTGGCGGGCATGATGTCGGTCAACACCACCATGGGCGAGAGCGAACGTTTGATCCTGAACAGCACCGAGGGCGCGGGCTTTATCGGCATCGCCGTGGCGCTGATGGGGCGCAACCACCCGTTTGGTGTGCTGCTGGCCGCGATCCTGTTTGGTTTCCTCTATCAGGGCGGCGCAGAACTGGCGCTTTGGACCAGCATCCCTCGCGAGCTGATCGTGGTTATTCAGGCACTGGTGATCCTGTTCACCGGGGCGCTGGACAACATGGTGCGTGAGCCGCTTGAAAAACTCTTCATTGCGATGCGCCGGAGGAACGCCTGATGGATTTTCTGACCCTACTTCAGGTGCTGGACACCTCTGTGCGTCTGGCAACGCCGCTTCTGCTGGCCTGTTTGGCTGGTTTGTATTCGGAACGTTCCGGCGTGGTCGACATTGGCCTTGAGGGCAAGATGCTGGCAGCGGCGTTTTTCTCTGCCGCTGTGGCCTTCTACTCGGGCAGTGCCTGGGTTGGCTTGCTTGCCGGTGTGGGCGCCTCTGTGGCGTTGGCGGTGATCCACGGGCTGGCGTCGGTGACGTTCCGCGGCAACCAGTTGATCTCCGGTGTGGCGATCAACTTCCTCGCGGCGGGCATGACCGTTCTGGTGGCGCAAAGCTGGTTCCGTCAGGGTGGCCGCACGCCACCGCTGGAAGGCGATGCGCGCTTCAATCCAATTGAACTGCCGTTTGCGATAGGCCCGAAGGACGCCGAGGCAGCGGGCAAGCCGCTGAGCCAGATGATCGCTGAAGCAGGTCCGTTGCAGCAGTTCTATTCGGAATTGATCTCTGGTCACTCCTCGCTGGTGTATCTGGCGTTGCTGACCGTGCCGCTCACATGGTGGCTGTTGTTCCGCACCCGCTTTGGTCTGCGCCTGCGTGCCGTTGGGGAAAACCCGGCTGCAGTGGACACGGCAGGTGTGTCCGTGGTCTGGCTGCGCTATGCGGCGGTGCTGATCTGTGGCGTGCTCTGCGGTGTTGCCGGCGCTTACCTGTCCTCTGCTTTGCAAGCTGGCTTTGTGAAAGACATGACTGCCGGCCGTGGGTTCATCGCGCTGGCCGCGCTGATCTTTGCAAAATGGCGTCCGGTTTATGCGCTCTGGGCCTGTCTGCTGTTTGGTCTGTTCCAAGCGCTGGAACTGCGTCCTGACATCATCGAGAACGTCTCTGGCATCAAGGTTCAGGTTCAGCTGCTGGGCGCCCTGCCCTACATCCTGACCGTAGTGATCCTCGCGGGCTTCGTGGGCAAAGCGATCCCGCCAAAAGCCAGCGCGGAGCCTTACATCAAAGAGCGCTAAGACCCGGCGCATACACACGCAAAGCCCCGCCGCAGCAATGTTGGCGGGGTTTTCTTTTATCGGACGCCTCTCAGCGCATCACAGGCCACAACCCAGACCTGAATAAGTCCAGTTTGCGGGCATTGATCTGGCCTGTCAGTGATTTAGCGGTCCAGACAGGTTGCTTTTGCGGCCCCACTGGCGCTATCAAAAAATATGCAGATCTACCTCCCCATCGCCGAAGTCTCCGTAAACGCCTTTTTGCTGCTCGGGTTGGGCGGCATGGTTGGGATCTTGTCCGGCATGTTCGGGGTTGGCGGCGGTTTTTTGATGACGCCGCTGCTGTTTTTTATCGGGATTCCGCCCGCCGTGGCCGTCGCCACCGAGGCCAACCAGATTGTGGCCTCGTCCTTTAGTGGCGTGTTGGCGCATCTCAGGCGCAAGACTGTCGATTTGAAGATGGGCACGGTGCTGCTGTCCGGCGGACTCATAGGCGCTGCACTGGGTGTGGTGATCTTCAACTATTTGAAATCCCAAGGCCAAGTCGACCTGTTGGTGCGGCTTTGCTACGTTGTTTTCCTAGGTGTGATTGGCTCATTGATGTTCATCGAGAGCCTGAACGCCATCCGCAAATCGCGTAAAAACGCAGGCCCTCCCAAACGCAAAAAGCACAACTGGGTGCACGGCCTGCCGCTCAAGATGCGGTTCCGTGTGTCCGGCCTCTATATCTCCGTGATCCCGCCGTTGATGGTGGGAGTTCTCGTGGGCATCCTCTCGGCCATCATGGGGGTCGGCGGCGGCTTCATCATGGTGCCTGCGATGATCTACTTGCTCGGCATGCCAACCAAAGTGGTTGTCGGCACCTCGCTGTTTCAGATCATCTTTGTGACCGGTTTCACCACCCTGTTGCACGCGACCACCAACTACACGGTGGACATCGCGCTGGCGGTCCTGCTGCTTGTTGGTGGCGTGATTGGCGCACAAATTGGCACGCGGCTGGGGACGTACCTGAAAGCCGAGCAACTGCGGATTTTGCTGGCGCTTTTGGTGATCATGGTTTGTGCCAAACTGGCGCTGGACCTGTTGCTGGAGCCCAGCGAATTGTTCTCCATCGGCGCGGCGGGAGGGCATTAAGCATGAAACGAATGCTGCTGTCTCTGTTGCTGATGATTGCAACGCCGGTTCTCGCCGAAGAAGTTGTGCTGGGTCTGAGCCAAGATCAGGTGGCCATCACCGCCGACTTTGATGGTTCCGAAATCCTGTTGTTTGGCGCAGTCAAACGCGAAAGCCCGATCTTGCAAGACCCGCCGCTTGAGGTGGTGATTGCCGTGTCCGGCCCCAGTGGCCCGCTGACCGTGCGGCGCAAGGAGCGCAAATTTGGCATTTGGGTGAACACCGACGCGGTGGAGATTGACCACGCGCCAAGCTTTTACGCGGTGGCCACCTCTGCCCCCTTCAATGAAGCCATGTCCAACGTGGAAGACCAACGCCACAGCGTGTCGATCCCGCGTGCGATCCGCTCGGTTGGCGCGCCAATGGGCATCGAGGATGCGCAGAGTTTCAGTGAAGCGGTGATCCGCATCCGCACTAACGAGGGTGCCTATCAGGTGCTCGAAAACTCGGTGTCGGTGGATGAGCAAACCCTGTTCCGCACCTCGATCAAGATGCCGGCAAACCTCACCGAAGGGGATTATCCCACGCGGATTTTCCTGACGCGCGGCGGCAAAGTGATTTCGAACTATGAGACCGTGATCAACGTGAACAAGGTCGGGCTGGAACGCTGGCTGTTTGACATGTCCCGCAATCAACCGCTGCTTTACGGTTTGATGTCATTGGCTATTGCGATTGCGGCGGGTTGGATGGCCTCAGCCGCCTTCCAGGTGTTGCAGCGGCGCTAATCGGTCAGCAGGCTTGCGCCTTGGGCGTGGGCCGACTACCTGTCACGAAACCAAACACGAGGCACTTTATGGCGCAGACTCCAGAGCAGCTAGCAGAGATCATGTTGGACGCGGCCAAGGCGGCTGGGGCCGAAGCGGCAGATGCGATGGTGATGCGCGGCACGTCCGTGTCGATTGATGTGCGCGAAGGCAAGCTGGAGCAGGCGGAGCGCTCCGAAGGTGTCGATCTGGGGTTGCGTGTGCTGATTGGTCAACGACAGGCCAATGTCTCGATCTCTGACACCCGTGCGGAAAGCATCGCCGTCATGGCAGAACGGGCTGTGGCGATGGCAAAAGAAGCGCCTGAAGACCCCTATGTGGGTTTGGCTGATGCAGACCAACTGGCGCAGGATCTGGATATTGCGGCTTTGGAACTCAACGACCCAACGGACGAGCCTGCCGCCGCCAGTCTGCAAGCGGATGCGATTGCCGCAGAGGCCGCCGCCATGGCGGTTGAGGGTGTGACGCAGGTGCAATCGGCGACCGGCGGCTACAGCAGCAGCGAAGTGTTTTTGGCCGCCACCAACGGATTTGCCGCCGGCTATGCCCGCAGCAGCCGTGGCATCTACGCCACCGCCATTGCGGGTGAAGGCGAGGCCATGGAGCGCGACTATGATGGCGACTCCAGGATTTTCCAAAGCGACTTGCGCGATCCAACCGAGATTGGCACTTCCGCAGGGCAACGCGCGGTGGAACGGCTGAACGCCCGCAAGCCGCAGACCGGCAGCTTTCCGGTGCTGTTTGATGAACGTATTTCGTCGTCGCTGATTGGTCATGTACTCGCCGCCGCCAATGGCGGCATGGTGGCGCGCGGCTCTTCCTGGTTGCGGGAGAAGCTGGGGCAGCAGGTACTGCCGGAGGGACTGTCGCTGATCGAAGACCCAAAACGTCCACGCGTGTCCGGCTCACGTCCGTTTGATGCGGAAGGCCTGCCCACTCAGCGCCGTGCGATCATCGACAACGGGGTGTTGACCGGCTGGACGCTGGATCTGGCCACCGCACGCAAGCTGGGCATGGCCTCCACCGGCAATGCCGGCCGTGGGATTTCTTCGCCGCCATCCCCGAGCAGCTGGAACGTATCGCAGACACAAGGGGATAAGAGTCGCGATGATCTGCTCAAAGATATGGGCACCGGGCTTTTGGTCACATCGCTGATTGGCTCCACCATCAACCCGACAACCGGCGACTATTCCCGTGGCGCAGCCGGGTTCTGGATCGAGAACGGAGAGATTGCCTATCCGGTGAACGAATGCACCATCGCAGGAAACCTGCACGACATGATGATGTCGATTGTGCCTGCCAATGATGCCCGCACCTATCTGTCGCGGGTCGTGCCATCGCTGCTCATTCCGGGGATGACCCTTGCCGGAAACTGATCTCGATCTGCTGATCACGGCGGCACAGCGGGCGGGCGAGATTGCCACCCGCTTTAGCGGGCCGGACGCGAAGGCGTGGCACAAGCCGGAAGGGGCGGGACCTGTTACCGAGGCCGACCTTGCGGTCAATGAGATGCTGGAAGACACGCTGCGGTCCGCACGGCCAGATTATGGCTGGCTGAGCGAGGAGTCTTTGGACGAAGGCGACCGCATCCACGCGGAGAAAACCTTCATTGTTGATCCGATTGATGGCACCCGCAGTTTTATCGAAGGCTCCGACACCTGGGCCCATGCGTTGGCCATTGCCGAGCGTGGAGTTGTCACAGCAGCCGTTGTGTTCCTACCGCGCCGGGACAAGCTTTATAGCGCAGCGCAAGGTCAGGGTGCGTTTTTGAATGGCGCGCCAATCACCTCTGGCGCGCGCTCTGACATGACGGGGGCCAAAGTGCTGGTGGCTCGCCCGGTGATGGACGCGTCCCATTGGCAAGGCACTCCCCCCGCATTTGACCGTGGCTATCGGCCGTCGCTGGCCTATCGCACTGCGCTGGTGGCGGAGGGCCGTTTTGACGCCATGGTTACGCTGCGCCCGACCTGGGAGTGGGATGTGGCCGCAGGCGATCTGATCATCCGCGAGGCGGGCGCGGCGACAGCAGACCGCAATGGCGCGCCGCTGCGGTTCAACAATCCCGATCCGCGCTTGGCCGGTGTGATTGCCGCGCCCAAACCGTTAAAAGATCAGATTTGTGCGGCGCTGGCGCCAGCTCACGCCGCCCGGTAGCGGCGCACAAAGTTGGCAACAATCCTGGGTGGGGCCGAGGCATCTGCCGCGCGACATAAGGCCATCAAACGATCCACTTCTTCTGGCGGGAAGTAGCCTTTGTCCCGATACATATTGAGCCGGTTGGCAAATTCGGCACCATCCGCTTCGGGGTGAAACTGTGTGGCATAGACGTTTTGGCGATAGCGGATCATTTGGAATGGGCAAAACGGCGATTGCACCAGATGGGTGCAGCCTTCCGGCAGAAGTTGCAGGGCCTCCTTATGGCCAACAAAGGCGTCAAATTCCTGCGGCACCTCCTCGAGCAGCGGGTCGTTTTGCCCATCCGGCGTCAGGGAGCAACGCGCAATCCCGGCTTCTTCCCCGTAGCGGTCTTTAGAAACCGCCTGCGCCAGATGATGACCCAAAACGCCAATGCCCAGACAGCAGCCGAGGAACGGAATGTCCTCGCCAACAATTTGCGGCAAGAGCGACATTACCTGCGCTTCCATTTTGGCTTCAAGTGGATCGCGGCTGGTCGGGCAATCGCTGACACACCCGGGACCGCCGCCAACAATCACGCCGGAATAGCTGTGCAAATCCAGATCCGCTGGCAAACTTTCCTGATCCAGCGACACGCGGTGCACCTCGTTTGACGCAAGCCCGCCTTTCTCGAGAAAGGCGCGGAACTCCGCATCTGAGGCAACGGTTTCGGGGCGCAATTGCAGGATCAAAAAAGGTTTCATGCCGCGCGCTCTAGCAAAAAGCGCAGCTCAAAGCCATGCGACACGGCGCAATGGGGGCAATTCCTGTCAAACTTGCGCCAAGGGGCGCGTTCCTCCCCTTGAGGCTTTGGCCCAAGCGCCGTAGGTTGCGGCCAATTCAGCACCTCACAGGAGTGGCCCACAAATGGCACAACGACTGCACCTCGTCTTTGGTGGCGAGCTGATCGACCCGACGAAAACCGCCTTCAAAGATGTGGATGACATCCATGTGGTTGGCATCTTCCCGAACTACGAAAGCGCCTATGACGCGTGGAAAGCCGAAGCGCAAAAGACCGTGGACAACGCCCACATGCGCTACTTCATTGCGCATCTGCACCGTCTGCGGGACGAGCAGGCTGCGGCCTCCTCCACTGAAGAACTCGGGTAAGATTTCCGGATGGCGCGCTCGCTTGGCCTTGCGGCGTATCTTGCGTTTGCGCGCCGCCAGCCCCCAAGGCTGGCCGCAATTGACTGTCCGCGCCCCAAAGGCGCGGTCATCTGGCTTCACAGCACCGATCCCACACGCGCGCGTACCCTGGCCAAACTGGGCCTGAGACTGGCAGCGCAGCGTACAAATGCGCGGGTGCTGTTGACCACCCCTCATGACGTGCCTCTGACCCAGACGCTGCCCGAAGGTGTGATCTGGCAACCCTGCCCCTCGGAAAGCCCTGCGGACATCGCCGTGTTTCTGGCGCATTGGCAGCCGGAAATCATGATCTGGCTCGGCTCCAGCCTTCGCCCCGCGCTGATTGATGCGGTGCGCACACGCGACATCCCCTCGATGATGCTCGAAGTGCATCGCCCCAAGCTGGATCAGAAACGGCGCTGGGGGCCGGAACCTATTCGTGGAACCTTGTCCCGGTTCAACACGGTTTTTGCCCAGGACAAGGCCACCGCCATTCGCCTACGCAAGCTGCTCGGCGACAGCTCCAAGGTCGAGATCAGCGGCACCTTGATGGAAGAAGCCCCGGCCTTGCCTGTACGCGAGAGCGATCTGGACGAGCTGCGCGGCTGTTTGGCGGGACGGCCGGTCTGGTTGGCGGCGCGATTGCAGCCGGAAGAGCTGGAAACCGTGCTCAACGCCTATCGTGCAGTTTTGCGACTGTCGTTCCGGATGTTGCTGGTGGTGGTGCCGGACAACCCGGCTAATGCGCAGAGTATGCGCGAGACCATCGCGGCAGGTGGCTGGCGGGTGGCAGACTGGGACAATGGCGATTTTCCCGAAGAAAACACGCAGGTTTTGTTTGCCGAAACACCCGACGAGTTGGGCTTGTGGTATCGCATTGCGCCGATCAGCTTTGTGGGCAGTTCGTTGATCGCCGGTGCCGGAGGGCGCGATCCACTGGAGCCTGCGGCTCTGGGTAGCGCGATTCTCTATGGGCCATCGGTGCGGCGCTATCTGGGCAGCTATACGCGGCTGGCCAATGTCGGTGCCGCGCGCATTGTAAAAGACGCCGACAGTTTGACCGCCGCCTTGATGTTTTTGGCTGCGCCGGATCAGGTGGCCGCCATGGCCCATGCGGGCTGGCAGGTCGTATCGGACAGCGCGGCGGTGTCAGACAAAGTGCTCGAACATGCCCATATGTTGATGGACACGCAGGAGGAGCCTGCATGAGGGAGCCACTGTTCTGGTCCAACACCCCCAGCCGCCCCGGCTGGCAAACCCGGCTTTTGGCCCCCTTGGGTGGGATTTACGCCAAGGCCACCCAATCGCGCGTTAGCAAATCGGATGGTTACAAAGCCTCCGTGCCAGTGATTTGTGTCGGCAATATCAATGCGGGTGGGACAGGCAAGACGCCCACCACCATCGCTTTGGCGCAACGGCTGATCGGCATGGGAAAGACCCCGCATGTGGTATCCCGAGGCTACGGCGGCACGCTTGAAGGCCCTGTGCAGGTCAACGAACGCACGCACAAGGCGGAAGAAACCGGGGATGAGCCGCTTTTGCTGGCGGCCTTTGCCCCCACTTGGGTCTCCAAGGACCGCGCCGAGGGCGTGCGGGCAGCAGAGGCCGCTGGGGCTGATGTGATCCTGCTGGACGACGGCTTTCAGAACGCCTCCGTGCAAAAAGACGCCAGCGTGATTGTCGTGGACGCACATCGTGGTTTTGGCAACGGGCGCTGCATTCCGGCAGGCCCCTTGCGTGAACCGGTGGCGGTTGGCATGGCGCGAGGCGACGTGGTTTTATCGATTGGAAATGATGCCGCACAGGCCAGGTTTGCAGAGACTTGGGGCACACAGGTGAGCCTGCCCCACGCCAAAGGCGCATTGGTGCCGCTGCAAACCGGCATGGATTGGACCGAAACCCCGTTTTTTGCCTTCGCCGGTATTGGCCATCCGGAGAAATTCTTTGAGACCCTGCGCAGCCTCGGCGCCACGTTGATGCACACAGAGGCGTTAGCGGATCATCAGGCGTTGCCACCTGCCATGCTCTCGCGACTTTATGCGGAATCCCAAAAGATGGGCGCGCAGTTGGTCACAACCGAAAAAGATGCCGTGCGCCTGCCCTTGGAAGTGCGGCCACAGGTGCTGACTTTGCCGGTGCGATTGGAGTTGCAGGATTGGGCGCCGATTGATGCGCTTTTGGCGCGCATCGGGGTGACCGGGCAGGAGTAATCCGCCCGGTCAAATGGATATAGCTTAGCCGCCGAGCTTGCCGTCGAGGATCTCTTTCAGATCTTTGTAGCTCATGTTGGAGTGCTTCTCGCCGTCGATGATCAGCGTTGGCGTGGAGTTCACGTCATCGGCCGCAGCGTTTTCCTGGAACCAGGCCACCAGCGCTTTGGCTTTGTCTTCGTCCTGCAGGCAGGCTTGAAGCTGATCGTCTTCCAGACCTGCCAGACGGCCGGTTTTGCGCAGGCTGTCAGAAATCGCCACAGGATCACCGGCGCGGGTCCAGTCTTTCTGGGTTTTCATCAGAATGTCGGTCATGCCGAAGAATTTCTCCTGACCACCGCAGCGCGCCACCATGGAAGCCCAGAGGCCGTAGCGGTCAAAATACACGTCGCGGAACACGAATTTCACTTTGCCAGTGTCGACATAATCTGCCTTCAGAGGCTCCAGCACGTTCTCATGGAAGCTCGCGCAATGCGGGCAAGTAAAGGACGCATACTCAATGATGGTGATTGGCGCGTCTTCAGAGCCCATGACCATTTCGACAATGCCGTGCTCGTTGGCCGCGCCTTCAGAAGACACCGTTTGAATGTTGGTGATTTCCGGCAGGCTAAACGCCGTCTCAGTTGCGGACGTTTGCGTGTTGGTCAGCCAGTAAGCCCCACCAGCAACGGCGACAGCCGCAGCGGCGATTGCAGGGATAAAACGGTTCATTCAGAGCCTCTCTTTGCGTTTTTGTTCTTTGAGATTACGTTTTGCGCAAGCCGTTCAAGGGCTTGGCGTAGATCATCGTCGCCCACCGGCGCGGCCACTTCAGCGGCCTCGGCACAGGTGGCAGCATCGGGTTTCGGCTTCTCAGCCTTGGGCGCCGCGCCAAAAACAGCTTGCCCTTCGGCAAAGCCGGTAGGCGCGGTTTGGGTGATACGCATATGGGTGATGGCGTTATAGCCATAGGCGGCATTTATGCGCGTGCGCAGCGTTTCTTTCTGCATCTCCAGCATCGGGGCCTGCGCGCCGGTGGTCAGCACCGTCAACGTGGCGCCAAACCCTTGGCGACCATATTTCACATCAACCGGCTGACAGATGCGCGCGGTGTCTTCGCCAACAATCTCCGCCCAATGAGTCAACACGCGCGATTCCGCAAAACCCCGGCTTTCGCTGGCTTTGCGGATGCGCTCTTGCAGCAGCGAAGAGGTGCGGGAAAACCCTTTGGTTGAGGCTTTGCGCATGTTGGTCTTGCATCCTTTGGTCCGGCGCTATTTTAGTGGCTCGGCGCGAGGGCGCCAGTGAAACCCAACCCGAGTGAGGATAAAACTTGCGTGATAGGCCAAACAGCGCCGACCTGCTGACGTTCTATGATCACAACGCGCGGAAGATGCCGTGGCGGGTGGGGCCGAAAGACCGTGCCAACGGCGTTCAGCCGGACCCGTATCGGGTGTGGATGTCGGAGATCATGTTGCAGCAAACCACTGTGGCGGCGGTGAAGGACTACTTTGAGCGGTTCACGGCGAAATGGCCCACGGTGCGGGATCTCGCGGCGGCAGAAGATGCAGATATCATGGCGGAATGGGCCGGTCTTGGTTACTACGCCCGCGCCCGCAACCTGTTGAAATGCGCTCGGTTTGTGGTGGCGGAACATGACGGTGTGTTTCCGGGCACTGTGGAAGAGCTGCTCAAACTGCCCGGCGTGGGGCCATACACAGCTGGGGCCGTGGCGGCGATTGCGTTTGATCAGCCTGCCACCGTTGTGGACGGCAATGTCGAGCGCGTGATGGCGCGGTTGTTTGACATTCACACGCCATTGCCCGCGGCGAAACCCGAGTTGACCGAGAAAGCGGCAGAGCTGACCCCGCAAGAACGCCCCGGAGACTATGCGCAGGCGGTGATGGACCTTGGCGCAACCATTTGCACCCCGCGCAATCCGGCCTGTGGATTGTGCCCATGGCGCGTGCCCTGTCAGGCGCAAGCGGCGGGTACCGCGGCAGGCCTACCAAAGAAAACACCCAAAAAGCCCAAACCCATCCGGCACGGCGTGGTCTATGTCGCCAAACGTGTGGACGGGGCTTACCTGCTGGAAACGCGGCCAGACAGTGGCTTGTTGGGCGGCATGTTGGGCTGGCCTGGGTCCGAGTGGACCGAAGGCGCAGCGCCCAAACATGACGCCCCAATCAAGGCGGAGTGGAAAACGCTGAACACTGAGGCACGGCATACATTTACGCATTTCCATTTGCGTCTGACGGTGAAGACCGCGCTGGTCCCAATGGACCGCAAGCCTACGGTTGGCGGGTTTGTGGATGCGGAACAATTTGATGCCGGCAACCTGCCGACCGCGATGCGCAAGGCGTTTGATCTCTATCGCGGCACTTGACCTCATTGCACTGGCGGCCGCTTCGCCGCATAGTTTGCGCAATGAAGTCAAAGGACTGTGATCATGATCGCCTCCTCCCAAGTTGCCAAGTTCACCAGCGCCCTGCCCTTTTGGTGTTCCCTGCTTTTGATCCCGCTCGTGTGGATCACCGCAGGGTTGGGCGGATGGTGGGTGGTGCTGGTGCCGGTCACCACCTGGTATCTCTTTGCCGCTTTAGACGCGGTCACGGGATTGAACCTTGAGAACGCAGACCTGGACACAAGCGACGATCAGCTGAAGTGGTATCAACTGGTCACGCTGATCTGGGCGCCGGTGCAGTTCCTCACGATTTTTGGCCTGATTTTTTATGCCACGCGGGCGGATCACCTCAGCACAGGCGCTTTGATTGGGCTGTTTTTTGGCGTTGGCGTGATCAGCGGCACCATTGGCATCAACTACAGCCATGAGCTGATGCATCAGAAACCCAAGGGGGAGCGCTGGCTTGGGGATATTTTGCTGGCGATGGTGCTCTATTCGCATTTCCGCAGCGAACACCTGTTGGTGCATCACCGCTATGTTGGCACGCCGCGCGATCCGGTTACGGCGCGCTACAACGAAGGCTTTCACCGCTTCTTCCCGCGCGTGTTGATTGGCTCGCTGAAGTCGTCGTTCAAGGCCGAAAAGGACATGCTGGCGCGCAAAAGCCTGCCGTGGACCGATCTATCGAACCCGTTTTTCCGCTATTGGGCCCTGCAAGGCGGGATGCTACTGCTGGCTTTGCTCATCGGTGGATGGCTGGGTGTTGCGCTGTTCATTTGGCAGGCGTGGATAGCAGTTTGGCAGCTTGAGCTGGTGAACTATGTGGAGCACTACGGGCTGACGCGGAAACACCAGGGCGAAGGCAAATATGAGCATGTGAAGCCGCATCATAGCTGGAACGCCGCCCACAAAGCCTCCAACTGGCTGTTGATCAATTTGCAGCGCCACTCAGACCATCACTACAAGCCGGACCGTCGCTTTCCGCTCTTGCAGAACTACACCGATGCCGAAGCGCCGCAGCTGCCGTTTGGCTACCCGATCATGACCATCGCCGCGATGATCCCGCCCGTATGGAAACGGGTGATGAACCCGCGCGTGCGCAAGTGGCGGGATATGTATTATCCGGAAATCACCAACTGGCAGCCCTACAACAAGGCCAAGAACCCGATGCCTCGGTGAATCTCTGACAATCGAAAATGTTTCATCGCTTCTCTTTGTACTTGTGGATGCTCATCAAGTATTCGCAACCGATTGCCCCAGCGAAATTGCTGATGCCGTTCGTGTTCAGCGGCAGCTGGGCGGGATTGAAACTATCTGGCGTATCATGGCCGATTGCGTTTGTTTGGGCCGCGGTATGCGCGCAAGGCGTTCACATCTGGTTGGTGCTGCTACCCATCATTCGGCGACAGCGTCAGAAAACTGGCAGTGCGCGTGTTGCAGTAAGTGTTGTGCTCGCCATCTGGTTCGGCGCGCTGGTCGCGCAGGTTTGGTGGTCCGAACCATGGTTCAGCCAGAGATTGCTAAGCGTCTGCTGCGCCCTCTATGCCGTCATCTTGGTGCTGGGCATAAAGCGTGACGGCGACGTGATGAAATATTTCGCACCCGGTCCAAACGACAGAGAGGTCTCACCTGAGTTCCGCCGCCGCCTGCTGCAGCTGTACGCACTCACTGCGGTATTTGTCATAGCTGTAAATGAAAGCCTTTTGGTCACCGGCGCGTCGCTCAACCTCACGGTGGCGATCCTATCTCTAATGCCATTGTTTCTGCACTATGTCTTCCAAATGGTGTTCCTGCTGACAGCCCCGCCACTGAGGGATGACGAAACCTAATACGGGCCGAACGGCAATTGTATGTCACACCCCATGTTCATCCGGTCGCTCAAAGGCCCAGACGGTGAGCTTCTCCGCCACGCCACGTACGTCCTGATCGGTGAACCTCTGCAGCCCATCCAGGCATTCGTCACCGCCCTCTTTGAGCACTTCGGAGCGCATGCCATCGCTGATCACCAGTCGGGCGTTCAGACCGCGTGTCATGCTTTCCAGACGGGAGGCGACATTCACAGTGTTGCCCACCACGGCAAACTCAAGCCGATTGGCGCCGATGTCGGCCAAAACCGCCGGGCCGTAATGCGCGCCAAATCCAACGCGCAATGGTGGCTGGCCTTTGGCAATGCGCGCGTCATTCCAGACATCCACATCCGCCATCATCTGCCGCACACAGCGCAGCGCGTTTTGCGCGTCGTGATCTGACGGGCTGGGCGTGCCAAACGTCGCCATCAACCCATCGCCAAGATATTTGTCCAACGTGCCTTCATGGGCAAACACCGCGCGCTCCATCAACCCGTGGAAGTCGCGCAGTGTTTCGATCACCTCTTCGGGTTTGCGGGTGGCCGCGAACTCGGTGAAACCGACAATATCCACAAACAGCACAGCGATGTTGTGGGAGCGGATTTGTTTGAGCGGTTCGTCGTTCTGGCTCAACTCCTCCACCACGTTGGGAGAGAAGTAGCGCGAAAGGTTCGTACGCTCTCGTTCCAGCGCCGCATTGGACCTCAACAGGCCGTTGAAGCGCCGCATGGAGATGCCCAGCGTGATGGCGACCAAGAGGAAGACCACTATCTCCTGAACACGTAGCCTGACGTTGAAATTGTTCGGGTCGAGCATGTGCGCGAGGTCCGGCCAGCCGGGCAGCGCAAACTTAATGGCATCGCTCATGACCGGCACCGGATCAGTGAGCCAGATCGACAGCGCCAAGGCCGCCGCCCACATGCCAGCCGTCCAAGTGCCAATCGCAATCACCGTGCGCCAGGAATAGGCCAAGGTGCCCATTGCCAGGATCAGGAAAAGATATTGGAAGTTACCAAAGCGGTACTGCATCGCCTGCGGCCAATCATCCAGCCCAATCGGGTTGGGTCCAATGATGCCAACAACCATGAGCAGGAGATCAACAAAGATCAGGAACAGCTCCAGCTTGGAGCGCCCCACCCGACCGGCGCGGCGGATGAGCCAGCCGTTCACGCAAAGCAGAAACAGGATGAATTCGTAATAAAAGACTTCCGGCCAATGCACGGTGAACAGCAGGAAGACGCCAATGATGGACATCGCCACCCAGCGGGCTTTGACAGCCAGATCCAGACCTTCGCGCTTGTGACGTTCCAGCACCGCCTCGGTGTAGCTGTCGGTGCGCTCTTCGCCGTCCTCAAACCGGTCAAGATACACCGGCTTGTCTTGTTGCGTTTGCTCGACCATTGGCTGGCACTCCGTTGTCCTCGGCTGAGATAGGTGACCATGGGGCAGCTTACACCCCCTGCGCCACACAAAAAAACCCCGCCGAAAACGGCGGGGAAGTCTGGATACCTGCGTAGTCAGTTCGGCTACAGGCATCCGGCGGTATTGGTTATCTGTGGTATGGAAGTTGACGCGCCCCAGAGCGCTTTGCGTTGGGTCCGGATCGTCAGTGCGCGGGTTTGCCATTCTGGCAAGGGCGACAGACGACCCGGGTCTTGGGATAACGCAAAGCAGATTAGTTGGGACGTGCCGCCATTTCTGCGCGAATTTGCTGACGGAGAAGGTCGATAGGTACCTTCTTGCCTTCGCGCTTGTAGGACCAATAGGTCCAACCATTGCAGCTTGGCGCGCCTTCCAGATGCGCACCAACCTGGTGGATGGAGCCCTTGATGTCGTCACCAATCAGCGTGCCGTCGGCGCGGACCTTGGCTTTGTGACGGCCATTCAGGGAATAGAGGTTTTCGCCAGGGCGCAGCATGCCGCGCTCCACCAATTGGCCAAAAGGCACACGAGGCTCGGCACGTTTGGAGGCGGTCACGGCCAGCGCTTCGCGGTCAAACTTACGCACTTTCTTGAGGCGTTTTTCGGCCACTTTGCGATAGGCGGCTTCGCGTTCGATGCCGATGTACTCGCGGCCCAGCATCTTGGCGACAGCACCGGTGGTGCCGGTGCCGAAGAACGGATCCAGGATCACATCACCCGGGTTGGTGGAGCCAACCAATACGCGATGCAGCAGGCTTTCCGGTTTCTGCGTTGGATGTGCCTTGTCGCCGTTTTCGTCTTTCAGACGCTCGTGACCGGTGCAGATCGGCAGCACCCAATCGCTGCGCATCTGTACACCTTCGTTGAGCGCTTTGAGCGCTTCGTAGTTGAAGGTGTATTTCGCGCCTTCGGATTTGGAGGCCCAAATCATGGTTTCATGCGCGTTGGTGAAGCGTTTGCCACGGAAATTTGGCATCGGGTTGGACTTGCGCCAGACCACATCGTTCAGAATCCAGAAGCCCTGATTCTGCAGTTCCGCGCCCATGCGAAACACGTTGTGGTAGGAACCAATCACCCAGATCGCCCCGTTGGGTTTCAGAAGACGGCGGGCCGCCTTCAGCCATTCGCGTGTGAACTTGTCATACGCGGCGAAACTCGAAAACTGGTCCCACTCGTCGTCAACCGCGTCCACTTTGGAGTTATCTGGACGGTGCAGCTCGCCTTTCAACTGAAGGTTATAGGGCGGGTCTGCGAAGATCAGATCGATCGAGTTTTCAGGCAGACTGTTCATCACTTCGATACAGTCGCCGGACAATATACTATTGATCGGGAGCGCGGATGCGCCCTTCGCTTTGGTCATCGTTTTCATTCTCTGCCTCATTACGGCGCGGTTTTTTTGGTGCGCTCGTTATGTGGATAAGTTTGAGTCAAACGTGATTCGGCGTCAATTTCTTTTTTGAATCAGAGAGTTAGTTTTTCGCTTGATACAAGATATTGTGCACAGGCTTAAACGAACGCCTATGATGTGGGGTCACCCCCAGTTCGACCAGCGCCTCTCTGTGCTTTTTGGACGGGTATCCGGCGTTTGTTTCCCATCCGTAACCAGGGAACTGTTGCGCCAAATCCATCATGATGGTGTCACGCGCCGTTTTCGCCACGATGGACGCGGCAGAAATCGACAGCGAACGCGCATCCCCTTTGACGATTGCTTCGGATGAGATTTGCAATCCAGAGGGGATCAAATTGCCATCGATCAGCAGGTGATCCGGCGCCGAGCTGAGCCCCCCGACGGCCCTTTCCATGGCGATGTGGCTCGCGCGCAGGATGTTGTGTTCGTCGATCTCTTCGACCGTGCAATGGGCGATGCAGACATCGGCCACTTTCAGGATTTCTTCGGTGAGCGCTTCACGCCGTTTGGCGGTCAGTTTCTTGGAGTCGTTGAGACCGGCAGGGATATTGTTCGGGTCCAGCACCACCGCCGCGGCTGTCACAGGCCCGGCCAAAGGCCCACGGCCGACTTCGTCCACACCGGCCACGCGGCTCAGGCCACGGGCAAAGGCAGCTTCTTCTAAGAAAAAATCGGGGGCTGTGATCACTTTTGTCATGGAATGTGAGAACCACCCCGTTGAGATAAACGCAAGAAAAAAGCCGGGCAGCCCCTCGTCTACCCGGCCAGTTGCCGATCTTATTGTCGGCTTGCACACCGCTCGATGGTGGGGATCAAATCAGCGCCAAACCACCTTGTAGCCGTTCTTGTTCAGGCACTGGCTGCGGTAACCAGCGATCCGGCCATTGGCGCCCTTGCGCTTGAAGTAGCACTGCTCTGGCAGGCGGTAGGCCGGGTATTGCGCGCGGAACAGGCAGCGCTGGCCGTAACCCTGAATGATGCGACCATTCTTGGCTTCAAACCGCTTGGCGCAGTGGCTTGGCAGCCAGGCTTTGTGTGTCTTCTTCGGCTTGTGGCTCTTTTTCGGCTTGGGCTTGGTCACCGGCTTGGACACCACCGGAGCCGGATCAGATTTCTTGTTGTCCGCCACGGCGGCTCCGATCACGGCCAGCGCGGTCACGCCAAACAGCAGCGCGGCGATGGCGTCTTCATCCATGGCATGGGCACGCGGGGCGGTGGCGCCGGTGAGGATGATGGCGATACTCAGTACGGAGGCGATAAACGTCTTGGAAGTCATGGCGAAGTCCTGTTTTTTGAATGTTGCCCGGGCTGTGCGCCGGTTTGCCCATCCGTTTTCGCCGCAACTCCAAAAATCTCGCAATATCAGCACCTTGTTATGAGATATCAGACCCGCACACCAACTTGGTTATTGAATAACAGGCAGGATTTGCGCCAAGGTCAGCTCATGAAACAGCTCATGACATATAGCCTTTGTATTGGCGCGCTGGTCGCGGCCGTCGCAGCGCCCGGTGCGGCGCAGGCCGCCGACTGCTATGCCGATTACAAAGCCAAGAAAGACGCGCCGTTGCGCCTGCACTACGGTGTGATCGATCTCAAAAACGGCTGTGACGCCGGATCCGCAAAGCAAGAAGTTGCCGCCCGCATTGGGAAAGACGGATGGACCTTGTTAAACGTGCTCTCGGTGTTTGACGCCTCGGAGCTCTCCGGAAAGGAAGACAGTGCAGGACAATTCTACCTCCGTTATTGAAACGCGGCGCAGCGGTGGGCGGATCGTGGCACTTGGGATTGGGGCAATTGTCCTGATCCTTTTGGCCTGTGCAGCGCTGTTGCTGCTGACCTTGCCGGATGCAAATGCGTTTAACGCCCGCGTTGAGGCGCTTTTCCTGGCCAATGATGACCTGACTGGACAGGCGGAAATCAAACTGCTCGAAATTCTGGCGCAATCCGGCACCGCCTTTGCCGACACCCTCGCCAGCTATCGCATGGTGATTTTGGTTCTGCTGGTGTTCGCCACCGGTATGATGATTGCCGCGCTTGTGTTTCTTGTGGGGCTGATCACCATGAACCGCCGCATGGCACAGATCGAACGCGCGGGTATTCAAGTGACCTCGCTGATTGTCAGCCGCGAAGAGAAGACAGTGTATCTCAACGAGATGGGCTTCAAGCTGACTGACGCGGCGATGGAGACGTTGTCGGTACTGGCAGAGGCGCGCATGGATGACGATGTGCTGTCTGGCATTGAGCTTGAGAGCATGATCTCCGGCAAACCCGCCACCGATTGCGAAGAAGCGGCTGGCGCCACGCGCATCAAGCGCCTGCGGGACTCCTTGGGCAATCAGATGGTGAGCCAACTTCTAGTCAAAAACATCGCCCGCAAAGGCTATGTGCTCTCGATCGACAAAGATGTGATAGAAGTGCTCTAACAGGTGCGGCACACAATTGCTTGATGTGCCGCCCATCCTCTTGTTTGCCTTTTGTTCACTCCCCACATAGGGGAGACTGCGTGACAGGGGTGACGATCAGGGAAGGATCAGGGCATGGAAGGTTCACGTTTTGGCGCCAACGCGGGCTACGGGATTGAGATCAAACCGATTGCCTCCACTGTGCGGGTTTTGCGAAACGGGCAGGTGCTCGCCGAGAGCGCCAATGCCAAGGTAATGTATGAGACCCGGCTGGCGCCGCAGATCTACATCCCCAGAGAAGATATTCTGGCGCCGCTGTCGGATGAGACCGAGTTGCAGACCTTCTGCCCCTTCAAAGGTACGGCGCGTTATCACGATCTACTGCTGGATGGCGAGACCATCTACAACGGCGTCTGGTGTTACGACGACGCCATGCCGGAAAGCCGTGCGATCAATGGGCATATCGGCTTTATGCCCGGTGCGCAGGTGGAGTTTGACCTGGGCGGCGTGGAGCTTGATCCGGTCGCGGATGGCAACATCACCGGCCCGCTGGTGGACTGGCTGATGCGTGGGGCGGCATTTGAGACCACCCCCGAAGATTTCATCGGCGCCTTGGGCAAGAAAATGGTCGAGCACGGCATTGCCGTGGCGCGGATGAGTGCAATGATCTGGTCACTACACCCGATGATTGCTGGCAAGAACTACATCTGGAAACGCGACGAAGAAGAGATCACCACCTTTGCGCCATCCTATGAACTTTATGACCACCCGTCCTTCAAAAACAGCCCGTTGAGCTATGTCTCCCAAGGCCTTGGGGGCGTGCGGCAGAAACTCACCTGCTCCAAATCGGAGATGCAGTTTCCGGTGATGGAAGACCTGAAAGCCGAAGGTGCAACCGACTATGTGGCGATGCCCCTGTTCTTCAGCGATGGGCAAATCAACGTGCTGACCCTGACCAGCGACCACCCCGAAGGCTTCACCACCGCCAACCTTGGACTCATTTTTGAAGTCTCCACCGTGATCAGTCGCTTCTTTGAGGTGTTTACCCAGAAAGAAAACGCCCAGTCCCTGCTGGAGACCTATGTTGGCCGTCGAACTGGCGCGCGGGTTTTAGGCGGCGAGATCCGGCGTGGAGACGGCGATGACATCGACGCGGCGATCATGTTCTGCGACCTGCGCGGGTCCACCCGACTGGAAGAGGAACTGGGACGCAAGGACTACATCGATCTGCTAAATATCTTCTTTGATACCGCGTCTTCGATTGTGCATGCCCACGGCGGCGAGGTTCTGAAATTCATCGGCGACGCTGTGCTCGCGGTGTTCCCCGACACCGAAGATGGCACCGATGCAGGCGCCGAGGCTTTGCAGGCCGCGCGCGAGATTGTTGCCAAGCTGGCGGAGTTGCGTGAGGAAGACCCAAACCGCTGTTGTGAATGCTCGATTGGCATCTGCTACGGACAGGTCACTTACGGCAATGTTGGTTCGCAGGAACGGTTGGATTTCACCGTAATTGGCCGCCCTGCCAATATCGCGGCCCGCCTTGGTGACTACGGCAAAACCGTGGGCCACCGCATCGTGGCGTCTGGCCGCGTGGCGCAGCACGCTCCCGACAGCAAGCCGCTTGGGCCTGTCTCTCTGCACAACGTGAAGGAGCCGGTGGAGAGCTTTGCTATTTCGGCGGATATGTAAGGGGACCCGTTAACTGTGCGCATTTGCGCAGGCAGCGAATGCTTGAACAGGCGCAACTGATCGCGGTAACATTCCGATAGTCTTATCGGGAAGAATATCAGTGACTCAGAAAAACCGTTCCTTGACCCTTCGTGACGTATCTGAAGCTTCGGGGGTGTCCGAGATGACGGTCAGCCGCGTGTTGCGCAACCGCGGGGACGTGTCCGCAGCCACACGCGACAAGGTACTGACGGCGGCCAAGGAGCTGGGTTACGTGCCCAACAAGATTGCCGGTGCACTGGCCAGTCAGCGTGTGAACCTGGTCGCGGTGATCATCCCATCTTTGTCCAACATGGTTTTCCCTGAGGTGTTAGGCGGGATCAGCCAGGTGTTGGAAGACACCGAGTTGCAGCCCGTTGTCGGCGTGACCGACTACCTCCCTGAAAAAGAAGAGAAAGTTCTCTACGAAATGCTGTCTTGGCGCCCATCAGGCGTAATCATTGCGGGCTTGGAGCACACGGAAGCCTCACGCGCCATGCTTCAGGCGAGCGGCATCCCCGTGGTGGAAATCATGGACACCGACGGTGACCCTGTGGATGCCATGGTTGGTATTTCGCACCGCCGTGCGGGCCGGGAAATGGCCGCCGCAATTCTCAAAGCCGGCTACAAGAAAATCGCCTTCCTGGGCACCAAGATGCCGCTCGATCACCGCGCTCGCAAACGCTTTGAAGGCTTCACCGAGGTGCTGGCCAAATCCGGTGTTGAGGTGGTGGATCGGGAATTCTATTCCGGTGGGTCCGCGCTGGCGAAAGGCCGCGAGATGACCGAGGCGGTGCTGGAGCGCAGCCCGGATGTAGATTTCATCTACTACAGCAACGACATGATTGGCGCGGGCGGTCTGCTCTACCTTTTGGAGAAAGGCATCGACGTTCCGGGCCAGATTGGCCTAGCTGGCTTCAACGGGGTCGAACTGTTGCAAGGCCTGCCACGGCAACTGGCCACCATGGATGCCTGCCGCCGCGAGATTGGCACCAAGGCCGCCGAGATCATCGCCGCGCGGGTGAACGACGTGGACAAAGAGGGCCAGGTGACCTTGGCGCCCACCATCAGCTTCGGCGACACGTTGCGTGACAGCTAAGCGGGTCGTGACAGCTGATGGGAGTTAGCCCCCCATTTTGGCACGCGCTGCACGTAGGGCTTTGCGGAAGTTTGGCCCGCGCCGCCGCGCCAACACTGCGGAACAGTAGGTGGCGATCAACCACGGACGCCCGTCCGCCAGAACCGTGTTGAGCATCTCTTTTTGATACCGCCCCACGTCGCGACGAGCGCGCATCATGCTGTAAAATTTGGGCGCGGTCATGTCCCCAGCCACACAGCTTTCGATGACAGGTTTTAACAAGCCCAACATAATCCAGAGCGATGCAATCCGGTGCCCCATATAGCGGCAGCGGTACTTGCGCACGTTGCCGCCGCGAAACAGCGCGGCGTGCATCGCGTCCAGCCCCATCCGTGGATCGTAGAAGATATTCACCTCACCGGCCTCGGCAATCATGTCCGGCCCATAGGCATAGCGCCCGCTGAAGTCCCGGTGCCAGGCTTTGCGGTAGCGGGTTTCCCAACTGGCAATTTCGCGATCCAACGTCGCCTGTGGGGAGATACAAATGACCGTTGCGCCGGGCGCCGCTGCGGAGAACACCGAGGCCGCATAAGCCCCCATCGACGCGCCATAGAACACCACTTTGTCAAATTGCGCGAAGAAACCTTCGTCACGCAGCCGGTCAAAGAAATCAAACACCGCCTCGTCGCGATACCACGACCAACCATGTGCCATCATGCCCAGCATCGACCAACCGCGCGCGGTAACGAAGTTGTAGCCCCACGGCATGCGCTCGGCACTGTCCTCATAGACATGGTCGAGGTTTTCAAAGGTCACAATTAGGGTTTTGCCCTGTTTGATATAAAGCGCGGAATGCTCCTCGCCCAACTCCTCAAAGAACCCACGCTCTGCGCCGATTTCTTTCAGATTGCTTTGCCAATCGGTTTGGCTGGGCGCGTCGGGTTTTGTATCACCGTCCGCCACGCTCAGCCCTCCCGAAAAAGGCTGGGTGCGCCCTCGATCAGCTGGTTGCGCCATTGCTTGATTTGTCCGGTTTCCACCAGAAAATCACGCGACAGTTTTTCAACCGAGGCCTCGCCTTTCAGCGATTCAATGGCCACCTTAGCCTGAAACTCCGGATCCGTGATCGGGGCTTTGGCGGTTTTCTTTTTTGGAGGGATCAGTGCCGCATCCGGGTCGATGTCGTGCTTTTGCATGACCTTGTGCATGAACGAGCCGCGCCGCGGGCGGTTGTTTTCTTTCTCCTCCAAGCGCGGCTTCATCCGCCGCGCCCAGAAATGCACCGCTTTGGTTTCCTCGGTCAGCCAGTCTTTCTCAATGTCAAAGGCGCTGCGGATCATCTTGTTGCGGTCTTTGAAAGACACCGGATAGAACGCCGTCTCTGGCTCCGCATATTTGATTTCGCCGGACTGCTGCAGGAAATAGGTCACCGCCGCCGGGCCGGTGAACCCCCAGTTTTGTTCGGTCATGTGCACCGGACGACCCGCATCTTTCTCCGCCTGAAGCTCTTTTTGCTGCCAAGGCTTCAACCACGGGCCAATCGCATACTCATCCTCAAAGAACGCCAGCATTGCATCCAGCGCTTTGGAGGTTTTTGGAAGGCCAAGCACAGCGTTGCAGACCAGCCCCTCTTTTTCCCAGCCAAACACTGATTTGCGGGTGTAGTTGAACGGGCGGTAGCAATAGACATCCGCGTCCACCCAAATCTTGTCGGTCTTTTTGAGCATGTTGAGGCGCCAAAGATCGGCATGAATTGCCGGGCTGCCGGTGCGGGCGTGGCGATGCATTGGCTCGCCGGGAAAAATCTCCGCCGCATCCGCCGCATGCACCCCTTCAGGCACATTCGGAATCTCTTCGTAGCTGTAAAGCGTGGTGTGATGGCCCGCATCCGCAAAGGATTTCAGACAGAGCTGCTCCAACCAGGAAAGCTGCCCGCCAATCCATAGGGACGCGATTTCGGGAAGTTTGGCCATTTTACCTCAACCTTTGTTCTTACTTTGGAAACAGTTTACGCGGAAACCATTGGGCTGTCTTCGGAAATTCCACGACAATTTGTGCTAGTGCGCCGTGTCTTGCTTCTCGACAGTGAAGAAGAAGTCCTCTGGCAAGTCGCGTTCCACCACCCAATCGGGGATGACCTCGGGACCAGCCAAGAAGACGTTGGCACCAAAATGCGGGTGCAGCCGCGCCAGACGTTCCTGACGGGCGCTGGTCAGATCGTCATAGAACTTGCTGTAGTTCGAGGTTTCCTTGAGCGCATCGATTTTGGCGCGGTGGCGATCCACGGAAAACGCATGCGCCTCGGCAATCTCGGGGTCCGATAACAGCCGATCCATCTCCGCCTGCATTGCCGGGATCATGCGCTGGATCGAGGTGTCTTCCTCGGTGTTGTTGTTCATCCGGAACCAATAGGCCATGCCTTGATCGCGATCGACGTGGTTCACACGGCCCCGGTCCCGCTTGACCAAGAAGCTCTCAGCCGAGCGCACGGCGTAGTGGTTAAGCTGCACGAGGTCATAGCCGATGGTGTCGGTCGTGGAACGCCACGCGTTGCGATACATGTCCTTGGGCAGGGGTTGGCCGGAGCCGTTGACCCAATTGATGTGGGACCAAAGCTGGGGGTTGAGGCCTTTGGGACGGTGAACCCCCAGTTTCTTGAACAGGCCAATGTTGCGGTAAAGCGTTTTGAAGCCCCACGCCTGATGCGGTTTACGGGTCATTTCGCGCGCGCAGCGGGTAAACTGTGCCATCAGCGGTTCGTCCGCGTACTCATGCACATCTGAGTTGCCAAACAGCCGCCAGGTACAGGAAATCAGATTGGCGTCGCCCACCGCCTCAAACAAGGCGGGCAGTGTGCCGTCCCCCACTTTAACGTTGATGAACTCATCCACATCCATGGAAATCACCCAATCGGCCTTCTGGATGATCTCTTCTTTTTCCCCCGCCTGAAGCGCGGCGTGTTGCGGTTTGAGGTTGGTGCCTTTGAACGGGTTATCACGGTGCTGCACAAAACCTTTGTCCTGCAACAGGTCCAGAAACGTGTCTGTGCCGTCGTTACAGTCGTTGGTGTAGACCAGCACGTCTTTCACCCCGATGGCGCGGTGATAGGCCAGCCATTCAAGAATAAACGGCCCTTCGTTTTTCATGCAGGTGATGATCGCCACATCATTGTCGGCCGGGTTCACCTTGGGGGCGGCGATTTCCGGCATGCGGATCGGTTTGTGGTCAAACTTCTTTTTAGACAGTTTGATCAGCTCCGCCTCTTCAATCAGCGAGGTCTTGGGCACAATCTGCCCGACGCTGTCAGTAGGGTGGCGCAGGCCCATGCAGCGGTAGAATTTGACCCACTCATCTGCGCCGGGTTTCGCGCCAACCACGCGGATCAAGCGCCAGACCACCTCTGGTCCAGTCTTCTGCGGAGCCACAACCCAGCGGCGGCGCATTTTGGCAGCGTCAAACTGCACACAGATGTGGTCGCCATGATTCACCATCTCGCCATTGCGCACGCGCCATGGGTAGCAATGCTGCCCCACCAACGTCACCACGCCGGACGAAGATTTCACCGCCATATCAAACAGGCTCCGACCTTTCGTGCCCTTGCCTTTGATCTGCATAACCAGATCAGAGATATCCAGCAACGCCACCGCCCGCGCGGAGTTGAGCCAGCGATAGCGGATCATCTCGATCAGTTGCAGTTCGGCCAGTGGCGAGTCCCAGGGGGACGGAGGCGGAATATCCATCCGGTCTTTGCCCGGTGCATCTGGCGCGTTGTAAGGGTGAGCCTCAGAGGGTAAATCCAAAGCGCCCAATGGCGTGTCAGCACGCAGAACCATGACCTGCTTGAGCCCGGCAATGATGGACACACCGGCCTCCAGCTCTTCGAGATAAGCCGTGTCGGTGCCCGGCTCGGCGCGATCCAGGATCACTGCACCTTGCAGATTATGGTGGCGGGCGTGATAGCGCAGCCAATCCAAGGTGGCCTGCGCGGTTTCGCCGTTGCGTACCGCCAGCATCACGTTGAGCGCAGCAAAGATGTCCAGCTCTTGAGGCTCAATCGGTAAGCGACATTCTTCGCCGTTCACTTTGACCGCCGGGGCGTCGCCTTCGTAAGTCAGATTGACAATCAAGCCGTTGCCTACGCTGCGCATGTTGGTGATCTTGGTGTCAGATCCCGACTTTAACCCATTTTCAGCAAGGCCCGTTTTGAAGAAGGCCAGACACTCCGGCTTCGCAGCATCGTCCAGCTTCAGGCACGACAGCACCGTGCTGCCTGACACCTGCGTGTGTGTCAGTTCGCGATAGTGAAACGCCGCTTTGCCCATACTGTGGCCCTTGTTATCCGCTGCCCGCCTGCACGTTTGTGTCAGGAATTCTTATAGTTGGCTTGTTGATACCACTTTACCAACTGCCGCTGCAAATCGCGAGGGGGCACCTGACTGCTACCAGCGCAAAGGATTTGTGACATGAGCTCCTGCACCTCCGGTTGCGCAATCAGAGCCTCAAACCGCTCTTGATGCCATTTCACGCCCGCCGCATGCGTCTCTGCAACGCCATCGATGGCCCGCAATCGCATCAGTTCGCGTTCTGTTGCCGGGCGCATGTTTGCGATGGAGGTGTTTTCCTCGGTGTTGAAATTGCGCTCCACCCAATACGCGAGATCGACCTTTTTGGTCGCGCGGTTGGGCAGCCCCCTGTCGCGCTTGACTACAAAGGCCGCCGCCGAGCGCACCGCGTAGTGGTTCAACTCCACCAAGTCCCGCGCGACGCCGAGGTCATAGAGCGACAAACGTTGCGGGGTCTTGGCCAGAAACGGATGCACCGGTCGGCCAGAGCCATCGATCATTTTAGGCAAGCCAGCCTTTTCCGGGTCTTTCTGCTTGGGGCGATGCACGCCCAACTGATTGAAAGGCCCCTTCGCGCGAAACAGCGTTTTGAACAGGCTGGCCGCCACCGGATATTGCGCCTCCGCCGGGATACAGCGGGTGAACTGTTCGGTGACCGGCGTATCCTCAATGGCGACGCGCTCGTTGTTGCCAAACAGCCGCCAGGGCAAGACGATTGCGTCAGTATCTGCTGGGATTTTGCCCACCAGATCCGGAATTTGATGTCCCGGCACATGGATGTTGAGGAACTCATCCACATCCGTGACCATGATCCAGTCTGCCGCTTTGCGCAGCGGATGCTTCCACGCCTGTCGCAGTGCCTGCCACTGGATGCTTTTGTTTGGCTCTGGAACATGCGGTACATGCACCACCTCGCCGGCCTCCGACAACAGAGACAACATCTGATCCGTGCCATCATCACAGTCGTTTGAGTAGATCAGAAAATCGGTCACCCCCGCGCCGCGATGGTGCGCAATCCACTCCAACAGATAGGGCGCTTCATTTCGCACCGATGTGACGCTCAAAATGCGCAACGAACTGGCCTCAAGGTTTGTTTGAACTGTGCATACCACAGCGCGCAGGCACGGCTAAACAGCCCTTAAGAAAAACATCCTAAGCTGAGTCTTGCCGGAAACACCTGTCAGATCACAGGCTTATGTCTTGCCCCTGCAACACACACGGTGAAGAATAGAGACACGCCACCTCGACCTCCGCCCGCTCAAGAGGACGCCATGAATTTTACCAAGCGCAACGGACAGCCAATGCCCTCCCACCTTCTTCACCACGCAGACAAAGTGCGACGAGGCGGCGTGGATCGGCGGGAATTTCTGGCTTTGGCAAGCGCGTTTGGGGCCACCTCCGCCACTGCTTACGGAATGTTGGGCTTGTCCACGCCCGCGGCAGCGCAAACAGCGCCCAAACAGGGCGGCACGGTACGCATTCAGCAGGAAGTGCGCGCGCTCAAAGACCCGCGCCTGTTTGATTGGCCACAGATCGCCAATTTTACACGTGGTTGGCTGGAAACCCTGATCACCTATGAAAGCGATGGCACGTTTAAGCCCGCGCTTCTGGAGAGTTGGGAGATTTCTGACGACGCCAAAACCTACACGCTCTTCGTGCGCAAAGACGTAACCTGGAACAACGGCACCGCCTTCACCACAGAGGACGTGGCCCGCAACATCCGCGGCTGGTGTGACCGTGACATGGCTGGCAATTCGATGGCTGGGCGCTTTGCCACACTGATTAATCCCAACACCAACCAAGCGCTGGAGGGCGCCATTGAAGTGGTGGACGGTCACACGGTGCGGCTCAACCTGCCCAAACCCGACATCTCCCTGATCCCCGGCATGGCGGATTACCCTGCCGCCATTGTGCCGGAGGAGTTTGATGCCGCGACGATGCTGGAACAACCCATTGGCACAGGCCCTTACTTGCCAGAGAGTTTGATCCCCGGAGAAAAAGGCGTGCTTGTGCGCAATGCCAGCCATAGCTGGTGGAATGCGGGCAATGGCGCCTGGCTGGACCGGATCGAGTTCCTTGATTTTGGCACCGACCCCGCCGCCTGGGCCCGCGCGGCGCGGGATGGGGAGATCGACATGACCTACTCCGTGGACGGCGAATACGCCGATCTGATTGGCAGCTTTGACGGCTGGACCAAACATGACGTGATTTCCATGGCCACGGTAGTCGTCCGCCCCAATCAGGCGGCCGAGGTGGGCGGCATCAAACCGTATGCGGACCTGCGAGTCCGCCAAGCGATTATGAAGGCCGTGGACAATGGCATTCTGCTGGAGCTAGGCAATGAAGGACGCGGAGAAGTCGCGCAAAACCACCACATTGGACCAGCCCACCCGGAATACTCCGACATTGGCGTACCGGAGTATGACCCTGAAGGCGCAAGGGCATTGTTGAAAGAGGTGGGCGCCGAGGATTTCGAGATGGAAATTCACACCATCGACGACGCCTGGCGCAAAAACACCACCGATGCCGTTGTGGCGCAGTTGCGGGACGCTGGTTTCAAAGCCAAAACCCGTGTGGTGCCGGGCAACACCTATTGGGACAACTGGGACAGCTTCCCGTTTAGCGCCACGGACTGGAACCACCGCCCACTGGGCGTGCAAATCTGGGCGCTGGCCTATCGCAGCGGCGAGGCGTGGAACGAGTTTGGCTATTCAAACCCTGCATTTGACGCAATTCTGGACGAGGCCCTCGGCACCGTGGACATCGACAAGCGTCGCGCGTTGGTCGCGCAGGGGGAAAAAATTCTGCAAGACGACGCGGTGACCATCCAGCCCTATTGGCGTGCTTTGGCAAACCACACGGTGGATGGGTTGGCAGGCGGGGCGCATCACATCTCGTTTGAGATCCGCCCCGCCGAGTTGCATTGGACCTGACGCCTTAGTGCGACAGGCAGGCCTCAAACTGGTTGGCCAATGTCTGGATCAGGTCCACATAGTTTGGCGTGTCCTGCTTGGCTCCGGTTGGGTCCAGCTCCTCGGAATGCAGATCGAGACCTTCGCTGATCGCTTTCACGATGTCGTCGTTAAACTGCGGCTCTGTAAAAACGCAGGAGATGTTGTTGTCGGCCAAAACATCCTGAATGCCCTTCAGACGCGCGGCACTTGGCGCGGCCCCATCGCCGTTCAGGAAAGCCCCGGACGCCGCCAGATCAAAGCGGGTCTCGAAATACTGGTAGGCATCGTGAAACACCACAAAGCCTTTGCCCTGTAGCGGCGCCAGTTGTTCTGAAATTGATGCCGTGAGGCCGGCCAGTTCCGCATCCAGATCTGCCGCATTGGCACGATAGGCCGCTGCGTTGTCCGGATCGATTTCAGAAAGCTTCAATGCAATTGCGCTGGCCCAAAAACGCGCGTTTTCAGGGTCAAGCCAGGCATGCGGGTCAACACCTTCATGGCTGTGACCATCATGGGAGCCATGGTCGTCATGCTCTTCGTGATGATCGTCGTGACTCTCTTTGTGCTCTGCATGCTCGTCGTCTTCATGCTTTTCATGATCGTCATGATCCTCGTGCGCATGGTCATCATGCTTGTCGTGCTCATCATGCTCGCCATGATCCGCGTGCTCGTCATGTGCGTCGTGATGCTCATCCCCATGATCATGGTGATCTTTGCCGCCCAATGACATTTCGATGAACGTCTCACTCTCGCGGAATTCCAATTCGCGCGTGCCGTTCAGGTGCAACAGCTCGAGGGTGGCGGCCTCACCCGCCAACGACTCAATCGAGTCCTCCAGCATCGGCGTCAATTCTGCCCCAACCCAAATCACCAGATCAGCGTTCTGTAGTGCGCGGGCCTCGGATGGGCGCATGGCGTAATCATGCGGCGAGACATTGGCAGGCAGCAACTGCTGAGAGGTACCAACCCCGTCCATCACCTTGGCAACAAGCGCTTGAATTGGCGCAATATCTGTCACCACCTTTGGGGCATCGGCCTGCGCGGAAAATGCTACAAGAGAGGCCGCGAAGGCCGCGCTGATGATTCGCATGAGGGTATCCTCTGATTTGAATATTTGCGCTGGCTCTAGTGTAAATGTTATACTATATCAAGTCATCCTTTTGAGTGGAGAGGCGACATGCAAACTGTGGGCTTTGGACAGCATGATCACGCGGCCTGTGTTGGGGGCGGGATGAAAGCCGCCGAAGACGCCTGTGCTGCGCAAGGGCTGCGGCTCACCAAAGGGCGGCGGCGGGTGCTGGAAATCCTGCTTCAGGAACACCGCGCCATGGGGGCTTATGACATCCTTGGCATGTTGTCGGACGAAGGCTTTGCCTCGCAACCACCGGTGGTCTATCGCGCGCTGGATTTTCTGGTAGCAAACGGCTTTGCCCACAAAATCCAGAAGCTCAACGCCTACATCGCTTGCGCCCATCCGGGAGACTCGCACACGCCGGTTTTCCTAATCTGTCGCGCCTGTGAAACCGTGGCGGAAACCGCCGCGCCACTACAATCCACTCTAGGCGAAGTGGCTGATAAAATTGGGTTTCAAATCGAAAACACCATTGTCGAGGCGGAGGGGATGTGCCCAACCTGTCGCAAGACGGAGACCGCCGCATGAGGCTGGTGACCATCAATGGCCTGTCTGTGCAGCACGGCAGCCATCAGGCCTTGGCCAATGTCGCGCTGACCATCGACAAGGGTGAGATTGTCACCATTGTGGGGCCCAACGGCAGCGGTAAGTCGACTTTACTGCGCTGTATCATCGGGGCTTTGAAGCCAGACAGCGGCACCATTCTGAAAGCCGCGGGCATGCGAATTGGCTATGTGCCCCAGAAGCTTGCGATTGATGCGACCATGCCACTGACGGCAGCGCGGTTTTTGTCTTTGCCCAAGCGGCGCAGTGCGGCGGATATTCAAGCGGCGTTGCAACAGGTTGGCGCAGATGGGTTGCAAGATCGCCCAATGGCGGGCTTGTCTGGCGGGCAGTTTCAGCGCGTGTTGTTGGCGCGGGCTTTGATGGACAAGCCGGATCTGCTCATTCTGGACGAGCCGACCACCGGCTTGGACCAACCCGGCTCAGCCGATCTCTACACCCAAATCGAACAAGTGCGCCGAGACACCGGAGCGGCAGTCCTGATGGTCAGTCACGAGCTGCATGTTGTGATGAGCGCGTCGGACCGTGTGGTCTGTCTTAACGGCCATGTATGTTGTCACGGCACGCCGGAAATTGTCGCCTCAGCACCAGAATATCGCGCGCTGTTTGGCACCGGCACCCATGGCGCACTGGCGCTTTATCGGCACGAACATGACCACCACCATCACCACGATCATGACGATGCGCATGATTGCGGGCACGACCACGGATCCCATTGATATGTTTGACGACTTCCTGATCCGCGCGCTCTTTGCAGGCGTGGGTGTGGCCTTGGCCGCTGCGCCTCTGGGCTGCTTCGTTGTTTGGCGCAGGATGGCCTATTTCGGCGACGCCACGGCGCATGCGGCGATCCTTGGCGTGGCGCTGTCTTTGGGGTTTGGGGTTTCGGTGTTTGTGGGGGCCATGGGCGTGGCTTTGGCGATGGCGTTGACCGTGTCCAACCTGTCGGAAAAAGGCTATGGCGTGGACACCATTCTGGGCGTTTTGGCCCATTCCGCGCTGGCGTTTGGCCTTGTGGCGGTGTCGTTTCTGCGCGGTGTGCGGCTGGACCTGAACTCCTATCTGTTTGGCGATATTTTGGCGGTCAGCAAGATTGATCTGCTGGTGATCTGGATCGGCGCGGCGATTGTGATCGGGCTGATGGCCTGGCGCTGGCAGGCGCTTTTGACCTCCACGGTGAACCGCGGACTGGCCTATGCTAGCGGGATCAATCCCAAGCGAGAACAACAACTTATGACGCTCGGCCTCGCGATCGTGGTGGCTGTCGCAATCAAGGTTGTCGGCGCGTTGTTGATTGTCGCGATGCTGATCATTCCGGCGGCGGCGGCGCGCGCGGTGGCGCGCTCACCGGAGGCGATGGCCTTTGGCGCGGCGGGTATTGGCGCGCTGGCGGCGGTGGGCGGATTGGGCCTGTCTTATCAGATGGACACCCCTGCCGGACCGTCGATTGTCTGCGCTGCTGCGGTGCTGTTTCTGGCGCTCAATCTGGTGGCGCAGATGGTTCTGAAGAGCGCCCGTTAACCCGCCAAAATCCACGTCGGTATTGCGTCGGTATCACGGCTGTTTTGCGGAGGTGCGTATTTTTGCGCACCAGCGCCGTTAACCTTTAGCTGGTCAACGCCGCATGTACCAAAGCTTTGAGCTGTGGCCGGGTTGGGTAAGAACTCGACGGCGAGAGCTGCGTGAAGAATACCACTGAGAGCTT
This sequence comes from Shimia sp. MIT1388, assembly GCF_047124445.1. Classification (GTDB taxonomy): domain Bacteria; phylum Pseudomonadota; class Alphaproteobacteria; order Rhodobacterales; family Rhodobacteraceae; genus Shimia. The sequence continues at coordinate 3,626,280 of NZ_CP138921.1, read as the reverse complement.
TTCCACCGGATCGATCCAGAAGAAGGTGGAAGCCATGCCGCCCCAGCTGAAGTCGCCGACACTGCCCGGGCAACGGGCGCGGGCCGGATCGAGTACCACTGCACCGCCCAAACCAAAGCCCATGCCATCCATCGGCTGCTCAGCAAAACTCATTGGCCCCATGGAGGCGATGTCGCCGGGCAGGTGATTGGAGGTCATGAAGCGCACGGTGCGCGGCGACAGCAGACGCACATCGCCCAGCGCGCCACCCCGGCGCAGCATTTCGGCAAAGCGCAGGTAATCGTCCATCGTGCCCACAAGCCCGCCACCGCCGGAGTGCATGGAAGCATTGAGGAAGGGCGAGCCGTCGGTTGTGTCCACAAGGCGCAGGGTGTCCGCGCCAATCTTTGCTTGATTCAGCGCCATCGCGTCACCTTCAAGCGGGGTATACAGATCGGCAAACCGATCCTCGGTGCCGGGGATGACCGAAAAGCCGGTTTCCGACATGCCCAGCGGATCGAGGATTTCACTTTCTAGGAACTCGGCGAGGCTCTGCCCGGTGATGACTTCGATCACACGGCCCAGAATGTCGATACTGACGGAGTATTCCCAGCGCGTGCCGGGTTGAAACGCCAAAGGCAGGGCCGCCACCTGATCCGCCATATCGGACAGCGGGCCCTGGTTGGCTTTGAACATCAAGTCCTGCGCGTCCATCTGTTTGGCTAACAGGCCGGGATTAAACGGGTAGCTCAGACCACTGGTGTGGGTTGCAAGTTGATGCAGGGTGGGCGTGGCGCAGGGTTCCACCTGATCCATCGTCGAGGCGCCAGGCACCAGCGCGTGGCAGTCTTTGAAGGCGGGAATGAAATTGGACACCGGCGCATCCAGATGCACAAGGCCGCGCTCCACCAACATCATCAGCGCAACCGTGGTGACCGGTTTGGTCATGGAATAGATCCGCGCCACGGTGTCCCGCTCAAACGGAGTGCCAGCGGCGATGCTACGCAAACCGGTGGCGTGGTCAAACACCACGTCACCATCGCGTGCGATCAAAGCACCGCAGCCGGCATATTTGCGATCGGTGACAAGTTGGTCCATCCAGCCCGACAGCTGCGCCAAGCGGTTGGTGTCAAACCCCCGGTCCTGCGGTAGAGCTGTGCCGATCATGGATGCCTCCCAAACTGCCTGATCTGACGCCAACAGTGCCTTTTGGGAGGGGCCACGGGCAAGGTGGTAAGACTACGTAGTTCGTTCAACCCTAACCCTAGGTCCCTATTCCCGAGCAATCCCCTTTGAACAGCCCCCTAAATCGCCCATATTGGACCCAACAACAGGCTAGGAGGACGCGGCGCGTGTTCACAAAGACCTTGAAACAGAGACTTGGGGCGGCGGTTGCGGCAGTTTCCCTATTGGTGACGGCGCAAATTGCCGCTGCGCAGGACACAGCCCAGACCACAGAGCCCCCTGCCCCGCAGACGGTCTATGTGTTTGGCAACAGCCTGGTGCATCACCTGACCGACACCGATGAAACCGCGGTGCCACATTGGTTGAGCCAAATGGCAGTGGCGGCTGGCACGGAATTAAAACTGGACGGGCAATGGGGCTTTCTACGCGACTTTGCCAAAAGCGAGACGCCCAGCGCCGGATGGCGGTTCAACGATGTGACCCGTGGCTGGACGCGGGATTACCGCAACTTTGCCGATGTGAACTGGGACACGATTGTGATCACCCCGGCGAACTTCATTCAGTATCAAGACGCCGACAAAGCCTTCCATGGCGACAACCCGGACAATGCCTCCCCCCTGTCGGCCACGCTGGACGTGATCGACACCATGCAAAGTGCCGTTGGTCCGGTGCGGATTGCGATCTATGAAGGCTGGGCTGACATGGGCAGTCAGGTCAAAAAGTTCCCGCCCAGCGCGCGGCAAATGCGCAAGTATCAGCGGTTCAACAGTGGCGATTATCACGAGTGGTTTGAGGACTATGTCGACGCGCTGCGCGACGCCCGGCCGGATGCGGAGATTGACCTGATCCCGGTGGCAAGCACCTTGGCCGAGCTGATTGAGGGGGGCGTTCTGGATGGGTTGGACGCGGAGGTGTTTTACACCGACGATGCGCCCCATGGCACGCCGACGACCTATTTCCTCGCAGCCGCAATCACTTATGTGAGCCTCTATGAGGCGGAATTGCCTTTGGTGCTGGATATTCCGGAGAGCATCCATGCGGATGTGCGCACCTATTGGGAAGCGGTGCGTGATGAAATCCACCGGCTGGTGTTGAAACCTTTGCAGCAAGCGGCGGCCCGGGAGGTGCCGTCCGGTGTGCCCTTTCGCACGCCAGACGGAGATGCGCCGCAGCTAGCGGGACTTGGGCTGGCCGATCCGGCGCTGGCCATGGGGTTGAGCGGGATCAGCGATTGGTCCACGCAGCAGCCGTTTATCAACGTGATGAAAACCGCGCGGCCTTGGGTGGGGCATCTGCCCGGCCAATGGGGCGGCGTGAGCTTTGATGAGCTGGACGCACGCGGCTTGCTGGACGAAGAGGGCTGGGTCTGGGGCGTGCCGGAGGACATCGAGTCGGTTGAGGCGCTTATCCTGACCGACCTACCGGAAGAGGCCAGTGGGCTGGCCGGGCGCTATCGGGTGACGTGGCAAGGCGTGGGGGAGATTGAGCTTACTGGTCGCGCGCGGGTGACCTCCAAAGCGCCGGGGGAGATCTGGTTTGACTTCACGCCGGGCGAAGGGCCGGTGGGGATCAAAATCCGCCAGCCGGACCCCGACATGACCGGCGATTATGTGCGCAATATTCAGGTGATCGCGCAGCCCTACATCCTGCTTGCCGAGGCGGGCGCGGTGTTCAATCCTATGTGGCTCAACGTGGTCGATGACCTGCGCATGGTGCGGTTTATGGATTGGATGAAGACCAATGGCTCCACCCAGTCCGGTTGGGACGGGCGGCCCTTGGAGAGTGACTTCACCTATGGCTGGCGCGGGGTGCCGGTGGAGGTGATGGTGCGGCTGGCCAATGAGATTGGCGCAGACCCGTGGTTCACCATGCCGCATCTGGCGGATCAGGGCTATCTGACCGCTTTTGCCAGCTATGTGCACGACCATCTGGATGCCGAGCTCAACACTCATGTCGAATACTCCAACGAAATGTGGAACTGGGGCTTTGAGCAGGCGCAATGGGCGTTGAAAGAGGGCGAGGCGCGTTGGGGCAAAGGCCAGGACGTGCAGATGCAGTTTGCCGGCATGCGGGCGGCGGAGATGGCGCGCATTTGGGGCGAGGTGTATGGCGAGGTGGCCGAGGGGCGGTTGACGCGGGTGATTGCGACACACACCGGCTGGCCGGGTTTTGAAAAAGGGCTTTTGCAAGCGCCGCTGTGGCAGGCAGAGGGCAACCCCGCGCCGGTGAGCTTGTTTGAGGCCTACGGGGTGACCGGCTATTTTGGCGTGACGTTGGGCATGGAAGACGAGGGCTCAAAAGAGCTGCGCGGTTGGCTTGATACGGCACGCAAACAGGCGGAAGCGGCGGGGGTAGCAGAAGGGCTGCAACGGGCGGCGCTGACGACCTATGTGGACGACCACGCCCATGAGGGCGTTGCGGCGCAGGCGGCAGAGTGGTTGCGCAAGGGCGAGTTGAAAGAACTGACCGGCAAGCTGTTGCCGTATCACCGCGACGTGGCGCGCAAGAATGGTCTGAAGCTGGTGATGTATGAAGGCGGCAACCATGCGGTGGGCGTGGGTGTTGAGGCCAATGATGCGGCGCTAACGGCGTTTTTTTACAGAGTTCAGCACAAGCACCGAGATGGGCGCGATGTATGAAGAGCTGCTGGCCGCATGGCGCAGTTTGGGTGGGCAGAGCTTCAATGCCTTTACCGATGTGGGCAAGCCGAGCAAATGGGGCAGTTGGGGGCATCTGCGGTATCTCGGGGACAAGACACCCCGGCACGATGTGTTGATGGACTACAACCTGACCGGCCCCCATTGGAGCGAAGACCGTGCGGAGGACACTTTCCTGCACGGCGGGATTTACCTTGGTGACGACGACACCAACCGGCTGGAAGGCACCGGCAAGCGCGATGTGCTGTTGGGCATGGGCGGCAATGATGTGCTGGTGGCGCGGGGACCGGGCGACCTGTTGCATGGCGGACCGGGCACAGATCGGGCGATTTTGCCAGGGACACAGAGCGAGTATGAATTCAGCCGCGAGGGTACACAGGTGCGGGCAATTGCAGACGGGCGCAGCTATCTTTTGACCGAGATGGAGGCTGTGGCCTTTGAAGACGCCCCCGCGCTGGTGCTGCCACTGAGCGGGCTTTTGTGACACAGGGTTGATGTGAAAGGGGAAATCCCCCTGCCCCGACCTACGCCGATCTGATAGGTTGCGCCAAACGTGACGTCAGAGGCGAGCCAATTCCGTGCTGAGCATTCTCATTCCGGCCAACAATGAGGCCGCCCACATCGGCCCTTGTTTGGAAGCCGTTTTGGCCTCTGACGGGCCGGAGGTGGCGCAGATTGTGGTGGCTGCCAATGGCTGTGACGACGACACGGTGCAGATTGCCGAGAGCTTTCGCACGCAAGCTGAGGACAAAGGCTGGACCCTCACAATTCTTGACCTGCCCGCTTTGGGCAAAATGGGTGCTCTGAACGCTGCCGACGCATCCGCCAGCTTTGGCACCCGCGCTTATCTGGACGCCGATGTTCGGGTCGACCCCGCCCTGATGGGACAAATTGCCGAAGCGCTGAACACAGATGCGCCACGATATGCCAGCGGCACCTTGCGGCTGTCGCGCGCCAAGACATGGGCCACGCGGGCCTATGCGCGCACCTATAGCAAAGTGCCATTTATCACCCACGGCGTTCCTGGCGCAGGATTGTTTGCGGTGAACGCCGCCGGTCGCACGCGCTGGCAGGAGTTTCCCGGCATCATTTCGGACGACACGTTTGTGCGACTCAACTTCACACCGGAGGAGCGCATCGGCACCGCAGCGGGCTACGATTGGCCGCTGGTTGAAGGATTCGCCGCCTTGGTCAAAGTGCGGCGGCGCCAGAACGCCGGTGTTGACGAAATTAAGGCACGGTTTCCGGAGCTGCTCAAAAACGACGACAAATTCACGCTTAGCTTGGGCACAAAACTAACCATGATGCTGCGCGACCCGTTGGGCTTTGCGGTCTATGCGGCGGTCTCGATTGTGGTGAAGCTTTCACCGCAAAAATCTGGTTCCTGGGAACGCGGAAGATGAGCCGCCTCAAAAGCCTCACGCAGGGCAATTCGCTTGCCGCCCGCGCCATTCGCAGTGGCGGCTGGACCATCCTCGGATATGGCGGGTCTCAAGCGCTGCGACTGGCCTCCAACCTGATCCTCACTCGCCTGCTTTTTCCAGAGGCCTTTGGCCTGATGAGCCTTGTTTGGGTCTTCTTGCAGGGGCTGTCCAACCTATCGGACATGGGCGTGACCCAGTCGATCCTGCAAAGCAAACGCGGCGAGGACCGCGCCTTCCTCGACACTGCCTGGACCATACAGGTGTTGCGCGGGGTGTTCCTGCTGATCCTGACATGGGCTTTGGCTGTGCCAGCGGCGGCGTTTTATGACGCGCCGGAGCTGGCCGAGATCCTGCCGGTGGTCGGTCTGACCCTGCTGATCATGGGGCTGTTTCCGACCAAAAAGGACAGCGCCAACCGGCACCTTGCGCTGGGGCGGATCACGATGATCGACCTGTCAGCACAGGTGATTGGATTGGTGGTCGGTGTGGCCATTGCCTGGGCCACTGGATCGGTTTGGGCCTTGGTCGCCAATGCGGTGACCACCACGGTCATGCAGTTGATTTTATACTATATTTTCCTACCCGGCGCGATCAACACACCGCGCTGGGACAAGCCCGCCGCCGGCGAACTGATCCAGTTTGGCAAGTGGATTTTCCTCTCCACCGCCGCCGGCTTCCTGCTGTCTCAAGGTGACAAAATTGTGCTGGGCAAACACCTCAGCCTCGGCGCGCTTGGCGTCTACAACATCGGCTACTTCCTGGCGTCCTTCCCGCTGCTGCTGGGCGGGATGCTGATGCGGCGGATCATGATCCCGATTTACCGCGAAAAGCCGCCCAGTGAGAGCGCCGAGAACCGCGCCAAATTGCACAAGATGCGCATGCTGTTGAGCGGCGGGTTGATGGGGCTTTTGACGCTGTTTGCCCTGATCGGCGTCTGGCTGGTCGCCGCGCTTTATGACCCGCGCTATGCGCTGGCCGGGGGTGTGGTAGTGCTTTTGGCGGTGATGCAAATCCCGCAGGTGATTGCCCTGACCTACGATCAGGCCGCACTGGCCGCGGGAGACAGCCGCGGATTCTTTCTGCTGGCCGCGACACGGGCGGCGCTGATGATGGTGGGCCTGATGATCGGGGCGAGCCAATATGGCCTCACCGGCGCCTTGATTGGGCAAGGTCTGGCGATGGTTTTGGCCTATCCGGCGGTGGTCTGTCTGGCGCGGGCACATGATGCCTGGGACGCGCGCCATGATGCGGTGTTTTGGACTGTTGGCATTGGTATAGGCGGCCTTGCCTTTTGGCTACATCAGAGCGCGATCGTTAAGCTTTCTGCCCTCAATTTGCCCTGATTTCACCTTCCTACTGGTCCGATGGGATTCTATCTTTAAGCCAAGTGTAAGAGTCCCCCTATCAGAAGGGGACCTACGAAGGCGTAATGGAATAGCAGGTGGATGTGGTGACAAGCCCGACGGACCAACCGGTCGCAGAGACGGATATTGCAATTGTGGGCATGGCGGCCCACCTGCCCGGCGCGGGCGGGATTGATCAGTATTGGCACAACCTGCGCAACGGCATCCGTTCCATCCGCAAGCTGAGTGAAGACGAGCTTCTGGCCAATGGCGAGAGCCGTGCCAAGATGGCGCATCGCAACTATGTGCCCGCCGCCGCCACAGTTGACGGCTTTGCCGATTTTGACGCCGAGTTTTTTGGGCTGTCTCCGAAAGAGGCCGCAATCATGGACCCGCAGCACCGCCAGTTTCTGGAGGTGAGCTGGGAGGCGCTCGAAAACGCGGGCCATATGCCGGAGCATTTTGGCGGGCCAATTGGGGTGTTTGGTGGCTGCGGCATGGGCAGCTATTTCTATTTCAACATCTGCTCCAACCGCGATCTGGTGGACAGCACCGGCATGTTCCTGTTGCGCCATACCGGCAACGACAAGGACTTCATGACCACGCGGTTGAGCCACATTCTGGATTTGAATGGGCCAAGCCTTGGGTTGCAGACCGCCTGTTCCACCTCGCTGGTGGCGGTGCACTACGCAGCGCAATCGATCCTGAATGGCGAATGTGACATGGCGCTGGCGGGGGGGGTGACCCTCGAGCTGCCCCATGGGCGCGGTTATGTGTTTGAGGATGGCGAGATCCTGTCGCCTGACGGCGAGTGCCATGCCTTTGACCACCGCGCGCAAGGGACCGTTTTTGGCTCCGGCGCAGGCGTGGTTGTGTTGCGGCGGCTGGAGGATGCAATTGCCGAGGGTGATCACATCTGGGCCGTGATCAAAGGTTCTGCGGTCAACAACGATGGGTCGGACAAAGCGGGCTATCTCGCGCCTTCTGTGGGCGGACAGGCGGCGGCGGTGGCCGATGCTTTGGCGATTGCGGATGTGCCTGCGGACACGGTGGATTACATCGAGTGCCACGGGACTGGGACCTATCTGGGCGATCCGATTGAGGTTGCGGCTTTGACGGAGGCGTTTCGCGAAACCACCGAGGAGACCGGGTTCTGTCGTATTGGCTCGGTGAAAACCAACATTGGGCATTTGGACACGGCGGCGGGCGCGGCGAGCTTGATCAAGACATCTCTGGCGCTGCACAACAAAGAGATGCCGCCAAGCTTGGGATTTGAAGCCCCAAACCCGGCGATTGATTTTGAGAGCAGCCCGTTTGCGGTGAACGCCAGCTTGCGGTCATGGGAGAGCCACAAAGGGCCCCGTCGGGCTGGGGTGAACAGCCTCGGTGTGGGCGGCACCAATGCGCATGTGGTGGTCGAAGAAGCGCCCGTGCGGGCGGAGAGTCAGGAAAGCGATTGGCCGTTTCAGCTGATTGCAGTGTCCGGTCGCTCGACCAAGGCGCTGGATGCCAATGCGGCCAATCTGGCGGCGCATCTGCGGGCCAACCCAGAGCAACCTCTGGCCGATGTGGCGCATACGCTGCTGAACGGGCGACGGGCATTTGAGAAGCGGCGAGTGGTGGTGGCCGAAAGTCACGAACAAGCGGCGGACTACCTGGAGAGCGGCAACCTGCGGCGGGTGTTCACGCACACGGCGGAGGCGGAAGCGCCGGAGGTGGTCTTCCTGTTCCCCGGTGGCGGGGCGCAGTATGTCGGCATGGGGCGCGATCTGTTTGAGACCGAGCCGGTGTTTGAAGAGTGGATGGAGCGCGGCTTTGCGCATTTGGCGGGCAAAGGCGGCGAGGAATTGCGCGCTCTGTGGCTGGCCGAAGATGAGGCGGTTGCCGACGCGGAAGAGCGCCTGAAACAGCCCAGCCTGCAACTGCCGCTGATCATGATGGTGGAATACGCGCTGGCGCAGCTCTGGATGAGCTGGGGCGTAAAACCCGCTGCGCTGGTAGGCCATTCCATGGGCGAAAACACCGCTGCTTGTCTCGCCGGTGTGATGTCATTTGAGGATTGCCTCGGGCTGGTGCAGCTGCGCGGGCAGTTGTTTGACACGGTGCCTGCGGGCGGGATGCTGTCCATCCCACTGCCGTTGGCCGAGGTGGAAACGCACCTAACGGACGAGATCGATATCGCCTCGGTGAATGCGCCCGCGTTGACCGTGGTATCAGGGCCGGATGCGGCACTGGATGCTTTGGCCGCCAAGCTGGCAGAGCAGGAGATTGAGACGCAGCGGGTGCCGATCAACATCGCCGCGCATTCGCGCATGTTAGAGCCGATCTTGGGTCGGTTCGGGGATTACCTGCGCACAATTCAGCTTCACGCGCCGCGCCTGCCGATCATTTCCAACCGCACGGGCGCCACGTTGCTGGGCAGCGAAGCGACCGATCCCGACTATTGGGTGGGCCACCTGCGCAACACGGTATTCTTTGCCGATGACATCACCACTCTCGCCCAGGAAAACGGTCGGGTGTATCTGGAGGTTGGTCCGGGCAAAGCCTTGTCCTCGCTTGTAAAAATGCATGGGCAGGTGAAGGCGGACAAGGTGCTGTCCTCCCTACGCCACCCCGAAGATGACATTGGCGATGATGCCTATTTCCTCACAGTCCTGGGCCAGCTTTGGGCCTGTGGCGTGGATGTGGACTTTGACCAATATTGGGGCGACGTGCCGCGCCAGAAGGTGGTGCTGCCGACTTATGCGTTCCAACGCAGCCGCTATTTCATTGAGCCGGGTCAGGGTCAGATCGCGGCGCAAGACGAGTTGTTGATGCGGCTCGAGGACACGGCGGATTGGAGCTATGCGCCGGTGTGGACGCCACGATTGGCCGAGTGTGAGATTGATGTTGAGACCGAGCTGAGTGATGCGGAAAAGCACAGCTGGCTGATCTTTACAGACCAAGGCGGCACTGGCGCAGCGCTGGCCAAACGGTTGCGCGACGCGGGTCAGGATGTGGTCACTGTGTCCACTGGCGACGCCTTTGCCGAAACTGGCCCGGACAGCTATGCGCTGGCGCCGGAGCGCGGGCGGGATGGCTATGACGCGCTGCTTCAGAGCCTTATGAGCAAAGGCCGCGTACCGGATCGCGTTGTGCATATGTGGCTGCTGACCGAGGACGAGAGCCACCGTCCGGGATCGAGTTTCTTCCACCGCAATCAAGAACAGGGGCTGATGAGCCTGTTCTTCCTCGCGCAAGCAGTCAGCGACGAGAACCTGCCCACCCCGCTGCACATCACGGCGGTGAGTTCCGGCGCGGTGCAGGTGCGCAAAGAGGCGCTGCCCTATCCGGAGAAATCCACCGTGCTCGGCGCGGTGCAGGTGATTGGCCGCGAATTGCCCGGTGTGACCTGTGCGCTGCTGGATGTGGAGCCACCCGCGAAGAAAGCGCGAGATGGGCTGGTGGGAAAACTGCTCGAAGACATTCTGGCCGCCCCACGGGCGCAGATCGCGGCCTGGCGCGGTGAAAAACGGTTTGAGCGGTCCTATCGCAAGGTTGCGATGGAGGGTGCTGAGATACCGGTCTTCAAAGACGGCGGCACCTATCTGATCACCGGGGGCTTTGGCGGCATCGGCCTGACGCTGGCGGAGCGCATGATCAAAGACGCCAAGGCCAATGTGGTGCTTCTGGCACGGGACGGCTTGCCTGCACGGAATAGCTGGGCGGATTACCTGCGCGGCCATGCACCGCATGATCGCGTGGCCCAACGCATCCGCGCCGTGGAGCGGCTGGAAAGCCTGGGCGGCAAAGTGCTGCCGCTGGCGGCGGATGTGTGCAATGTCGATGAGATGGCCGAGGCCGTTGACGCGGCGCGCGCGGCCTTTGGCCCCATCAACGGCGTGATCCACGCCGCCGGTGTGATCGACGATGGCCCGCTGTTGGCAAAAACCTCGGCGGGCATCGACGACGTGCTCGCGCCCAAGCTGCACGGCACGCAGGTGTTGGAACAATTGTTCCCGGATGGCAGTCTCGATTGGCTGGTGCTGTTTGCGTCGTCGTCAACCGCCACCGCACCTGCGGGGCAGATCGACTATGTCGCCGCCAACGCCTATTTGAACGCTTACGCGCAATCGCGTCAAAACGACAAAACCCGCGTGCGGGCGATCAACTGGGGTCTTTGGGCCGAGGTCGGCATGGCCGCCGAAGCGGTGGCTGCGCGGCAGGGCCATGTGGTTGATGTGCCGACCGAAGCGATTGACAATCCGCTGCTGCAAGGCGCGGGGTTTGACGCGCAGGGCAACCGGATTTTCACAGCAAGCCTGTCTGCCAAAGACTGGATTTTGGACGAACACCGCACGCTGGATGGCGATGCGGTCATGCCCGGCACCGGGTATATTTCACTGGCCTATGAGGCCTTGAAAGCGCAGGGCGAAACCGCTCCCTTTGCGATACATGACCTGTTGTTCCTGCGCCCGATGCGGGTGAATGACAGCGGCACAGAAATGCGCCTGCGCTTGATCCGCTCGGATGAAGGCTATCGGTTTGAGGTGCAAACAGCGGTGAGCTTTGACGGCCGTCCCGGCTGGCAAACCCACGCCGAAGCGCGGCTGGCGCCGGTGCGATCCGCTGCTCCGGCGGCGCTGGATCTGGAGACGCTCAAGGCGGACTGTCCGGTGCAGCAGAACGGCTTTGGTGCCGCGTTGAGTGCCCCACAAGAAGCGCACATGCGCTTTGGCCCGCGTTGGAAAGTGCTGCGCGAAACCGCGCTTGGGGCACAACAGGGCCTCGCGCGGCTGAGCCTAGACGCGCAGTTTGACGGCGATGGTTTGCAACTGCACCCGGGGCTATTGGACATCGCCACCGGCTGGGCCATGGACCTGATCCCCGGCTATGCGCAGGGGCATTTGTGGGTGCCGGTGGGCTATGACCGTCTGCTACGCCACGGGGCATTGCCTGCCGAGGTGATGAGCCACGTGACCTTGGTCGACGGCAACAGCGATGCTGGGTCTGCCCGGTTTGACGTGGTGCTGTCTGATGCCAATGGCGCGGTGAGCATTGAGGTCAAAGGCCTGTCGTTGCGGCAGGTGGAAACCGCTGCGGGCTTTGCCAAGGCGCAACCGTTGAGCAAGGCGGAAGTCACCTTTGACGAAGACGCGCAGGCGCAAGCACCGCTGTCCGCCGCCGAAGAGCGACTGGCGCACAATCTGTCCCAAGGCATTCCGCCGGAAATGGGCGCCGATCTGTTTGAAGCCGCGCTGCGCGGGAGCCGGTCGCAGGTGGTGATCTCCTCGCTTGATCTGGCAGCCTTGATTGCACAGGCCGAAGCGGGCGCAGATCAGGACAGTGGACCAAGCCAAAGCTTTGAACGGCCGGAGCTGGAAACCGATTATGTCGCGCCGGAAACCGATATTCAGCGCACCCTGGCGGGCTTCTGGCAGGATCTGCTGGGCGTGGAGCAAGTTGGCATCCGAGACAGTTTCTTTGACCTCGGCGGGCACAGCCTGATTGCGGTGCGCCTGTTTGCCATGGTCAAAAAGGCTTGGGCAATTGAGTTCCCGATTTCGGTGCTGTTTGAGGCGCCCACCATTGAAACCTGCGCCGCGATGATTGCGGAGCGGGTTGGTGACGCGGCGCTGGGTGACGATGCGACTGGGGACAGTCCTGCGGAGGCAGAGGCGCGGCCACAAAGCCGGTTCACCCATCTGGTGCCGATGCATCAGGGCGAAGGCGGGCACCGCACGCCGTTCTTCCTGGTGGCGGGCATGTTTGGCAATGTGTTGAACCTGCGCCATCTGGCACATCTGATCGGCGCGGATCGGCCATTCTATGGCCTGCAAGCCCGTGGCCTGTTTGGCGATGCCGCGCCGCATGATGATCTGGTCGAGGCGGCCACGGATTACATTGCGGAGATGAAACAGGTGCAGCCGGAAGGCCCGTACCTGTTGGGTGGCTTCTCCGGCGGCGGCATTACCGCGTACGAGATTGCGCGTCAGCTGGAAGCACAAGGCGAAGAGGTCGCGCTGGTGGCGATGCTCGACACGCCCCTGCCGGTGCGCCGTCCGTTGACGCGTCAGGACCGGATGCGCATCCAGATGCAGGAGCTCAAATCCAAAGGCGCGGCCTATCCGTTGATCTGGGCCAAAAACCGCATTGCCTGGGAGATCGAGAAGCGTCGCCCGACAGAGGAAACCGAAGGTGAGGCGCAGGGGCAGCAGTTCCATGATGCCGAGATCGAGGCGGCCTTCCTACGGGCTGTGGCGCAGTATCCGATGCATGCTTGGGAGGGCAATTTGGTGCTGTTCCGTCCACCGCTGGTCGGCAAATGGGACATGGGCGACGGGCGGCTTGTGGATGCTGACCGCGCCTATGTGTTCCACGACAACGACTGGAGCCAATGGGTGCCCGATGTGCAGGTGTTTGAGGTGCCGGGCGATCATGACAGCATGGTGCTCGAGCCCAACGTGCGGGTACTGGCAACCCGGATGAAAAAGGTGATCGCCGCAGCGGAAAAAGACCTGCCCAAACGGGCGGCGCGGAGGGCGGCAGAATGAGCGGCCCCTCCCTTTTGACCGTGATCCTGAACTGGCGCACGCCGGAGATGACCCTGAAAGCGGCCGAGGCGGCAGCGCGGGAAATGGCCGGGTTCGACGGGCAGATCGTGATTGTCGACAATGACAGTGACGATGGCTCATTTGATGTGATGTCAGCAGGCATTGCTGAGGCGGAGTGGGCCGCGGGCCGCGTCGAGGTGGTGCAGTCGGGCCGCAATGGTGGCTTTGGCGCGGGCAACAACTTTGGCATCCGCCATGGACTGGCGCAGCGGGATTTTGACTTTGTCTACATCCTGAACTCCGACGCCTTCCCCGACGCGGGCAGCATCGCGGCGCTGCTAGAGCATATGGCGCAAATGCCCACCTGCGGTTTTGCGGGCAGCTACATTCATGGCGAAGATAACGAGCCGCATCTGACCGCCTTTCGCTTCCATTCGATTGGTAGCGAGTTGGAAGGCGCGGCGCGGGTCGGCCTGATCAGCCGTGCGTTGCACACACACATCGTCCCCTTGCCGATTCCAGCAGAAACCACGCGGGTGGATTGGCTGGCGGGGGCGTCCATGCTGATGCGGCGCGAAGTGCTGGAACAGATTGGCCTCTTTGACGAGACCTTCTTTCTCTACTTTGAGGAAACCGACCTCTGCCTGCGTGCCCAACGCGCGGGATGGCATACGGATTATGTGCGCTCCAGTTCGGTGACCCATATCGGGTCCGTGTCTACCGGCATGAAAACCTGGCAGCGCATGCCGCAATACTGGTTTGACAGCCGCCTGCATTATTTCCGCAAGAACCATGGCGGGGCTTATGCCTTTGCCGCCACTTTGGCGCATGTCACTGGGGCCTGCCTGTGGAAACTGCGCCGTGTGATTGGCGGCAAACCCAAGCGGGATCCGGATCATTTTCTGCGGGATCTGATCACCCACTACCTGAAATCTCTCTTCATCCGGACGCAGCGCGAACCGTCCAAAATCCCCACTTTGTCTGTTCGCAAGGAGGCCTCCTCATGAGCCTTGATAGTTTCACCAACGCCGCGCCGATGTCCGCCGTGATGATTGGCAACGAAAGCCTGCTGATCCAATGCGCCACGCTCTGGCTCGACACTGGCAACACGCTGACCGCTGTGGTCACGCGCGCGCCGGAAATCCGCGACTGGGCCACCGAAACTGGTCTGCGGGTGATTTCGTCGGATAGTGACATTGCCGCCGAACTGCTGGGGGAGCGGTTTGACTGGCTGTTGAGTGTCGCCAACTTGGACATGTTGTCAGACACCGTTTTGAAGCTGCCCGCCAAAGGCGCGGTGAACTTCCACGATGGGCCATTGCCGCGCTATGCGGGCTTGAATGCGCCAGTCTGGGCGCGCATGGCACAGGAGCCGCGCCACGGCATTACCTGGCACAAGATGGAAGTGGGCGCGGACACCGGCGAGATTGTCGCCCAGCGCATGTTTGACATTGGGCAATCCGACACCGCCCTGACGCTCAACACCAAGTGTTACGCCGCCGCCATCGAAAGCTTTCCGGATGTGATGCGCGCTTTGGGCGAAGACCTCGCCAATACCCGCGCACAGGACATGAGCCAGCGCAGCTATTTTGGCCGCGCCAAACGCCCCGAGGCCGCTGGGCGGATTGATTTCCGCCGCGATGCACAGGATGTGGTGGCGCTGGTACGCGCGCTGGATCATGGCGATTACTTTAACCCGCTGTTTGCACCCAAGATGGTCGCCGCCGGACGGGTGCTGCTAGTGACATCTGCCGAAGTGGCCGAAAGCGCGGGCCGGGGTGAGCCGGGCGCCGTGCTAGCCGTCAGCGAAGACAATGTAACCGTCGCCTGTGGCCGGGGTGCGGTTGTGCTGAGCGGTTTGACCGACGTCACCGGTCAGGCAGAGACCGCCAGCCATGTGATCCGCGCAGGCGAGCGCTTGCCGCTTTTGGACAAAGCTGCCAGCGAGGCGCTGTCCGCCACTATGACCCCGATTGCCAAAGCCGAGCCTTTCTGGCGCGCGCGTTTGGGTGAATTTGTGCCAGCCACCCTGCCATTGATCCGTGGCGCGGGTGATCTGGCCGATTTGCGGCAGCTGCCGCTTGAGATTTCCGAGACTCCCTCCAAGAGTATCCTGACCGCGGTCGCCATTTGGGCGCTGCGGTCAGGCCTTCCGGAGGTCTGTGATGTGGCCTATCGCGGCGCGGAGCATCCGCAAGCCGCCGGGCTGATTTCGCCATGGGTGCCGCTGCGTGTGGGCGCAGAACTGCTGCACGACACGGTGGCCGAGGCCAATACCGCCATGGCCGAGCGCGTGGCGCAGGCCGATGCCAAAGGCAGCTTTGCCAGCGATTTGATTGCCCGCGATCCGGCGCTGTCTGCACCGACCATGCCTGACTTGGCAGTGACAACCGGCGGCTTGGCCGGGCCGATTGAGGGCGCGGCGATGACCGTGGCGATTGGCGCGGCTGGTGCTGTCCTGCATTTTGATGCCGCGCGGGTGTCCCCAGAACATGCCGCGCGTTTGGTGGCGCGGTTGGAGTTGATCTGTGCGCAGATTGGTACCGCGGCCAATGTGGCTGATCTGGATGTCTTGCCCGCGGCAGAGCGCGCCGAGGTGTTGACCGGGTGGAATGCCACTGAGGCACCGCTTGATCCAGATTTTACCATAGCGGCACAGTTTGAGGCGCAGGTGGCCAAGACGCCGGATGCCTCGGCGCTGGTGTTTGAGCATGAGGTGCTCAGCTACGCCGATCTGAACGCCCGCGCCAACCGCGCCGCGCATGTGTTGCGCGACATGGGTGTGACCCGTGGGGCGCTTGTGGGCCTGTGTTTGCGCCGCTCGTCTGATCTGGTGGTCGCTGCGCTGGCGATCCTGAAAGCCGGAGGGGCTTATGTGCCGATGGACCCGGCCTACCCTGCCGACCGTCTGGCGCATTACATCAGCGACAGTGGCGCAGCCGTGATTGTGACCCAAGCCGCACTGACCCGCGACTTGCCCGCGCACACCGCGCAGGTGCTGGAGATGGACACGGACGCGCGGCTCTCTGCGGCATCCGCAGACAATCCAGAAGCCGTCGTATCCGGCGACGACCTCGCCTATCTGATCTACACATCTGGCTCCACCGGCACCCCCAAGGGCGTGATGGTCGAGCACGGCAATGTGGCCAACTTCTTCGCCGGGATGGACGCACGTATCCCCTACGAGGCAGGCGACAGTTGGATGGCGGTCACGTCGCTATCTTTCGACATTTCGGTGCTGGAACTGTTCTGGACGCTCTCGCGTGGGTTCAAGCTGGTGCTGTCCGGCGATGAAACCACCACGCAGATTTCCGGTGGACGCCTGCCGGCCACGGCGGGTGGCATGGATTTCTCGATCTACTACTGGGGCAATGACGATGGTCAGGGCTCCAAGAAATACGAGCTGCTGCTGGAAGGCGCGAAATTTGCCGACGCCCACGGCTTCTGCGCGGTCTGGACGCCAGAGCGGCATTTCCACGCTTTTGGTGGCCCCTACCCCAACCCGTCGGTGACCGGCGCGGCGGTGGCGGCTGTGACCAAACAGATCGGCGTGCGGGCCGGGTCTTGCGTCTCGCCGCTGCACCACACGGCGCGTATTGCCGAGGAATGGGCGGTGATCGACAACCTCACCAATGGGCGTGCGGGCCTTGCGATTGCCAGCGGCTGGCAGCCGGATGACTTTGTGCTGCGGCCGGAAAACACCCCACCGCGCAACCGCGATGTGATGTTTGAGCAGATGGACGACCTGCGCAAACTCTGGCGTGGTGAGGAAGTGGAATTCCCGAAAAAAGACGGCTCCATGCATCCGGTGATGACACAGCCGCGCCCGGTGTCCAAAGAGTTGCCATTGTGGGTGACCACGGCGGGCAACCCGGAGACGTGGAAAGATGCGGGGCGCAACGGCTGCAACGTGCTGACGCACCTGTTGGGGCAAAGCGTGGAAGAAGTGGGGGCGAAGATTGCGCTCTATCATGATGCGCTGCGTGAGGCGGGGCATGATCCGGATGACTTCACGGTCACCTTGATGCTGCACAGCTTCCTGGCCGAGGATCGCGAAAAAGCCCGCGAGATTGCGCGCGAGCCAATGAAAGACTACCTGCGCGCCGCTGCTGGCTTGATCAAAAGCTACGCCTGGGCCTTCCCGGCGTTCAAGAAACCCGAAGGGGTGAACAACGCCTTTGAGCTCGACCTCGGCATCCTGAGCGACGACGAGCTGGAGGAAATCCTCGACTTCGCCTTCCTGCGGTATTTTGAGGACAGCGGGTTGTTTGGCACCGTTGAGGATGCCTTGGATCGGGTGGAACAGGTCAAACGCATCGGTGTGACCGAGATCGCCTGTCTGATCGATTACGGCATCGACAGCGCGACCGTGTTGGAAGGGCTAAAACCGCTGGCCGAGGTGCTGAAACGCGCCAACGAAGGCGGCGAGCTGGACCCTGAGGATGCGTCGATTGCGGCGCAGATGATCCGGCATGAGGTCAGCCACCTGCAATGCACCCCGTCGATGGCACGGCTTTTGACCGCCAACGAAGAAGCGCGGTTTGCGCTGTCCGGTGTGCAGCAGATGATGGTGGGCGGCGAGGCGCTGTCTGGCAGTTTGGTGGCCGATCTGAACGCAGCGAGCGGTGCCCGCGTGCAGAACATGTATGGGCCAACGGAGACCACAATCTGGTCGACCACGGCGATGGCGGACGCGAGCGAAGGCGTGGCCAACATCGGCGCTCCCATTGCCAACACGCAGGTCTACGTGGTGGACGACGCGGGCGCGCCTGTGCCCGTGGGCGTGGCCGGTGAGTTGCTGATCGGTGGCGCAGGGGTGACCCGTGGGTACTGGCGGCGCGAGGAGCTCACGGCGGAGCGGTTTGTGGCCAACCCGTTTGGGGATGGACGTCTCTATCGCACCGGCGACCTTGTACGCTGGCGCGCGGACGGCAAGCTCGACTTCCTTGGACGTGTGGATCATCAGGTGAAGCTGCGCGGCTATCGCATTGAGCTGGGCGAGATTGAAACCCGGCTGGAAGAGGTGCCCGGCGTGGCGCAAGCGGTGGTCATGGCGCGCGAGGACACCGAAGGTGACGTGCGGCTGGTGGCCTATCTACGCGGCGATGTGCCTGCGGAAGCCGACATTCGCACGCAACTGCGCGAGCACCTGCCAAGCTTCATGCGGCCCCAGCATTATGTGACGCTCAAGGACTTCCCGCTGACACCCAACAAGAAGGTCGACCGCAAGGCGCTGCCTCGGCCCGAAGAGACCCGCAAAATCACCACGCCCAAAGTAGAAGTCGCCGCACCAGCAGCGCCTGTGGCGGCGGGCGGTGACATTGCCAAACTGGTCGCGGATGTCTGGGCCGAGGTGCTGGGCGTGCGCGAAGTGGTGGCGACCGACAACTTCTTTGATCTGGGCGGCCACAGCTTGCTGGCGGTGCAGGCCCATCGCGAAATTCGGGCGCGCTCCGGCGCGGCAAAGCTGTCGATCACCGATGTGTTCCGCTTTCCCACGCTCAACGCCTTGGCGGGCCGTGTGCAGGAACTGACCGGCACGCCGAAACCGGCGGATGCGCCGGAGGCCAAAGCCGCCGAAGAGGTCAGCGACCAAGCGCAGAGCCGCGCGGAGACCATGAGCAAGCGCCGCGCGATGCGGGCGCGCCGGAGGGCACGGACATGAGCCTGTCGCCCAACCAGCACCTTGTGGCCCTAAAATCTCTGGCGGAGCGCATTGCCCCGCCACAGGTCGCCGTCGCCGTTACAGATCCCGCGCGTGGCGTGGCCGTTGTGTGGCCGCAGGAAGCCCCGGCCATTGCCCGCGCGGTGCCAAAACGGCGGCGCGAGTTTGCCGCCGGACGGCAAGCCGCGCGACTAGCAATGCAGTCTTTGGGGCAACCGGAGCAAGCGGTGCCGACACGCCCCGACCGTGCGCCGCAATGGCCCAAGGGTCTGACCGGTTCTATCACCCATGACGCCACCAGCTGTGTCGCCATCGTGGGCACAGAGGGCCACTTCCGCGCGTTGGGTGTGGATGTGGAACCGGATGCACCGCTGCATGATGACCTGACCGCCGAGATCTGCCTGCCGCAGGAACGCGCCTGGTTGATGGAGGTGCCTGCACCGCGTCGCGCGTTGATGGCGCGGCGGCTATTTTGCGCCAAAGAGGCGGTTTACAAGGCGCAATATCCCCTGACCCAGACCCTGTTTGGCTTTGAGACCATTCAAGTCACGCTCAACGTGCGCAGCACCGGGTTTACCGCGCGCTTTATGCATTCTGTGGGCGAGGTGCCCGAGGGCACCGTGCTGTCCGGACAATGTGGCACCGGCGGCGGGCATGTGCTCGCCATGGTCACCCTGGGGGCGCAGGCGGGTATGGAGAACGCAAATTTTCCGGTTTGCGCCACGGGATAACCACATTCGCTTGTCATAAATTGTCTTCAAGAGCGCGAATCCGAGTCGCGCCAGGACGATATTGAGGACGGGCATGGACAAGTTCCAATCATTTGGCGAGGTGCTGAGCATGCTGCGCAGGAGGTTCTTCCTGTGGGCAAGCATCATTGTCATCGGCGGGTTGATCTCGCTGGCCTACGTGCTGGGTCTGCCACGCGAATATGAGACCTATGCCACCATCCAGATCGAGCAGCCCTCGATCAAAACCGGCGCCACCTCGCCCGGTGCGTTGAACGCGGACATTCTGCAAAAGCTGCAAATTGTGGAACAGCGGGTAATGGCGCGGGACAACCTGCTGACCATCATCGACAAGTTTGGCCTCTACAACGACGCGCCGCTGAGTGAGTTGCAGAAGGTGGAACTTCTGCGCAAAGCGGCAGGCGTGATCCACATCACCAACCCAGATTTCCGCTGGCGCCAGGACATCAGCCCGTCTGCGCTTTTGGTGTCTGTGCGCATGACCGACCCGGTTCTGGCGGCCAATGTCGCCAATGAGCTGGTGAACAATGTGCTGGAGCAGGAAGAGAAACGCCGCACCGAGCAGGTGAGCGAGACCTTGTCGTTCTTTGATGGGGAAGAACGCCGCATTGGTGCGGCGATCACCAATCTGGAACAGCAGATTGCCGATTATAAACAGGAAAACGCGGTGCTTTTGCCTGGCGGCGTCGAAGCGCTCCGCACCCGTCTGGTGGATTTGCAGCAAATTGAGCTGGAAGTGCAGCGCCAGCTTCTGGAGAACGTCGGCATTTCCAGCGGTGGCAATTCTGTGCGCGCCCAGCGCCTGCGCCGTCTGCAGGAAGAGAGCGAACTTTATCAGATCGAAATTGCCGAGATCGAAGCCGCGCTCAAAGACACGCCGCGTATTGAACAACAATACAACCGCTTGGAACGGCAGCTGACCAAGCTGGAAGAACAGTATCAGGCGATCACTGCGGGCAAGGCCGAGGCGGAGATGCAGCAGATGCTGGAGGCCAGCCAGCAAACCGACAGTTTCACCGTGCTGGAAAAAGCCCTGCCGCCGGATTGGCCGATTGCGCCTTCGCGCAAACGTATCCTCGCTATGGGCGGCGTGCTGTCTGTCATGGTCGCCCTAAGCCTGGTGTTTGTGCTGGAGATGCGCAGCCCTGTGATCTGGACCCGCGGCCAGTTGGAACGTCAATTGCGCCTGCGCGCCGTGGCAGCCATTCCGGTTCTGGAAACCCCACGCCAGCGGCGACGGCGCAAGTTGGGACGCCTCACGAAGGTGTTTGGCCTGCTGGCGGTGTCCGGTGGATTGGCGGCAATGATCCTGAAATTGGGCAAATAGCGGCCACAATTGCGCCACATTTCAGCACTCCTGCGCGGATTTTTGCCGAATCGCTCGTCCTCAACCCAAGGATGCCCCCACGTCAGTTGTTCTAAAGGGGAAACAATCAAAAAGCCTTCCCTGCAACCGTTTCCAAACCTGACCTACAAAACGGCAGGCTTGCCACAAATTTTAACCAAGATTGCAAAAAATATCGAAAGTCGAATGCGTCATTTTATTTGTTTTCAAATACTTATGCAAAACTATCCGAAAGTTAAGGTGGATTTCTGTAAATTTGTGACTAATGTATGTCCTGGGTGGGCGCTTCTGATGAAGGAGCATCAAAAAGGACTAATTCGCAATTACCTATGCGATCAGCCCCTGCTGCCGGGGTGCTTATTCAAACTAGGTGAGACCAACACGACACGCGGCTTTTTGCGAGTCCGCGGACGGGTGGACTGTGAGTTCTGAGATGCCCCCTTTAACGGGTTACGGGGATGGACCGATGGCGATTTTTTCGCGGGAAGATTTTGAGCAAGGCTTTGAAGTCGCTCCGGAGCGCTATGGCGTTTACCGCAGCGTGTTCAAACGGGCGTTCGACATCCTGTTTGTCCTGACCATTGCTGTGCCCGTCACGCTGGTTGTGCTGTTGCTTGCCCTGTTCATCTCGCTGGATGGCGCGTCGCCGTTCTACCGCCAGGAGCGTGTTGGCAAAAATGGCAAGCGCTTCTCCATGCTGAAACTGCGCTCCATGGTGCCCAATGCGGATCGCAAGCTGGAGGCCTATCTGCGCGCCAATCCCGCGGCCCGTCTGGAGTGGAACGAAAAACAGAAACTGGCACATGATCCGCGCATCACGCCGATTGGTCGCATCATCCGCAAAACCTCGCTGGACGAGCTGCCACAGTTCCTGAACGTGCTGATTGGCGACATGTCCGTGGTTGGCCCGCGCCCGATGATGCCGGAACAGACCGCGCTGTACCCGGGCACCGCCTACTACCGTATGCGCCCTGGCATCACTGGCTTCTGGCAGATTTCTGAGCGCAACGAATGTTCCTTTGCCGAGCGTGCCATTCACGACAGCCACTATGACCGCGCGCTGAGCCTGCGCACCGATGTGTCGGTTGTCTGGCGCACCGTGGCCGTGGTGATGGCCGGCACCGGCGTGTGAACGCCACACCCTGACAGTTTGAGACACGCGCGCTATAGTCATGGCGCGCGTTTTGCGTTTGTGTGGCCCCGACCACGCCGCTGACAAAGGAAGACCTGCCCTCAATGCCCAACATGCTCGCCACGTTGATGCTGATGCTTTGGCCGGTGGTCATTTGGCGGCTGTTTGTCAGCCTGTCACCGGGTCGGGCGCTGATCTGGTCTTTGCTAGGCGCCTACTTGCTGCTCCCCCCACCGCCCGCAGAGTTTGACTTTCCGCTGATGCCGGCACTGGACAAAGGTAGCCTGCCCAATCTGGCGATCCTGATTGTGGTGTTCTTTGTGCTGCCACAGCGCCCCAAGCTGTTGCCGGACAGCATTCTGGCGCGCTGGCTGCTAGGGATCATGATCTTCAGCCCGGTGCTCACCGTGTTCACCAATGGCGAGCCACTGGTCTTCACCGAGAATTATGTGCGTGGTCTGTATTTTCAGGACGCCATTGCCCAGCCAATCAACCAGTTCATTGGCATCATTGGCTTCCTGATGGCCCGTGCCCTGCTGCGTACCCGCGAGGATCAGCGGGATCTGCTGTTGGCGCTGATGATTGCCGGGCTGGCCTATTCCCTGCCGATCCTGATCGAAGTGCGGCTCAGCCCGCAGCTCAACAATTGGGTTTACGGCTACTATCAACACCTGTTCAGCCAGACCATTCGCGGCAATGGCTATCGTCCGATGGTGTTCCTCTACCATGGCATCTGGTTGGCCTATTTTGTGCTCACGGCGCTGTTGGCCGCGCTGACCCTGTGGAAGGCGGACACCAGCCGCACCCGCGCGAAATACCTGATAGCCGCCTTCTATCTCGCGGCCGTGCTGGTGCTGTGCAAAACCTTGGCGACCTTGGTCTATGCTGGGGCGGCTGGCGTGTTGATTGTTTTCCTAAACACCCGCGCGCAGGTGAAGGTGGCTGCGGTTCTGGCGCTGATGATGCTGGCTTATCCGGTGCTCAAGACCTCCGGTTTGGTGCCCAGTGACGCCATCATTGCCCAAGCCGAAAAGGTGAGTGCAGAGCGGGCGCATTCGCTGAGTTTCCGGATCGAGAACGAGGACGTGTTACTTGATCGGGCATTGGAAAAACCGTTGTTTGGCTGGGGCATCTGGGGGCGCAATCACATCCACAACCCAACAACCGGGCTGATCACCTCGGTCACTGACGGGTACTGGATCATTGTGATCGGGGTCTGGGGCTGGGCCGGATACATCGCGCAGTTTGGCCTGATGGCCCTGCCGATTTTCCTTGTGCACCGTGAGTTGGGCTGGATCAGGGTTGCTGACCGTGACAGTTTCCAGCACGAGACCTCCTTTTCTCTTATCGATCGCAAACAGGCTGGCCCTCGCGAAGATCGCGGGCTGTCACCTTATCTTGGGCCGCTGGCCCTGATGCTGGGGTTCAACATGATCGATATGCTGCCCAACGCCACGCTCACGCCCACCACCTGGCTGATTGCGGGCACGTTGTTTGGACACGCAGAGCGGCTGGCACAGATACGGCGTGGCGCAGAGTCTGCGTTCCGGCGCAGCCCAATGAGCCGCCGGGAGGACGGCGAAGACGAGCCACAGGCCGTGGTCAGCCAACAGCCCAAACCGCCCAAACGCCACACGATCCTGTGATCTAGCCACCGTATCCCGGCTTCATTTTCAAAACCTTCGCAGGCACGCCGCCAACCACAGCCCCGGCAGGCACATCGCCCGTGACCACCGCATTGGCACCGATTTCAGCATCCGCGCCAATC